>NZ_JADZBI010000056.1 GCF_020852195.1 Hyphomicrobium sp. | reverse complement strand
GTGATGGATCGCGTCGACATCATCAACGGCACGCTGGCCAAGGGCTTCGGCGTGATGGGCGGCTATATCGCCGGTACGCGCGATCTCTGCGATGCCATCCGCTCGTTCGCGCCGGGATTCATCTTCACGACCTCGCTGGCGCCGGCGATAGCGGCTGGCGCGCTTGCCAGCATCCGCCATCTCAAGATGAGCTCGCTCGAGCGTGCCCGCCATCAGGAGCGTGCCCGCGCGCTCAAGACGCGCCTCATGGCGGCGGGGCTGCCGGTGTTCCAGAACCAGAGCCATATCGTGCCGGTGCTGATCGGCGATCCGGTGCATTGCAAAGAGGTGACCGATCGCCTGCTCGACGCCTATGGCATCTACGTGCAGCCGATCAACTATCCCACCGTGCCGCGGGGCACAGAGCGCATCCGGCTGACGCCCGGTCCGCATCACACGGACGCGCAGATGGATGAGCTGACGGCTGCGCTCGGCGAGCTGTGGGCGGCCTGCCCGGCCGCCGTCGGCCGCACGGGCAAGCTCGCCGCCGAATAGGCAGGCGCCATCGCTACCTCGACATCCGCGATGGTCATTCCGGTCGGTGCAGTCGACTCGGAGTGATCGATTGGTTTCGCTGAACGACCGTCGCGCCAGGCGGGCCGCATGCTGCGCCGCACAGCAAGTTTGGGGTGCGACGCGGCTTCCCTGTTGCTCCCTGATGGCGCATGGTAAGGGGCATACGAAAGTAGGGCCTGTCGTCCGATAAGCCCCGTGTACGGGGTCGCGAGCGACGCACCAGCCTTCTATCGCCGCGTGAGCTTTTTCAGCGCCGTCCCTTCGCGTTCATTTCAAAGCCGGACCAACGAGGAAACGTCCATGTTCAAACTGAAGGCCAAGAGCCCGACCACCCGCTTCTTCAAAACGCCGCTCGCCGAGACCGATCCCGAGGTCGCGTCGGCGATCGACAAGGAGCTTGGGCGCCAGCAGTACGAGATCGAGCTCATCGCCTCGGAGACCATCGTGTCCAAGGCCGTGCTTGAGGCGGCCGGCAGCGTGCTCACCAACAAGTATGCCGAGGGCTATCCCGGCAAGCGCTACTACGGCGGTTGCCAGTACGTGGACATCGTCGAGAACCTCGCCATCGACCGCGCCAAGACGATCTTCGGCTGCGGCTTCGCCAACGTGCAGCCGAACTCGGGCTCGCAGGCCAACCAGGGCGTGTTCAACGCGCTGGCCAAGCCCGGCGACACGATCCTCGGCCTCAACCTCGCGCACGGTGGCCACCTGACCCATGGCGCGACGGTGAACCAGTCCGGCAAGTGGTTCCGTGCCGTGCACTATCAGGTCGAGCCCGACACGCATCGCGTGGACATGAACAAGGTGCGCGAGATCGCCAAGGCGGAGAACCCGCGTATCATCATCGCCGGCGGCTCGGCCTATCCGCGCCAGTTCGACTTCGCGGCCTTCCGCTCGATCGCGGATGAGGTCGGCGCACACCTGATGGTCGACATGGCGCACTTCGCGGGCCTGGTTGCGGCCGGCGAGCATCCTTCGCCGTTCCCGCACGCGCACGTCGTCACCACGACGACGCACAAGACGCTGCGTGGTCCGCGCGGTGGCATGATCCTGACCAACGACGAGGACATCGCCAAAAAGATCAATTCGGCCATCTTCCCCGGCATTCAGGGCGGCCCGCTTATGCACGTCATCGCCGGCAAGGCGGTGGCGTTCGGCGAGATCCTGACGCCGGAGTTCAAGGACTACGCCAAGCAGGTGATCGTCAACGCCAAGGCCATGGGCGAGGTGCTGGTCAACGCCGGCTTCGCGCTGGTCTCGGGCGGCACGGACACGCACCTCATCCTCGTCGACCTGCGCCCCAAGAAGCTCACCGGCAACATCTCCGAGAAGTCGCTGGGCCGTGCGCACATCACCTGCAACAAGAACGGCGTGCCGTTCGATCCCGAGAAGCCGATGGTGACCTCGGGCATCCGCCTGGGCGCGCCGGCCGGCACCACACGCGGCTTCGGCGAAGCCGAGTTCCGCGACATCGGCCGCATGATCGCCGAGGTGCTGGCCGGCCTGGCCAAGAACGGCGACGCGGGCAACGGCGCCGTCGAGGAGAAGGTCAAGGCCGAGGCCACGGAGCTCTGCAAGCGCTTCCCGATCTACTGATCGCGCGCCTCCCCGCTGGGGAAGGCCATGGGTCGGGCGTTTCGCCGGGCCTGAAACTGCACTAGAAGAAGGCGCCGGGGCGGACAGCTCCGGCGTCTTTCAGTTTGGAGACCACCCGATGCGCTGCCCCTACTGCTCTTGCGAGGAGACGCAGGTCAAGGACAGCCGGCCGACCGAGGAGAACGCGGCCATCCGCCGGCGCCGCGTGTGCCCCGACTGCGGTGGGCGCTTCACGACCTTCGAGCGCGTGCAACTGCGTGAGCTGATCGTCGTCAAGCGCTCGGGGCGCAAGGTGCCGTTCGACCGCGACAAGCTCTCGAAGTCGGTGGAGGTGGCGCTCAGGAAGCGCCCGATCGAGAGCGAGCGCGTGGACCGTATGGTGTCGGGCATCGTGCGCCAGCTCGAGAGCGCGGGCGAGACCGAGGTTCCGTCCTCCACCATCGGCGCCTATGTGATGGAGGGGCTGAGGGCGCTCGATCCGGTGGCGTACGTGCGGTTCGCGTCGGTCTATCGCGACTTCCGCGAGGCGGCCGACTTCCAGGAGGTGCTGGGCGAGATCGCGCGCGACGACGCGCCGGGCGCTCCGCTGCGGCTGGCCAAGAAGCATTGATGTCCGCGGGCGCGAGGAGGGGACGCAGTGCCCAAGGTCTGATGTGTCTGGATGCCGGCCAGCGTCGGCATGACGGAAATCGGTGGCAGCCGGCATGCAAAAACTCGACGTTACCCCGGCGGAGGCCGAGGTCCAGACACATTCGCATAACCCTGGGCGGTCTTCGATGAGTGCCGCAGACTTCTCAGCTTTCGACGCGCACATGATGCGGATTGCGCTGGCCATGGCGCGGCGGGGGCTGGGTGCGACCGCGCCCAATCCGGCCGTCGGTGCCGTCATCGCCGACGAGGCGACGGGCGAGGTCATCGCGCGCGGGTGGACGCAGCCGGGCGGGAGGCCGCACGCCGAGACGGAGGCGCTCAAGCGCGCGGGCACGCGGGCGAAGGGCGCCACGCTCTACGTCACGCTCGAGCCTTGCGCCCATCACGGCAAGACGCCGCCGTGCGCGGATGCGGTGATCGCGGCGGGGGTCCGCCGCGTGGTGATCGGGGTCGAGGATCCGGATCCGCGCACGCATAGCGACGGGGTTGCGCGCCTCATGGCGGCGGGGATCGTGGTTCAGACGGGGCTGCTCGCAGACGAGGCGCGCCGGGTGACGCTGGGGCATATCCTCCGCGTCACCGCGCGCCGGCCGTTCGTGCAGCTCAAGATGGCGCTGGCGTCTGACGGCACGGTGCCGCGTGGAGCGCACGGGCGGCCACTGCTCGTCACGGGGGAGGCCGCGCGGGCGGCGGCGCACCGCCTCAGGGCCGAGAGCGATGCCATTCTCGTCGGCAGCGGCACGGCGCGCGACGACGATCCCGTACTGACGTGCCGGTTGCCGGGGCTCGCCGATCGCTCGCCGGTGCGGATCGTGCTCTCGCGCACGCTCGGTCTCGATCCCGGCCTCAAGCTCGTGCGCACGGCGCGCGATGTCCCCACGTGGGTCTTCACGGAAGATGGTGCCGACGCGGAAAAGGTGCGCGTCCTGGAGGCTGGCGGCGTGCGTGTCTTCCGTGTGCCTGGCGCGGATTCCCCTTCCCCTTGTGGAGAGGGGTCAGGGGCGGAGGCAGCCGCGACATCAGACGTTCTGGAATCTCCTTCTCCCGGTCTCCCCCACAAGGGGGGAGGAGAAGTGGAGGCTGGAGGGCTTTCCCTCGGGGATGTGCTTGCGCGGCTTGCCGACGAAGGGATTACGCGGCTGCTGGTCGAGGGCGGCGAGACCGTGTGGCGCGCTTTCGCCGCGGAACGGCTCGTCGACGAGGTGGTGCTGTTCCAGGCCGGCGGCAACGGAGGAGGGCCGCTCGCGCCCGCAGCGCTTGCCGTCCGCTACGCTCCGGGGCTAGATCTCGCGCTCGCGGCGCACCGGCGCGTCGGGGAGGATGCGGTCGCGTTCCTCCGCGTGCGGGGTGCAGAAGCAAGCTGAGGAAGCGCGAAGGTGTTCACAGGCATCATCACCGACGTCGGCGAGGTGATCGGCCGCGAGGGCGGACGGTTCGCCATCCGCTCGCGCTACGATGCCGACAGCATCGCGCTCGGTGCCTCCATCGCCTGCGACGGCTGCTGCCTCACCGTCGTCACCGTGCGCGCCGACGGAGCCGGCTCGGCCTTCACCGTCGACGTCTCGAACGAGACGCTCTCCAAGACGACGCTCGGAAGCTGGCAGGACGGGCGGCCGGTCAACCTCGAGCGTGCGCTCAGGGCCGGCGACGAACTCGGCGGGCATATCGTGTCCGGCCATGTGGACGGCGTGGCCACCATCGTCGACATGCGGCCCGACGGCGAGAGCCTTCGCGTGCTGCTCGAACTGCCCCAGCTCCTCGCGCCTTATGCCGCACCCAAGGGCTCGATCGTGCTCGACGGCACCTCGCTCACCGTTAACGAGGTGGCGGGTGCCCGCTTCGGCATCAACCTCATCCCCGTGACCTTGACCCAGACGACCTGGGGGCGCAAAAAGCCCGGCGACGCGGTCAACGTCGAGATCGACCTCTTCGCGCGCTATGTGGCGCGCATCATGGAGTTTCGGGTGTGAGCATCGGGCTCGGAAAAATCGCAGCTTCGGAGGGCGGCGGGTTTCTCTCGTCGACGGACGAGATCGTGGACGACATGCGCAACGGGCGCATGGTCATCCTGGTCGACGCCGAGAGCCGCGAGAACGAGGGCGACCTCGTGATCCCCGCGCAGATGGCGACGCCGGATGCGATCAACTTCATGGCCAAGCATGGGCGCGGGCTCATCTGCCTGGCGCTGATGCAGGGTCGCGCCGAGGCGCTCGGGCTCGAGTTCATGGTGCGCACGACGGCGGCGCGCGAGCGCACGGCCTTCACGCAGTCGATCGAGGCGCGCGAGGGCGTGTCCACGGGCATCTCGGCTCACGACCGCGCCCGCACCATCGCCACCGCCATCGACCCCACCAAGGGCGCGGCCGACATCGTCTCGCCCGGGCATGTGTTCCCGCTGGTCGCACGTGAGGGCGGCGTGCTGATCCGCGCAGGACATACGGAGGCCTCCGTCGATCTCGCGCGGCTGGCCGGGCTCTACCCGGCGGCGGTGATCTGCGAGATCATGAACGAGGACGGCACCATGTCGCGGTTGCCCGACCTCATTCCGTTCGCGCAGCGGCACGGCCTCAAGATCGGCACCATCGAGGATCTGATTGCCTACCGCCTCAAGCATGACCGGCTGGTCAAGCAGGTGGCGCACACGAAAGTCGAGAGCGCGTTCGGCGGCGCCTTCGACCTCCATGTCTTCTCGACGACGGTGGAGCCGGTCGAGCACCTGGCGCTGGTCAAGGGCGACATTTCCGCGTCGGGGCCTGTTCTCGTGCGCGTGCATGCGGTCAACGTGCCGGGCGACCTGCTCGGCATCAGCGGCACGCAAGGGGCGGTTCCGTGCTCCATGCGCGCGATCGAGCGCGAGGGGCGCGGCGTCATTGTGCTGATCCGCGACATCGGGCCGAAGAGCGTTTCCGACTGGATCGCGCGGCGCACCAAGGCTGCGCAGGGGGAAAAGGCCGCGCCGGGCCGGCGGCTGGTTGAGATCGGGGTCGGCTCGCAGATCCTGAGGGCGCTCAGCGTCAGCGACATGGTGCTGCTCACCAACGCGCCGGACGACATCTATGTCGGCCTCGAGGCCTACGGGCTGCGCATCGTCGGAACGCGGGCCATCGAGTAGTCCAGCATGGTCAGAAACGAACATCGACCGCAGTCCGAGATGGAGCTTCATTCCGGCGGGTCCGGCCGCGTACTCGTCATCGAGGCGCCCTACTATCAGGACATCACGGAAGCGCTGGTGGCCGGCGCGCAAGCCGTCCTCGATGCGGCCGGCGTGGGCTATGATCGCGTGCCGGTGCCGGGTGCGCTCGAGATTCCACAAGCGCTCGCGCAGGCGGTCGCGGCGGGGCTCTTTACGGACGGCAGCAAGGGGGTTTATGCCGGCGTCATTGCGCTCGGCTGCGTCATCCGTGGGGAGACGTCGCACTACGACATCGTATGCAACAACACCAATCACTGGCTCATGGAAACGGCGATCCTCAACAACATCCCGGTCGGAAACGGCGTTCTCACCGTGGACACGCACGCGCAGGCGCTGGCGCGCGCTCAAGGCGGCGCGGACGGCAAGGGCGGTGACGCGGCACGCGCGTGTCTCAGGCTGATCCGGCTCGCACACGAATTCGGGCAGCGCGCGTCATGAGCCTGCCGCGAAAAAAGAAGGGCGCCAACGACACGCCGAAGCCGCGCACGGTGTCGCGCATGGCCGCCGTGCAGGCGCTCTACCAGATGGATCTCGCGGGCACGGACGCAGGCGAGGTGATCGAGCAGTTCATGGCCGCCAAGCCGGCGGAGCCTGCGACCGGGGAGGACGGCGAGACCGAGGAGCCGATCAGCCTCGAGGGCGGCGACGCGATGTTCTTCGCCGATGTTGTGAAGGGCGTCGTGCGCCGCCAGCGCGAGATCGATCCTATGGTGGATCAGCAGTTGCGCACCGGCTGGCGGCTGGTGCGCGTCGATTCCATTCTGCGCGCGATCCTGCGCGGCGGCGTGTTCGAGCTGCTCGAGCGCAGCGACGTGCCGGCGCGCGTCACCATCAACGAGTACATCAACATCGCCAAGGCGTTCTTCGAGGCGGACGAGCCCAAGGTGGTCAACGGCGTGCTCGACCGCATCGCGCACAAGGTGCGGGCCAAGGAGTTCGAGACGCCGGACGAGGGAGGCTAAGACGTGGCGGAGACGGCGGGCGGGGGCGAGGACAAGCTTAGTCAGAGCACCTTCGCGCCGCTGGCTGCGGGTTTCGCCGGTGCGCTCGGCCTCGAGGACGATTGCGCGTTTCTCACGCCGCCTGCTGGCGAGGATCTCGTGCTGACGACAGACGCCGTGGCCGAGGGCGTGCATTTTTTTTCCGATGACCTGCCTGCCGACATTGCGTGGAAGGGGCTCGCGGTCAACGTCTCCGATCTCACCGCGAAGGGCGCGCGGCCGATCGCATACCTGCTGTCGCTCGCCTTTCCGGAGCGGCCGGAACAGGCGTGGCTCGATGGCTTCTCCGCCGGCCTCGCGGAAGCGCAGGCGGCTTTCGGGATACGTCTCGCGGGCGGCGATACGGACCGGCGGCCGGGGCCGCTCTCCGTCACGGTGACCGCCATCGGCAGCGTGCCGCAGGGACGCATGGTGCGCCGCGCGACCGCGCGCGCCGGAGACCTGCTCTTTGTCTCGGGGACGCTGGGCGACAGCGCGCTCGGGCTCATGCTGCGGACGGATCCCGGCCGCGCCGCGGAGCTGGGGCTCGATACGGCTGGCGCGAATGCGCTGCTGGGGCGCTATCTCCGCCCGGACCCGCCGCTGGCGCTGGCCTCGCACCTGATCTCGTTCGCCACGGCGGCGATGGACATCTCGGACGGGCTGGTCAAGGACTGTGGGCGGCTTGCACGCGCCTCCGGGCTCGCTGCAGCGATTGACGGGGGGCGGCTTCCCTTGTCGCGGCCCGCGCGTGAGGTGCTGGACCGGGAGCCGCGGCTGCTCGCGGTGGTGGCGACGGGTGGCGACGACTACCAGGTGCTGGCGGCCGTGGCGCCGGACCGTGCAGAAGCGTTCCGCAGGGCCGCCGCGGAGAGCGGTGTCCACGTCACCGAGATCGGCCGGCTCGCGGACGGGGCCGGCGTGACGATCACCGGCCTCGACGGCCGCCCGCTTGCGCTTGGAGCCACCGGATGGGACCATTTTCCGCCATGAGGCCGTCAAGGCTGGAGATCACGGGGTTTCCGCCATAGTGGCTGTCATTCCAGGGGTTTGCATAAGTCGCATTGTGGCCGGGTCTTTGTTTGGCCATATCGTTCCCCTCTAAGAGACCTCGACTCAGCGCATAGGAATAGGACCCCCGGTGACCTCGTTCATGACGTTTTCCCGCGGCCTCGGCCTCGCCCTTTTCGCGGCCCTGGCCGTCTGGTCCGGGACCTCGGCCGCCGCACAGGACGGCAACTGGTGGGACGGCATCACCGGCTTCGGCCCGCCGGACTATTCCGGCAAGCGCGCCTCGCTCGAGCGCACGCCGCCGCGCCAGGACACCCTCAACGATCTCCGTCCGAATGACATCCCTTGGCGCAGCGACGAGATGCTGGCCGCCATGGAGCAGGCCATCGCCCGCTACGAGGGCATCGTCAACAAGGGCGGTTGGCCGGCCATTCCGGGCAACCGCATGCTGCGCCCCGGCGACGACGACGAGCGGGTCTCGTATCTGCGCCGCCGGCTGATGGCGACCGGCGAGCTGCCGCGCTCGTCGAGCTATAACGACTACGGCTTCGATTCGGGGCTCGAGCAGGCGGTCATCCGCTTCCAGGAGAACAACGGCCTCCGGACCAACGGCCGCGTCGATCAGCCGACGCTCGCTGCCCTCAACATCACGGCAGAGGAGCGGCTGGCACAGCTCAAGCTCAATCATGCGCGCATCCTCGAGCTCGTGCAGCTGCCGCCGGAAGAGCGCTACGTGCTGGTCAACGTCCCGGCGTTTCAGCTCGAGGCCGTGGAGCGCTATCAGACGGTGCTGCGCCATCGCGTGATCGTGGGGCGGCAGGGACGCGATACGCCGTCGCTCAAGGCTACGATCCGGAACCTGAACTTCTTCCCCTTCTGGCGCGTGCCCGACAGCGTGGCCAAGCTCGATGTCTTCCCGCGGCTGGTCAACGAGCCCGACTACCTCCAGAAAGAGCACATCCGTGTGGTCCGAGGCGATTTCAACGGTCCTGAGATCGATCCGAGCTCCATCGACTGGTCGCAGGCTGATGCCAGGGTGATCAAGCTCAAGCAGGATCCTGGGCCGCAGAACGCGCTCGGGCTCGTGCGCATCGACATGCAGAACGAGCATGGCGTCTATATGCACGACACACCGATGAAGCCGCTGTTCCAGCAGCGCGCGCGCGCGTTCAGCGCTGGCTGCGTGCGCGTGCAGGACGTGTTCCAGCTCGTCGAGTGGCTGGCGAAGTACGAGCCCGGCTGGGAAAACCCTGGTCAGGTGCAGGCGGTGCTCGATATGGGCCAGGCGCTCGATCTGCAGCTCACGCGGCCGGTGCCGGTCTATTTCGCCTACATCACGGCGTGGGCCGAGCCGGACGGGCGCATCTCGTTCCGTCCGGACATCTACCGCCGCGACGGCGCGGTGGCGATGGCGGACGTGTTCGACCCGGACGCCCCGCCGCCGCCGTCGGCTGGGCTTGCGCCTTAGCCCCTCCACTGGTCGGCGACGGCCGTTTCCCTCGACGCGCGGGAGCACTTGTGTTGGCCGGCGGCCGGTGGAATTCTCCGCCGCGTCATGGTCTCGCTCTCGCAACTCGCTCAGTCCGCAACGGAAACCGTGCACGCGCTGATCCGGCGCTGGCCGCTCGTGCTCGCGCTTCTGCTGGCCGGCGGCTGGATCTGGTTTGCCGTCTCGCTTTCCGACGTGCAGGGACGCATGGACCTGCCGTGGGCCTATTCCATCCGCATGACGTGCGAGGACGATCCGGAGGCGGCGCTGTGGCATGGCGGCTGCGAGCGCATCGAGGTCGACATCGCCAAGACCGGGCGCCCGGGGTTCCTCGATCTCTACAACGCGTTCGTGACCGTGCACCACGCGCCTGGGCCGCGCGAGGCGAGTGCGGCGCGGTTCGCGGACGCGCAGGCCGATCCCGCGTTCGACGTCCGCGCGACGCTTGCCGGCCAGCGGTATGGTCTGGCGTCCGTGCTGCCGGAGTTCGAGGGGGTGAGGACGCGGGCCCACGCGGAGGCCGTCAAGGATGCCATCGATGTGCGCGACCGTGCTCTCCTCGTCATCGGGCGCGCTGGCCTCGGGGTCGACGCGCTGATCGCGGGGGCGCTCGCCAATCTCGTGCATCCAGGCGCGATGGTCGACGGCGCGCGGCAGTACGCGGCCATCCTGATGGGAACCGCCAAGAAAAGCGATTTCGCGACCGGGGTTTCCGAGCGGCGGTGATGGTGACGGCGTCGCCGTTGGTGCTCACGCATGTGGAGATGTTTGCGCTTGGGGCTCCTGGATCCCGGCTCTGCGCTGCGTCGTTGTCGCGTCGTCGCTTCGGCCGGGATGACAGGGAGGCGGCTCGGGCTGCCGGTGTGCAGGACAACTACGCCTTGATGCGGTAGCCGGTCTTGAAGATCCACCAGACGATGACGAGGCACACGCTGAGGAAGGCCAGGGTCATGGCGAGGCTCACACCAACGTGCACGTCGGAGACCTCGTAGAAGCTCCAGCGGAAGCCGCTGATCAGGTAGACGATGGGGTTGAAGAGCGTCACCGTCTGCCAGAACGGCGGCAGCATGTTGATCGAGTAGAAGGTGCCGCCGAGAAAGGTGAGCGGCATCAGCACCAGCATGGGGATGATCTGCAGCTTCTCGAAGCCGTCGGCCCAGATGCCGATGATGAAGCCGAAAAGCGAGAAGGTGACCGCGGTCAGCACCAGGAAGCTCACCATCCAGAAGGGATGGGCAATGCGCAGCGGCACGAAGAGACTCGCGGTGGCGAGGATGATGAGGCCCAGGATGACGGATTTCGTCGCCGCCGCGCCGACGTAGCCGAGCACGATCTCGAACGGGGAGATCGGGGCCGACAGCAGCTCGTAGATGGTGCCTGCGAAGCGGGGAAAGTAAATGCCGAACGAGGCGTTGGAGGTGCTCTCGGTGAGCAGCATCAGCATGACCAGTCCCGGCACGATGAAGGCGCCGTAGGGCACGCCGTCGATCTGCGTGATGCGCGAGCCGATGGCGGCGCCGAAGACGATGAAATAGAGCGACGTCGAGAGCACGGGCGAAAGGATGCTCTGCATGAGGGTGCGCCCCCAGCGGGCCATCTCGAAGCCGTAGATCGCGCGGACTGCTTCGAAGTTCATCTGGATTGCCTCACGAGATCGACGAAGATGTCCTCGAGCGAGCTTTGGCTCGTCGCCAGATCCTTGAAGCCGATGCCCGCCTCGCGCATGTCGTTCAGGAGCGCGGTGATGCCGGTGCGGTCGGCCTGTGTGTCGTAAGTGAAGACCAGCGTGTGGCCTCCGGGGGCTAGCTCGAGGGCGTGGGCGGCGAGTGACGGGGGAATCTCGGCGAGCGGCTTCTGCAACTCGATCGTGAGCTGCTTCTTGCCGAGCTTCAGCATCAGCTCTGTCTTCTCCTGCACGAGGATCAACTCCCCCTTGGCGATGACGCCGACGCGGTCGGCCATCTCCTCGGCCTCCTCGATGTAGTGCGTGGTCAGGATGACGGTGACGCCACCCTCGCGCAGGGTGCGCACGATCTCCCACATGTCCTTCCTCAGCTCGACGTCGACGCCGGCCGTCGGCTCGTCGAGGAACAGGATGCGCGGCTCGTGGGCCAGCGCCTTGGCGATCAGGACGCGCCGCTTCATGCCGCCCGAGAGCGTCATGATACGGGCGTCCTTCTTGTCCCAGAGCGAGAGATCGCGCAGCACCTTCTCGATGTAGGCGGGGTCGGCCTTCTTGCCGAACAGGCCGCGGCTGAAGGAGACCGTTGCCCACACGCTCTCGAACATCTCGGTCGACAGCTCCTGCGGCACGAGGCCGATCATGCTGCGCGCGGCGCGGTAGTCGCGGGCGATGTCGTGGCCGTTGACGGTCACGGTGCCACCGCTCGGATTGACGATGCCGCAGATGATGCTGATCAGCGTCGTCTTGCCGGCGCCGTTGGGTCCCAGCAGGGCGAAGATCTCGCTTTGCCGGATGTCAAGGTTGACGGTCTTCAGCGCGACATGACCCGAAGCATAGGTCTTGTGCACGTCCTTGACCGAGATAATGGGATTCATACGGAGGTCCGGGCGGGCGTGGATCTCGTGCTTTCACACGTGCTTCGCACGCGTGCCGAGCCTCCACATAGGCGTAACGGCGAGGGGCCGCAAGGCAGGAGACGGGTGCAACGACACGTCAGCGCAGCGGCACCGGTTTGATCCAGCATCCGGTGAGACCGGCCTTTTTCAGGCTGCTGCACAGGGTCTTGGCGTCGTCGCGCGCCTGCGGCGGGATGAGCGAGAGGCGATACCATGTCTGCTTGTCCTGGCCCTGCACGCGGTCCACGCGGGCCTTGGCGCTGCCGAGAAGATCCGGATAGGCGCCCTTGAACGCGCGGTAGTCCTGCTGAAGCTCCTCCGTGCTGCGGCGGGTCGCGAGCACGACCAGGTAGGGTTGCTCCATGGAGGGCGGGGTGACGGCGATGCGCTCGGCGCTGCCCGCCGCCAGCGCGGAGCGCGGCTCTCCGCCGCCTCCCGCGCCGGCATCGCGGCGGCTGTCGAGCTGTCCTCCTGGCGCCAGCGTGGCGGCCGTGTCGTGGCTCCAGAGGGAGGGGGTGCCGGCGTCGGGTATCAGTTTCTGGGCCGCGACGACGAGGCCGGCGCCTACGGCGAGCGCGATGACGGCCACCGACACGGGCCTGGCCGCGAGCGCCGGCAGGGTGCCGCGCAGATCAAAGCTCGGAGTTGTGCTCGTGCGGGATTTCCCTTTCGGCTTGCCTTTCTGTTTGCTCGGCCGGGGCTGCGGCGCCGGTGCCGCGGAGTCCGGGGTCCGTTGTCCAGGGGAGACTTGGCGCGCAGGCCCGTGTGAGGCAATGCGCGGCATGGGTTCCTCGGCGGCGTAGCGCAGCGCGTCCTGCTCGATCTCCCGCGAGACGGCGAGCAGCGCCTCATGCACGCGGGCCGAGTCGCGCCGGTAGGCGCCGCGGCCGCCCTCGAGCTTTTCCTCGAGGATTTCCAGGAGGTCCAAGGCGTGGCGCTGGCCGCCCATGATGTGCGTCAGAATGGCGAAGTCCAACGCCTCGTCGGCCGGCAGAGCGCCCATGATCTGGTCGATGTCGCGCTGGATGCCGGTGATGACGCGCACCGTGGAATCGACCTCGGGCCGCAGGGCCGCGGGGATGTAGTGGTTGCGGTCGAGGACCTGGCGCAGACGGCGCGCGACATTGAGCGAGATCTCGTGGATCTGCTGGCGCTCTATCGAGGCATCGCGGTCGAATGCAGCCATCGTGTCGGTGCCTCGTTCCAACTCGCGCGTCAGCCGGAGTGGCATTCGGGGAACATGTCACGCACGGTCCCGACGGAGCACCCCGGGGCGCCCTCGATGCACTGATAATTGACGACGGGCTCCACGCCCTCGCTCGCGAGCGAGATCTGGGTGCGGATCTTCTTGACGAAGCATCGCGCGACATCGGCCCCTGCTGCAAGCTCGATCGAGGCCAGCACGCTTTGGTCCGGGCACGCCGTATTGGAAATCATGTAGGTCGACGCCGACGACTGGGTGACGGTCAGGCATTCCGGATCGGCCGGTAAGGTGCCCGAGTCGCCCGTGCCCTGCTGCGCCAAGCCCTGGCCGCATGCTGCCGCAAGACCCGCGGCGGTCAACAGCGCGGTGGCGAGCGCACGAGGCAACGCTTTGCGAGCGAGGCTCGCGAGAGTTCGTTCAGGCATGGCTCAGACGTCGGCGTCCTGGCGACGCCGTTTCCCCGGAAAGGCCGATTGCAGCGTTGGATCCATCGCACCGCGTACGTGACCGTGATGGCCGATCTGTGGTGAGTGCTGGCCCGCGTTGCGGACTGCGGCGCTCGGTCCCCTAGGGGCTGGGGATAACATGCCGCGATGCGATCCTGAGGCTTCCGGCCTAGGAGGAGAAGATCCGCGCCGCGAATCGGCCGGCATTACTATCATTCGACTGTTCCAGGACGGTTATTTGGAGAATTTAGACTTTCACTCGATTGGGCCATCTCGGCAGTAGTTTTGATCTTGCTCGCTCGTCCAGGCTTTGGAGATACTTTATCTCGCGTCGTGTCTGAGGATCGAGGTTCGCCGTGGCATCGGGAAGGGGCAAGCTGTTTTTCACGAGCGAGGAGCTGCTGCTCCTGCAGCGGGCTTTCGATCTTGCGTGCGCTGATTTGAAGCTCGGCCGCGAGCGTGGCGCGCAGCGGGAGCAGCTCGGGGCCTTCATTTTTCAGGTTGCGTCGACGGGCAAGGTCAGCGTCGCGGGGTTGAGGCGGCAATCGGTGCAGCGTTTCCGGCATTGGGCCGCACCGCCGCCGGTCGATACCGGGCTTGCGGGCGTGCTCCGCTTCGCCGATGGGATCAAAGGCCAGCCACGCACGCCGCGCGGGCGGCGCTGAGGCGTAGCCTAGACATAGAACAGCCCGATGCGCCGTCCGTCGATCTCATGAACGGGAATGTCGATCTCGAAGATCTCGCGGAGCACCTGGCTTTGCAGGATCTCGGACGGGGGGCCTTGCTTGACCACGGCGCCGTCGCGCATTGCCACGATGTGATCGGAATAGATCGAGGCGAAGTTGATGTCGTGCAGGACGAGGACGAACGTCTTGCCTAGGTCGTCGACGATCCTGCGGATAAGCTTCATCATGCCGGCGGCGTGCCGCATGTCGAGGTTGTTCAAGGGTTCGTCCATCAGGACGTAGTCCGTGTCCTGGCATAGCACCATGGCGACGAAGGCGCGTTGCCGTTGCCCGCCCGACATCTCGTCGAGGAAGCGGTCTGCCAGCTCATCAAGGCCCAGATACTGGATCGCTTCTCCGATCCTCCGCCGATCCTCCTCGGTGAGACGCCCTCGCGAATGGGGGAACCGGCCGAAGGCCACGAGGTCGCGGACGGTCAGCCGCGCGGTGACATGATTGTCCTGCCGCAGGATGGAGAGACGCCGGGCGAGGACGTCGCTCGGTGCGCTTGCCACGTCGAGCTCGTCGACACGCACCGAGCCTGAAGTCGCCGGGAGCAGCCGGCTCAAGAGACCAAGGAGCGTCGATTTTCCCGCGCCGTTGGGGCCGATTATGGACGTGATGCCGCCGCGCGGAATGTCGAGGGACACGTCGCGGACGACGCGGGCCTCCCCATAGGCTTTTGTAAGGTTGCGCGCGACGATCATCGCGATGCACTCCGCAGGATGAGAAGAATGAAGGCAATGCCGCCGGCGAACTCGATGATGATGCTGAGGGCGGTGTCGAAGGCGAAGATCCTCTCGAGGACGAGCTGTCCGCCAACGAGCAGCAGCGTTGCGATCAGCGCGGCCACGGGAAGAAGCAGCGCGTGCCTCTCGGAGCCGCTGATGCGGTAGGCAAGGCTTGCGACGAGCAGTCCGAAAAATGTCGTCGGCCCGACGAGCGCGGTGGACACGGAGACCAGGACGGCGACGATGATCAGGATCTGGGAAACGATGGCCTTGTAGTCGACGCCGAGTGCGATCGCGGTGTCACGTCCCAGGAGCAGAACATCGAATGTCCGGATCATGCGCCAGCCGAAGATCGATACGGCCAGCACCGCCAGGGCAGCGACGGCAAGGACATTGGTGTCGACCGTGTTGAAGTTCGCGAACAGGCGATCCTGGAGGACGACGAACTCGTTGGGTGCCATGATCCGCTGCATGAGGCTGGACAGGCTGCGGAACAGGACGCCGAGCACGAGGCCGACGAGCACGACGAGGTGCAGGCTCTGCGCGCGGCCGGAGAACAGGCACACGTAAAGGATGCCGGAAAAGCCGATCATGGCCGCGACCTGAGCCAGGAAGAGCACCGAAGGAGGGAGCGCCACGCTGCCGCTGCTGCCGATCACGAACACCAGGCTCGTCTGGATCAGAACATACAACGTATCGAGGCCCATGATGGACGGCGTCAGGATTCGGTTGGCCGTCACGGTCTGAAACAGGATGGTCGACACCGCGATCGCATAAGCCACGAGGACCATGGCGGCGAGCTTCGTTCCGCGAAACGGCAGCACGAAGCTCCACGGCCCCTTTGCGCCGACCGTCATGAAGGCCAGGCTCGCAAGCGCACCCAGCACGGTGAGCGCCAGCAGAAGGGTGACCGGCCACTGTCGGATCGTGTCACGCAAGGCGGGCATGTTTGCGCAGCAGCAGATAGAGGAAGAGGGCGCTCGCGACGACCCCAAGCATGGTTCCGACCGGCACCTCATAAGGTGCGTTCACGATGCGACCGGCGATGTCGCAGGCGAGGACGATCCCGGCGCCGAGCAGGGCGACCCAGGGCAAAGCGCGGCGCACATTGTCGCCCAGCATCAGGCTGACGAGGTTCGGCACGACGAGGCCGAGGACCGGGATCATGCCGACCGTCACGATGACGACCGCGGTCACGATCGAGACGATGACAAGGCCGAGCGCAACGACGCCGCGATAGTCGAGGCCAAGATTGGTGGTGAAATCCTCGCCCAGTCCGGCGACGGTGAAGCGGTCGGCGAAGGCATAGGCGAGTGCGGTGAGCGCGAAGGCAAGCCAGAGCAGCTCGTAGCGTCCGCGCAGGACCATGGAGAAATCGCCGTTGCTCCAGGTGGCGAGGGACTGCATCAGATCGAAGCGATAGGCGAGGAATGTCGCCGCCGCGTTGATGACGCCCCCAAGCAGGATGCCGACGAGCGGCACGACGAGCGGAGACTGAAGCGAGAGCTGCCTCAGGATGCGTAGGAACAGGGCGGTGACCAGCAAGGCGAACCCTGCGGCGGCGATCAGGCGCACGGGAATGGGCGCGTCCGGCACGAGAATGAGCACGAGCAGAAAGCCGAGCTTCGCCGCTTCGGCTGTTCCGACCGTGGACGGCTCCGCAAAGCGGTTGCGGACCAGCATCTGCAGGATCGTGCCGGAGACGGCCATGGCCGAGCCGGCCAGGATCAACGCCGCCGTGCGCGGCACGCGGCTTTCGAGGAGGATCTGGGTCGGCGCGTCGGTCCAGCCGGACTCGAGGAGGGAGCCGAGCGAGACATCGCTCACGCCGACGAAGATGCTCCAGACAGCCAAGCCGACGAGAGCCACGACACCTAGTGCGAGAAGGGGCATGGGATACTCGCGGCTGCGGATGGCTAGTGTGTGGCGTCGAGCGCGTGCGTGATCTGATCGATATTGGCCTGGAGCGATACCAGCCCGCCTCCGACCAGATACCAGCGTACGGGATCGAGGTAGGCGACATGCCCTTTCTGCCACGCGTTGGTCCGCGCGACGAGGGGGTTGTCGAGCAGTTGCGCGGCGGGTTGGCCCGCAAGCCCGATGGCGGCGTCGCGGTCGATGACGAAAAGCCAGTCCGGGTTGGCTTTGAGGATGAGCTCGAACGATATGCCCTGGCCATGCACTGCCCTGTCGAGCGCATCGACAGCCGGTGTTATGCCAAAGTCGGTGTGCAACGTTCCGAAGCGGGAGCGGGGACCGTAAGCGCTCATGCGGCCGCCCGTCGTAAGGATGATGAGGCCGCGCCCGGCTCCGCGCGATTTTTCCCGGACAGCCTGGATGGCCGTCTCGATCTTGCCGATGCGCGCCTCGATCTCGCTCTCCTTGCCGAAGATCCGCCCCAGGGTTCTGGCGTTGCGGAAGGCGGTGGCCAGGAAGGCGTTCTCGTCGGTCGACAGGTCGATGGTGGGGGCGATCCGCGACAGCTCCTTGTACTTGGGAGACGAGCGCCCCGCCACGATGATGAGGTCGGGCGCAGCCGCGTTGATGGTTTCGTAGTCCGGCTCGAACAGTGTGCCGATCTTGAGATACTTGCTGTCCTTGTACTTCGAGAGATGCGCCGGAATGTGGGAGCTGACGACGCCCGTGACCTCGACGCCGACCGCGTCCAGGGTCTCTAGGCTGGCAAGGTCGAGCGTGAGAACGGTCTTCGGTGGCGCCGGCAGGACCGTCTCGCCTTGCGCGTGGGTGATGGTGATCGGCTCGGCTCGCGACGGCGCGGGGGACAAGATCAAGGCCAGGAGAATTGCAAGTCCCGCCGCAAGGCCTTGCCGGGACGGCCAACACCTCGGGTTCTTGTCCGGGTAAACCACCTGTGCGGCTCCTTTTGGCTAATTTTGGCGCTGATACGTCCCGTGGCGGCATGCGTGCGCCGAGCAAGCGCGCGGCAGGGCCCTGCATCGGCAACTAATAAACTTGAAATATGTAGTCAAGGTTGTGGCAGATTGTCGGGCTGCGAATGTAGTAGTGCGCGTCCGCCCGTTCCCGACAGACAGCACCCCGCCTTTCGTGGCAGGTACGGCCATTTCCAGAAGATGGCGTGTCGGGAGACAGGGAGGCAGAATGCACGTTGTGGAGGCCCACGTGAAATCGGAAAAGGCGAGCAGCTACCTCGTGCAGCTTTGCAAGCACTTCGCGCACAAGACGCCCACGGATTACGACGAGAGCCGAGGCCGTGTAGATTTTCAGCCGGGGCTCTGTGTCCTGCACGCGGTCGGCGATCAGCTCAGCTTGAGGTGCGAGGCCCTCAACGAGTCGACGCTGCTTCGCGTCAAGGATGTCGTCGAGGTTCATCTCGTGCGCTTTGCATGGCGGGAGAAGATCGCACTGACCTGGACCGAAGGCGTACCGGCGCGGCCGATCCCCTGAGCGGCGCGTGAGACCTTCCGAGCAAAGCCAATGACGGACTCCCAATTCCTGCTGAGGCGCTTCTTCTCGTACTACCGCCCCTACAAGCGGCTTTTCCTGCTCGACTTCGGCTGTGCGGTCGTGGCCGGGCTGCTCCAGCTCGGCTTCCCGCTGGCGGTGAAATATTTCGTCGACGAGCTTCTGCCCGGCCAGGATTGGGGGCTGATCCTGGCCTGCGCGGCGGCCCTGCTCGGTGTCTACATCATCAACGCCGTGCTCATGGCGATCGTGAACTACTGGGGGCATGCGCTTGGCGTCGGCATCGAGACGGACATGCGGGCCAAGGCGTTCGACCACCTGCAGAAGCTGTCGTTCCGCTTCTTCGACAACACGCAGACAGGGCACCTGATCACCCACGTCACCAAGGATCTGGAGGAAGTCGGGGAAATCGCCCATCACGGTCCGGAGGACGTGTTCATCGCCATCATGACCTTCATCGGGGCGTTCCTGCTGATGTTCGCCGTGCACTGGAAGCTGGCGCTCATCAGCACCATCATCGTTCCCTTCATGACCTGGCTCGTGGCGCGATACGGCGCGCGCATGACCCACAACTGGGAGCGCCTGTTCCGGCAGGTCGGCAACTTCAACACCCGCATCGAGGAGAGCGTGGGCGGGATCCGCGTGGTCAAGGCCTTCGCCAACGAGGATCACGAGCGCAGGGTCTTCGCGCGCGACAACGAGAGCTACAAGAGGACCAAGCTCAACGCCTACGCCTACATGACGGCCAGCATCACGCTGAGCTATCTCAGCACGCGGCTTGTGCAACTGATCGTCATGGTCGCGGGGGCCTGGTTCGTCATTGCAGGCGAGCTGACCTATGGCGGCCTGATCAGCTTCATTCTGCTCATAGACGTGTTCTTCCGCCCGATCGACAAGATCACGGCGGTGCTCGAGAGCTATCCGAAGGGTGTCGCGGGGTTCAGGCGCTACACGCAGCTTCTGGATACCGCGCCGGATATTGCCGACAAGCCCGATGCGATCGTGGTCGGCCGTCTCAAAGGCGACATCGTCTTCAAGGACGTCGGCTTCAGCTATTCCCGCGATCGCAAGATCCTCAGCGGATTGAACCTCGCCATCGGTGCCGGAGAGACGGTGGCGCTTGTCGGGCCGTCCGGAGCGGGAAAAACGACGATCTGCTCGTTGCTGCCGCGCTTTTACGAGATCGACGCGGGCGCGATCACGATCGACGGCATCGATATCCGCGACATGACGCAGGCGTCGCTGCGGGCCCAGATCGGCATCGTGCAGCAGGACGTGTTCCTGTTCGGCGGCTCGATCCGCGAGAACATCGCCTACGGCAACCTGCATGCCACCGACGCGGACATCGTGGAGGCGGTGCGACGCGCCAAGCTCGACGCCTTCGTCGCCTCGCTTGCGAATGACCTCGACACGATCGTCGGCGAGCGAGGGGTCAAGCTCTCGGGTGGACAGAAGCAGCGCGTGGCCATCGCCCGCGTCTTTCTGAAGAATCCCCCCATTCTCATTCTCGACGAGGCGACATCGGCCCTCGATACCGCCACCGAGCTTCAGATCCAGCAGTCGCTGGCTGCGCTGTCCGAGGGACGAACGACGCTGGTGATTGCCCATCGGCTCGCCACCGTCCAGCACGCGGACCGGATCGTCGTCGTCGATGAGACGGGCATCGTCGAGCAGGGCAGCCATCGTGCCCTGCTGGAGCGCGACAGCGCCTATGCGCGCCTCCACCGCGCGCAGTTCGCAAAGTCATGAAGAAACAGCAATAACTTTAGCTTGATCGATCCCTGTGGTATTCACTACAGGAATAGTCAACATTGTAGTAGTGCGTTTCGCGGGGGTGTAGGAATGTCCGCCGTGGTCAGGCCGAACGACAAGCTGAGCGATCGACTGCGCGTTCGCGCGCGCGGATTGTCGCCGTCCCTCACGCGTGTGCTGGAGTTCATCGACACCCACCGGCATGAGACCATGACCATGTCGGCCGTCGAGCTTGCCGCAGCGATTGGAACGTCCGACGCGACAGTGATCCGTTCGGTGCAGGCCATCGGATTCGATGGGTTGAAGGAGCTCCGGCAAGCGCTCGCCACGGCGCTCGGATCTGGCCAGAGCCCGATCGACACGATCACGCGGACCGTGGCTTCGATCAAGGAGCACTCGGCGACGGCCATCGATCAGGTCTTTGCCGACCACCAGGAGACGTTTGCCGCCCTGGCGTCGGACGAGACCTGCCGGAGCATTCTGGCAGCGGTCGAGAAGCTGTCGCCAGCCAAGAGAATAGGCGTGTTCGGGATCGGATCGACCGCATTTCTCGTGCGTTATTTCGCATTGTCGCTGAACCGCACGGGGCGCTCGACTGCGGTCTTCGACGACTGCATGGCGCCGCTTCCCGAGCAGTTGCTCGAGATGGGCAGCGCAGATGCCCTGCTGATGCTGGCGTACGGCAAACCCTACAAGCAGGCCACGGCGACCATTGCCGAGGCGCGGCGCCTGAAGGTGCCCATCGTGCTGATCACCGATACGAACGAGCCCTTCATCACCCGGCATGCGGACGTGGTCGTGCCGGTCCTGCGCGGCAACGCCGGCCGTGTCGCCATGCACGCCACGACGTTGGTCTGCCTGGAGGCCCTCATCTTCGCCCTGGTGGCGGACAATCCGGCGAGGGCGATCTCCACGCTCGAACGGCTCAGCGCGTTTCGCAGATCCGTCTACAAATAAGCGGCGTGTCAAATTTGCACCGCTTGTCGCTTTTCGCCGGGCGGTCCGATCAAAATATTTACTACTACAGTCAGCAATCAAAGTCTGTCCCTCGCACAGGCCAGTCAGCCACCGCCGATCGCGGCGTCAGCCAGCCAGCTTGTATCCGAAGTTGAGGTCGTCGCGGCTGCATCCGTGGCGGCTTCATCTCACAGTCGAATTTTGGGGGATGACTTATGCGTCACGTCAGCGGCAACGGATCTCGATCCGCGGCAATCATCATCAGCGCAGCGGTTTCGTGCGG
Organism: Hyphomicrobium sp.; assembly: GCF_020852195.1. Lineage (GTDB taxonomy): Bacteria > Pseudomonadota > Alphaproteobacteria > Rhizobiales > Hyphomicrobiaceae > Hyphomicrobium_C. Next base: position 12,502 of record NZ_JADZBI010000056.1, on the reverse strand, counting down.
GCTCGGGTGCGGGTCGGCGGCGATGGCCCAGGAGGAGGCCGCCGAGCTGCCGCCGCTCGAGGTGACGGCGAAGAAAACCGCGAAAAAGAAGAAAGCCGTTCCCGCAAAAGCCGCCCAGCCCGTGCCTCAGAGCGCGCCGGCCGAGACGGTGGCCGACGAAGCGCCGGCTCCGGTCACGGTGTCGGGCGAGCCTAGCATCGGTACCAGCACGGTCGACATCACGTCGCAGGATCTCGAGCGCCTCAACCCCACCGACATCAAGGGTGTCTTCTCGGGACAGCCCGGCATCCTGGTCGGCAGCCCGCTGCCGGCCTCGCAGAAGGTCTACGTCAACGGCTTCGAGGAGACCACGCTTGCCGTCACCATCGACGGTGCCGCCCAGAACAACAAGGTGTTCCACCACAACGGCACCAACTTCATCGATCCGACCCTCCTCAAGGCGGTGCGTGTCGATGCCGGCGTGGCGCCCGCGGATGCCGGATTCGGCGCGCTCGCCGGCTCGATCGCCTACGAGACCAAGGACGTCGGCGATCTGCTGGACCGTGACGGCCTCGGCGGGTTCGCGAAGACGCAGTTCAACACCAACGGCAACGTGTTCACCACGAACCTCGCCGCCTACGGCATGTCGAACGGCTTCGAGATCCTGAGCTACTTCAGCCTCGGCGACGGCGACGACTTCGAGGCCGGCAACGGCCGCACCGTCGGTGGCACAGAGACCAACTATCTGAGCGGCCTCGGCAAGGTCGCCTACCAGGCGCTCAGCGGCGACCGCTTCGAGCTTAGCCACGAGCGCTTCAGCGACGATGCCCTGCGGCCTTACCGCGCCAACTTCACACGGCCGCCGATCGGCCTCGAGCCGCTGTACCGGACCTACGACCTCGACCGGCAGACCACGGTCTTCAACTACAGCGATGCCACGCCGCGCGGATGGTGGGATCCAAAGGTCGTGATCGCCCACAGCAAGACGGAAGTGTGCACGCCGACCGTCGATCGCTTCACCGGCGACGTTTCGCCGGTCTACGGCGAGTCCGAGAGCTTCAACGGCAAGGCGGAGAACAAGTTCTCGTTCGATATCGGCAACGTCATCGCCGGCGTCGACTTCACCTCGCGCAGCGCTTCGCTCGCCTATCCGGGCGAATACATGGACGAGGAGAGCGACGTCGTCGGCGGCTATGCGCAGGCGCGGCTCGAGCCCATCGAGGGTACGCGCGTGTCGCTCGGGGGCCGCGCCGACCACCAGTGGTTCACCGGCACCAGCGGGCAGACCTTCGAGGACAGCGGCCTAAGCGGCAACATCTCGGGCGAGCAGGATCTGTTCGGGCGCTTCCTCACCGCCAAGGCCGGCTACTCGCACGTCTGGGGCGGCGTTCCCCTGGCCGAGAACTACATCATGAACCCGAACTGGAGATACCTCGACGGCCCGAAATCTGTCGAGGCCGATAACTACACGGCGGGCCTCGTTGCCCGTTACCAGGGCTGGACGTTGGAAGGCAGCGTGTTCCGCTCGGAGATCGACAACGCGCGTGTGGCAGCCTATAGCGACGCAACGCTCGGAGCCCTTCGCGCCCGCGACATCGAAAGCGAAGGCTTCGAGATCGGCGTCGGCTACGACTGGGGCAACGGCTTCCTGCGCGTGAAGTACGTCAACATCGACGTCAGCATCGACGGCAAGCCGGCGGACTCCGACACCGGCACCTACGTGGCGACGCCAGTCGGCGAGATCATCACCATCACGGGCGTGCATACGTTCGCCGGCACCGGCCTCACGATCGGCGCGGACGCCGAGATCGCGCCCGAGTACGACTACGTGATCGCGGGCTCGCCGCCGTACAAGAGCTACAAGGTGTTCAACGCCTTCGCCGAGTACAAGCCGGGCCTGCCCTACGACCTCACGTTCCGGGCCGACGTGCGCAACATCTTCGACGAGACCTACGCCGACCGCGCGACCTACGGCCAGGAATTCGGCATCGTGACGCCGCTCTACGAGCCCGGCCGGTCGTTCCTGCTGAGCACGACGGCGAAGTTCTGATCCAGCAGCCACCCGGCGAGATCTTCCAATCTCTGCCGGGTGGCCATACAGCGGTCATGGGGCAGCCAGGTCGGAGGTGGGGCGGAATGCAAAGTGTCTGCTCATGACCGGAACCGGCCGCCAGCCAGCACCAAGCACCAAATCTCCGGCAAGACTGGCACGCTTGTGAGCGGAGCCGGCCTTGCGTTCTCATCAGCAAGCGTTGCCATTCGCCGCAGTCGAAGACGAACACGCCTACAGCGTGTCCCTATTGCAAGCTCGGGCTAGGCGTTAGGCGTGATCGAGAGCTTCGCATTCAGCCGCCGCGGCCTCTGCGCTGCAGATGCGCTTCCCTGTAGAGGAGGCCATCAGGGGCGGGAAAATCGTAGCCTGTAGAGGTGCTTGGGGCCTTGGCGGGCTTTATCGTAGGCCATCGTAGGATGGCTCCGCGGGTAGGATTCGAACCTACGACCGATCGGTTAACAGCCGATTGCTCTACCACTGAGCTACCGCGGAATGGCCGGAGAGCCGGGCTCATAGCAGATGGTGGCCGGCAGGGCCAGAGGGTACGCAAAAAAACTCGCAAAATCGAGGCGGTGCATTGCCCCTCGCGGGACTTGGCCCCTGCAGGGCCCGCGGCTTATGGGCGACGGGCAGATGTCGCACCGTCTGGCGCCCATGGTCGGGGACATCGTCCGTGTCGCGCAGCGCACCGCGCGTCGATGGCGTGAAGGCCGGACGGCCAGAAGCCGGTAATGCGGAACCGGGAAGTCGTAGTATGGTCCGGCCTCGCGAACCAACGCATCGACACGCACGTTCACCCGCCATGCAGGACATTCCCTCGGACTCCGTCGGCACCGCAGCCCAGCGGCGGGAGATCATCGCGACGTTCTCTGCGCTCGTGCTCGTGCTTCTGCTGGCGTCCCTCGACCAGACCATCGTGGCGACGGCGCTGCCCATCATCGTTGGCGAGATCGGCGGGCTCTCGCATCTGTCGTGGATCGTGACCGCCTATCTGCTCTCGAGCACCGTGGTCGTGCCGCTCTATGGCAAGCTCGGCGATCTCTACGGGCGGCGCGTCGTGCTGCAGGCGGCGATCGTGGTCTTCCTCGCCGGCTCGCTGCTCTGCGGGCTGGCGCAGAACCTGCCGGAGCTGATCGCTTTCCGCTTCCTGCAGGGGCTCGGCGGCGGTGGGCTCATCGTCACGGCCATCGCCGTGGTCGGCGACATCGTGGCACCGCGCGAGCGGGGGCGCTACCAGGGCTTCTTCGGTGGCGTGTTCGGCCTCTCGACGGTTCTCGGGCCGCTGATCGGCGGTTTCATCGTCGAGCATTGGTCGTGGCGCTGGATCTTCCTGATCAACCTGCCGCTCGGCCTGCTCGCGCTCGCCGTCATCAATCGCACCATCCGCAGCCCCGCGCGCAAGGTGGCGGCCGAGATCGACTACCCCGGCGCGGCGCTGCTGGCCCTCGCGCTGACGTCGATCGTGCTCGTCACCAGCCTCGGCGCGACGTTGATCCGGGAGGCGCCCGTCAGCCTGTTCGCGATCTCGCTCGCCGGCGTGCTCGCGCTCGCAGGCTTCCTCTATGTGGAGACGCGGGCGACGGACCCGCTGCTCCCGCTCTCGCTGTTCCGCATCCGCGCCTTTACTATCGGCACGTCCGTTGGCCTCATCGTCGGCATGGCGCTGTTCGGGTCGATCACGCTGCTCCCGGTCTATTTCCAAGTCGTCAAGGGGCTCGACCCGACGAGCGCAGGGCTGCATATGACGCCGATGATGCTCGGCGTGTTCGTGAGCTCGATCACGAGCGGGCAGATCATCAGCCGCATCGGGCGCTACAAGATCTTTCCCGTCGTCGGCACTGCGGTCATGACGGGAGCGCTGCTTCTCCTCTCCACTATCGATGCCGAGACGCCCTCCTCTCGCGCCGCGCTCTACTTGCTGCTCTTGGGACTCGGCCTCGGCATGGTGATGCAGATCCTGGTCATGGCCGTGCAGAACGCGGTGCCTTACGAGCGGCTCGGGGTCGCGACGTCGGGCACGACGCTGTTCCGCTCGATCGGGGGCTCCGTCGGCGCGGCGTTGTTCGGCGGCATCTTTGCGTACTTCCTCGAGGGGGACCTTCGCGTGGCAGTTCCCGGTGTCGAGGGGTTGCTCGATCCGGCGGCGATCGCGGCGCTTCCGGAGCCGCTCAAGTCGCGCTACCTCGCAGAGTTCGTGCATGCCCTGCATCCGGTGTTCCACACGGCGTCGGCACTCGCGTTCGTCGGATTCCTGCTCGCGCTCGCCATCCGCGAGGCGCCGCTGCGCACCACCATCCAGCCGGAGGCGCTGACGGAGGCCTTCCCGATGCCGCGCGATGCGACATCGCTCGAGGAGCTCAAGCGGATCGTCACGCGCATGACGGCACGCGAGAACCGTTGGCGCGTCTATCAACGCGCCGCGGGACGCATCGGACTCAAGCTCGAGCCCGACGAGCTGTGGATGCTGGCGCGCCTCGGCGAGAGGCACAGCCGGGCGACGCAGGACGATCTCGAGGCGTGCTCGCGGATCGGCGCGTCGCAGTGCCGGGGGCTGCTCGATCGTCTCGTTGCGACGGGAATGGCGAGCCGCACGCCGGCCGGCCTCTACGAGCTCACCGCGGAGGGCCGGGCGGGCTACGAGCGGCTGTTGCGCCGTCGAGAGACAGATCTCGAGGAGATGCTCGCCGACTGGGACCGCAACGAGCATCCCGACGTGCGTGCGATGATGAAGGAGCTCGCCAAGTCGTTCGCCAGCGCACCGCCGGCGAAGGTGTGACGGCGGGCGAACGATGTGCGTTGTGCGAAAGGAAAGATGGAGGCCACGGCCGGAATCGAACCGGCGTATACGGATTTGCAGTCCGCTGCGTCACCACTCCGCCACGTGGCCTCTGGTCCGTGAACCTGAGCTGGGAATCTTCCCATCACAGGGCCCCGGGCTGAAAAATGAGCGGCCGAGGTGCGCACCTGGGTGCGCCCGGAGGCATCTATCATATAGACAAAGCCGTGCACAAGCACGCGGATCCCAGTTTCAGCGGTTCTGGCCGCAGTCTGGGAGATAGAGGGGAGCCAGGGCCGCGCGCGAAAGCGGCGCGGCTCGCGGAGCTCCCGCGCAGCAGGCCCGGCGCGCTGGTGATCGTGTGGATGCGGGTTTGCTTGCCGGATTGGTCGTGTGGGCATTGTGGCCCGGCGGCTCGCAGGCGGACGTCGGTCCTGCGCGGCCTCGGCGCTGTGGCCGGGCGAAGCGACATTGAGTATGGTCGGAGCCGCGGACAGGTCTCGGAAGCCTGCGGGAGGTTGCAGTGGACTACGCGACGCAGCGTAAGAACATGGTCGAATCGCAGGTGCGCCCCAGCGACGTGACGGACCGGCGCATCATCCGCGCGATGCTCGAGCTGCCACGCGAGGCGTTCGTGCCCGAGCGTTTCCGGGCGCTGGCCTATATGGACGGGCCGGTGCCGCTCACGTCCGCGGGGAGCGGCCCCCGCCGCGCGTTGTTGCCTGCACGCACGCTGGCGAAGATCGTTCAGGCGGCGGAGATCGATCCGACCGCGATCGTGCTGGATATCGGCGCCGGCGCAGGATACGGGGCTGCCCTGCTCGCGCGCCTCGCGGAGAGCGTCGTCGCGCTCGAGGCCGACGCGGGGCTTCTCAACGCCGCGCGCACAACTCTTGCGCGTGAAGGCGTGGACAAGGTGACCCTCGTCGAGGGAGAGCTGGCGCAGGGGTGGCCGAACGAGGGGCCATATGATGCGATCGTCATCGAAGGCGCGGTGGAGGCCGTGACACCGGAATTGCTCGACCAACTCAAGGATGGCGGGCGCCTCGTCGCCATCGTCGGTGATCGTCCAGCGGGGCGAGCGACGGTCTGGCGCCGCGACGGCAGCACGTTCGCGGCAGCGGCAGTGTTCGACGCTTCGGCGGAAATCCTTCCGGGATTTGAGAAAGCGCGGGCGTTCGCTTTCTGAAAATTGCCGCACCCCTTGCAAGATGCCTCGGAATGTTTACTGCGTATAATGAAAGCCGTCTGAGTCTCCGTGCGCTGCTTTCATTTATTTTTGTGATTTATCAATAGCTTGTTCCGGTATGTCCGTTGGCTTTCTTATTTGCGTCACGGGTTGGTCTTGCGCTTGCTGTGTGGGAATGAGGCCACGCATCTGGGTACATGTTGGGCAATGGCCCTCAGTCTGCTTCTGCGAATCATGTTCGTGCTCTACTAAGTTTCAACGCGTTGGGCTCCCTGTGCGGCTTTTGGGCGTGAGTAGTCCGTCGCCAAACTGCCGGGCTAAGCTATCTTGGGGTGGGATTTGCTCGATCACAGGCGGATTTCGCGGGTTGCTTCTCTTGCCGTTGCTGCAACGGCTGGGGCGCTTCTCTATTGCCTGCCCTCGGCGGCTGTAGCCGAGTCTCTCAATCAGGCGCTGGCAGCCGCCTACGAATACAATCCACAGCTCGATGCCGAGCGTGCGCGCCTCCGGGCGACCGACGAGGAAGTGACGCGCGCCCGGTCCGGCTTCAGGCCGGTGATCACGGGCGGGGCGGATATCAACTACAACTGGTCCAAGTCGCGCTCGAGCACGGCCTCGGTCGAGGAGGAGCTCAAGCCGGGCGGCTACTCGATCGACGCCGTGCAGCCGATCTTCAGCGGCTTCCGGACCATCAACGCCGTCAACGAGCAGGAAGCCAATGTGCGGGCCGCACGCGAGACGCTGCGCGCCGTCGAGCAGTCGGTGCTGCTGCAGGCGGTGACGGCCTTCATGGACGTGGTGCGCGATCAGGCGATCGTGCGGTTGCGCGAGAACAACGTCAACGTGCTCTCGCGCGAGTTGCGGGCCACCGAGGACCGCTTTGCGGTTGGCGAGGTGACGCGCACCGACGTGGCGCAGGCGCAGGCGCGTCGGGCTGGCGCCGTATCGGCGCTCGACCTTGCGAAGGCCAATCTCAAGACCAGCCGTGCGGTCTACGAGCGTGTCATCGGGCATGCACCGGGAAATCTGGTCGAGCCGAGGGGTTATGAGCGCTGGCTGCCGACCTCGCTCGATGAGGCCACGCGGATCGGAACGCACGAGAACCCGGCAGTGGTCAACGCGCTCTATCTGGAGCAGGCGGCCAAATTCGGCGTGGATCGGATCCGCGGCGAGCTCCTGCCGAGCGTGCAGCTCGAGGCTTCGTATAGCGATCGCTTCGAGACGTCGAGCATCATCAACGAGTCCGAGAGCGCGACCGTTACGGGCCGCCTGACGGTGCCGATCTACGAGGGTGGCGAGGTGTACGCCCGCGTGCGTCAGCAGAAGCACATCCACGTCAGCCGACTGCAGGAGATCGAGCAGGCGCGCAGCGAGTCCGAGGAGGCCGTTGTTGCCGCTTGGTCGCAGCTTCTCGCTGCGCGGGCGCAGATCCTGTCCGATCAGTCGCAGGTCGATGCGAACACGACGGCTCTCACGGGCGTGCGCGAGGAGGAGCGGGTTGGTCAGCGTACGCTGCTCGATGTGCTCAACGCGGAGGCGGAGCTTCTGAACTCGCAGGTGACGCTCGTATCCACCCGGCGCAACCTTGTCGTCTCAAGCTATGCGGTGCTGGCAGCCGTCGGGCGGCTCGATGCCGTCAATCTCGGCTTCACGTCGATCGCCTACGATCCTGAGGCTCATTATCAGGAAGTCAGGCGTAAGCCTTGGGGTACCTCGATAACTCATTCGGATGGTCGCATCGAAGATGTGCCGCCGCCAGCGGATGGCGCCGATCCCGTAAAATAATCTCCTTGAGCAGGCCGCGCAGGATGGGTTAGCTGAGCCTCCCTGCTCGTAGATTTGTGTTGGCCTGTGGCTTTGCCACATCGTTGCCCACTATGGCGCTTAGCTTCGAGCGCGGTGGGAATCCCACACACAACTTTTGGATGAGCGGGAGTGCGGCGCCTGCCGGGTACGGGTGGTCCCCGGCGTTGCCAGCACAGTGTTTGCCTTGATGCGACGCATCGGGGCCGGGGGTGGCCGCATATCTTCGCGGGTGCTTCTTACGGGGGGCGGCAACCATGCGGGTCGGGTGCCGTGACTGCTTGTCGTGGAGTGCGTAGGGAGTGGCGTAATGAACATGACAGAGAAGAACGGCCAGCCGAGCATGGAGGAGATCCTGGCGTCGATCCGCCGGATCATCGCCGAGGAGCCCGCAAGTGCCGCGCACGGTGGGGAGCTTCGCGGAACGCCCATCATGCTGAAAGGCGACGGCGCGCTCGACGACGCCGGCGAGTTCGATCTTCCTGCGATTTTCCGCTCGTCGCCTCCGCCGGCCTCCGAGCGACAGACCCCGCTGCTCGGACGTCTCACGGACGCGATCCGCAGTGCGACCCATTCGGACGGGCGCAGCGTCGCGAACGGCGAAGATCATCAGCATGCGGAAGCCGTCGAGGTTGCCGCGGCAGACGGTGCTTTCCATGGCTTGAGTTCACTCAAGCCGGTGCGTCCCGAAGCGCGTGTCACGGATCTCGGGCTGGCCGGCCCGACGCGTCCCCTCGCCGGGCCGTCGCCCTCCCACGAGCCTCAACCGGGACCGGCGCCCGCCGCAACGCCCATGACCGCTTCTGGCGCGAACTCCGAGGAGCCCAAGCGCGTGATGGCTCCGTTCAAGGATACGCACTTCCTGCGCATGGCGGCGCCAGTGGATGCCGCCGCTCCGAGCCCGGCTCCCGCTGCTCCCGCTCCTGTGGCTGCGCCAGTCATGCCTCCCATCGAGGCCGCGACGCAGCCGGACTTCAGCTCCATCATTCCTGCTCAGATTGACCGCAGCATGCTCGTTACCGGATCGCCTGCCGTGCCGCAGACGCCGCACGTCGCTCCGGTATCCATGCCGCCTCCGCCGCTTCCATCGGCGGTCGAGCACAATGCGCTCGTCACCGTGCCGCCCGGCGGTGCGGAGGAGACGGGCACCATCGAGGACACGACCGCCGACCTGCTGCGTCCGATGCTGCGCCAGTGGCTCGCCGACAATATGCCGCGCATGGTCGAGAAGGCGCTCCACATCGAGATCGCAGAAAGCATCAAGGCGCCGAAAAAGCCGTAAGTGCCCCAGCGATGCCATATTGGGCCGAATGCGCAGTCCTTCGCCTCGAAAACGTCTCACGGTTCGTTGAGCATATTGCAATGAAGTGTGCGGACGGGCGGTCGGGACGCATTGAAGCCCGTTCGGCGCCGAGGTACGTCTTTTCCATGGAACGAGATTCAGTTCGCTCTTCGATCGCAGGCCGCCGAGCAGCCCGGAACGGGATCGGCTTGGGTGCGCGGCGGAGGGCAGGCCGAGCTGCGACAGGTTAAGGCATGAACAGACCGGACAAGGCCGGCGAGCCCAGCATGGAGGAGATCCTGGCGTCGATCCGCCAGATCATCGCCGACGAGCCGTCGACCGATCAATCCGAACCGGCCATCGAGGCCAATCCCCTCGTGCCGCAATCGCTCGCCTCCAAATCGCCTGAGCCGCGCGGGCCGCTGGCGGATCGGTTGAGCGGCGTGCTCAAGGGCGGGCCGCTGCCGCCGACCAGTCCGCTCGGATCGAAGCGTCCGCTGTCGTTCGATCAGGATCTCGCCGACATGTTCGACGAGCAGGATCCGTCCAACGGCAGCGCCGCCGCAGCGCCCAAGCCCGACATCCGCGTCTCGCCGGGGCTGAGCCATCCCATGGGGCCGAAGAGCTTCGTCGCGCTCGGGGAGGAGGCGCCGAAGCCCGCGTCCGGCGACGGTGCGGCTGCCCTTGCGCCGCAGCCTGCCGCGCCGGCGCAGCCCGCCCTCCAGCCGGAGCCGCCTGCGCCTTCGCAGCCGTTCGGCAGCGTCGAGCCCCCGCAAGCGGAGCCCGCGCCGCCCAAGACGTTCGGTTTCCCGCCGCTGCGCAAGACGAGCTTCTACCCGCCGCAGCCCAAGACTCCTGCCGCGCCGACCTATACTCAGGCCGGTCCGGCGCCGGGTGTTACTGGTCCGGAGGCGTCCGCGACGCCTGCTGCGGCATCGGATCTGACGGCTGCGGCGTCCGCGAGCCTCGACGATGCGTTGAAGCGGATCGAAGGCAGCCTCGGCTCGGCGGCGCCCGCTGATGTGGGTGGCACGGGCATCGACGCCACGCTCGCCTCCAACACGCAAGCTTTCTCCCATGGCGGTAGTTCTGCCGCGGAAACCCGCGTGCCCGAGAGTCCCTTCGATAGCAGCGCGCCGCGCCGCGAGGCTCCGGAAGCGCCGCTCTCCTCGTTCGCTCCGCAGCAGCCTGTGTCTGCGTCTCCGATCCAACCCGAGGTCGCGCGTCCGGCCGCGGGCCAGCCGTTCACGGCGCCGCCTCAGGCGTTCGGCAACATCGATCACAGGTCCTACGACGCGCGGCCTGCTGCGCCGATCGACAGCCGGCCGGCAGAACCGCGGCCCTATTCGGATCCGTTTGCCCAGAGCGTGCGCGGCGCGCCCGGCTTTGGGGCATCGCCGCGTTTTGCGCCGGAGCCCGACATGAGCGCCGCTGCCGCGCATCAGGCGCTCGACGCGTTGGCGCAGGGACTCGCCGCGGCCTCGGCGGCCTCCGCGTCCGCGGAGCCCGTGTCGCAGGCCATTCCGCTCACGCCCGTCATCGAGACACTAGATGCGGAGATGCGATCCGCGCCGGCGCCGTCCACGCTGCCCGCGACGGTCTCGCAAGCCGGCAACAGCCCGGTCAACCGCACGCTCGAGGACGCGGTTGCCGACATGCTGAGACCCATGCTGCAGCAATGGGTTGCCGACAACATGCCGCGCATTATCGAAAAGGCGCTGCGTAACGAGGTCAGCAACTCGGTCAGGCCGGGCCACAAGCCGCCCGGAAGCTGATGATCCCGGGACGTCCTGGCCGAACCTCAAGAGGCGGGGTCTGCGCAGCCGTTCTCCGGCTGCCGATTGACAGGCGGCAAGCGGGTTCGTAGGACGCCAGCTCCCTCTTTTCATCCCGCAAAGGCAGCCGCGCCCCATGCTCGACAAGACGTATCAGCCCGCCGAGATCGAGCCGCGGATCAACGAGGCGTGGGAGAAGGCCGACGCCTTCCGCTGCGGTCGGCCCGACCGCGCCGGCGCCAGGCCCTACTCGATCGTGATCCCGCCGCCGAACGTCACCGGCTCGCTGCACATGGGGCACGCGCTCAACAACACGCTGCAGGACGTGCTGGTCCGCTTCGAGCGCATGCGCGGACGCGACGTGCTGTGGCAGCCGGGCACGGATCACGCCGGCATCGCGACGCAGATGGTCGTCGAGCGCCAGCTCATGGAGCGGCAGCAGCCGGATCGGCGCACGCTCGGACGCGAGGCGTTCGTCAAGCGCGTCTGGGAGTGGAAGGAGGAGAGCGGCTCGACCATCGTCAACCAGCTCCGCCGGCTCGGCGCCTCGTGCGACTGGAGCCGCGAGCGCTTCACCATGGATGAGGGGCTTTCGCGCGCGGTCCTTAAGGTGTTCGTCGAGCTCTACCGCAAGGGGCTCATCTACAAGGACAAGCGGCTCGTCAACTGGGACCCCAAGTTCCAGACCGCGATCTCGGACCTTGAGGTCGTGCAGGTGGAGAAGAAAGGCTCGTTCGCGTGGGTCGACGGCGATCCCGAGAAGCCGTTCGATGCGGAGGCGCTGGCCAAGGTCCTGAAGAAGGATCCGTCGGGGCACATGTATCACTTCCGCTATCCGTTGGCGCAGAAGGTGCCGGGGTATGACGCGGACACCATCGTCGTCGCGACGACGCGGCCCGAGACCATGCTCGGCGATACTGGCGTCGCCGTGCATCCCAAGGACGAGCGCTATGCGGCGCTGATCAAGGCGGGCGCGAAAGTGCGCCTGCCGCTGGTCGGACGCGAGATCCCGATCGTCGCGGACGAGTACTCCGATCCCGAGAAGGGAACGGGCGCGGTGAAGATCACGCCGGCGCACGACTTCAACGACTTCGAGGTCGGGAAGCGCCACGATCTGCCGAAGATCAACGTGCTCGATGCGTTCGGGCAGATCGTGGACAGCGAGGACGTGCCGCAGGCCTATCGCGGGCTCGGCCGATTCGTGGCGCGCAAGCGTGTGGTCGCGGATCTCGCGGCGCAGGGGCTGCTTGCCAAGATCGAGCCGACGACGCACACGGTGCCGCACGGGGACCGCTCGAACGACGTCATCGAGCCGTGGCTGACGGACCAGTGGTACGTCAATGCGGCGGAGCTGGCGAAGCCGGCCATCGCGGCCGTGGAGAACGGCAAGACAGTCTTCGTGCCCAAGAACTGGGAGAAGACCTACTTCGAGTGGATGCGCAACATCCAGCCGTGGTGCATCTCGCGCCAGCTCTGGTGGGGGCACCAGATTCCGGCGTGGTACGGGCCGGACGGGCACGTGTTCGTCGCCTACGACGAGGACGAAGCGCGGGCGCAGGCGGAGAAGCACTACACCGGATCGAACGTGCCGATCACGCTCACGCGCGACGAGGACGTGCTCGACACGTGGTTCTCGTCGGCGCTG
>NZ_JADZBI010000055.1 GCF_020852195.1 Hyphomicrobium sp. | reverse complement strand
CCTTGTAGAGCGCGAAGAACACTGGGATCTGCACCAGGATCGGCAGGCAGCCCGCCAGCGGATTGATCTTCTCTTTCTGGTAGAGCGCCATCAGCTCTTGCTGCTGCTTGGCCTTGTCGTCCTTGTAACGCTCGCGAAGCTGCTCCATCTGCGGCTGCAGCTTCTTCATCTTCGCCATGCTCTCGTAGCTCTTGTTGGCGAGCGGGAAGAACAGCGCCTTGACGATCACCGTCACCGCCAGAATCGCGAGACCGAAGTTGCCGAGGAACTGGTAAAGCCAGTCGATCAGGTAGAACAGCGGCTTGGTGATGAAGTAGAACCAGCCCCAGTCGATCAGGAGCTCGAACTTCTCGATGCCGAGCTTCGCCTCGTAGTCCTCGATCACCTTGACCTGCTTGGCGCCGGCATAGAGGCGGCCCTCGACCTTCTGCGTGGCGCCGGCCGCGATGGCCTGCACCCCGAGCTGATAGTCGGTCCAGAACACCTCCTGGGAAGCTGTGCCGGGCCGCCGCCCGCGGAAGCTTCCCGCATAGGTGGCCGTTTGGTCAGGAATGAGCGCCGCCGCCCAGTATTTGTCGGTGATTCCGAGCCAGCCGCCGGTTTTGCCCTCGAAGCTCTTGCCGCCGCCGTCCTCGAGCAGTTCGCTGTAGGAGATCTCCTGCAGTCCGGCATCGCCGGGTACGCCGATCAGCCCCTCATGCAGCACCATGTAGCCCGATAGCTTGGGCGTGCCGAAGCGGTAGAGCCGCGCATAGGGGGTCAGAACCACGTCCCCCGTGGTGGCATTCTCGACCTCGTCCGAGACCGTCAGCATGTAGTGCTGATCGATCGCGATACTGCGGCGGAACTTGAGGCCCTGGCCGTTGTCCCAGGTGAGGACCACCGGCGTGTCGGGCGTGAGCTTGGCATTCGCGTCCGCCTGCCAGACCGTCTCCGCATCGGGCAGCGGGGCTTGGCTCCCCGGCGCGCCCTGCCATCCGAACTCCGCGAAATAGGCGGCCGGCGCGCCGAGCGGCGAGAACAGCACCACGTTCGGGCTCTTCGGATCCACGGTCTCGCGGTAGTTGACGAGCACGATATCGTCGACGAGCCCGCCCTTGAGCGCGATCGACCCCGTGAGCGCCGGCGTCTCGATCGGCACGCGGGCCGACCGCGCCAGCGCTTCCGTCCGTGTCCCAGTTGGCTGCGAGGGGATCGGTTGCGCCGTAGGCGTGCTTCCAGGCAGCGCCGTCCCCGGCGCGGCCGGCACGGCGGAGTCACCGCCGGCGCTCTTTCTTGCCTCCTCCTGAGCCAGCCGCTCGCGCTGTGCCTTCTCCTGCTGCGCCTTGATCTGCGGCCCCGCATAGAAGAACTGCCAGCCCAGCATCACCGCCATCGACAAGGCGACGGCGATGAGAAGATTCCTTTGATCGTCGGGGCGTTGGCTCATAAAGACCTCGGATGCCGCAGGACCGCCGTGAACGCCGGAAAGGCCCCGCAAATTTCAGACTGGCTCTCTTACAACCCGCACAACGCCCGTGGATATGGGCGATTTGAGCGCGGATGGGATCAACCCGGCTCCGAGCCTCAGGATTTTGCCGCGTTCGCCGCAGCGTGATGCACGCGTTGCAGGGCCCGTTCAAGGTCTTTCTTCAGGTCGGCGAAAGCCCTGTCGTAGGCCGCGGCACGGGCCACCAGCACGTAGTCGTGGCCGGGACGTGCGAGCTTCGGCGCAATCAGCCCGACGGCCGCCTTGAGCCGGCGCCGGATCCGGTTGCGGACCACGGCCCCGCCGAGCTTCTTCGTCACCGTATAGCCGAAGCGGATGTCCGTGCGCCCCGCCTCGGCCGCCGGACGCGTTTCCAGAACGAAAGAGGGCGTCGCAAACCGCGCGCCCCCTCTAAGTCTCAGGAATTCCGATCGTTTTTTTAGCGTCTCAAGGGCCACGACACGGTCCCCCGCTTGGCGGGCAACTGCCGCGCACCACGAGACGCTGAACACTAGGCCGAAAGACGCTTGCGGCCCTTCGCACGGCGGCGCGAGATGACCTTGACGCCGCCGGGGGTCTGCATGCGAGCGCGGAATCCGTGCCGGCGCTTGCGCACGAGCTTGCTCGGTTGATAGGTCCGTTTCACGGTCAGTACTCCAATCGAAGCCGAAAGCGAACGCACCTACCGACGGCGACATGCGCCATCCGGGGCGGTTCGGAATGGGATGCTGGCTTATAGGTTGCACGGCACCCGAAGTCAATTCTCGCCAATCGGAGCCGGGGTGGCCCCGCTCGACCGCCGGCTTGCGTCCGCAACCGGCTCCCGGGGGCATTTGGCACAGCAATTCCCCCAATAACATCATGGCCGGGCTTGACCCGGCTATCGTGCCGCATGTTACTCGACCTCGCGGCTGATGAGCGCTCCGCGGAGCGGCGCCACGCGCACGGACGGGGCCAGACACGGCCGTAATCGCAGGGGGCAATCGCCATGACGCAATCGAGGCCCGCATCGGTGACAGCGGAGGCCCGTCCGCAGGCTGCGGCTGAGCCTTCCGTCGCCCTGGCCGGCGAGCCGCTCGCGACCGACATCTGCGTCATCGGTGCCGGCTCCGGCGGCGTGGCCGTCGCCACCATGGCCGCCGCCTTCGGGCGCAACACGGTCCTCGTCGAGAAGCACAGGATGGGCGGGGGCGACCTTTCCGGATCCATTCCGTCCAAGGCCCTCGTCGCCGCGGCAAGGCGTGCGCACGCCATGCGCACGGCCGCAGCGTTCGGCATCGCCTCCGTCGATCCGCAGATCGACCATCGTGCCGTGCAGGGCCATGTCAAAGGCGTCGTCTCCGCCGTCGCGCCCAACGAGACGGTCGAGCGCTACACCGGTCTCGGCGTGCGCGTCATCCTCGGCGCCGGCCGCTTCCTGGACAAGCGCACCCTGATCGCCGGCGACTACCGCATCACCGCGCGCCGTTTCATCATCGCCACCGGCTCGTCCCCTGCCGTACCCGACATCCCGGGTCTCGACAGCTATCCCTTTCTCACCGGCGAGACGATCTTCGAGGTGGACCGCAAGATCCCGCACCTCGTCGTCATCGGCGCCGGCCCGATCGGCCTCGAGCTCGCACAGGCCCACCTGCGGCTCGGCAGCCGCGTTACGGTCATCGACGCCGCCCGCGCGCTTGCAAGCGATGATCCGGAGGCGACGGCCGTCGTCTTGAATGCGCTGAGCGCCGAGGGCCTCGATATCCGCGAGGACACGCGGGTGGAGCGCGTCGAGGGCATGTCCGGCTACGTGCGCGTCCACATCTCGGCCGCCCACGGCGCGGAGATCATCGACGGCTCGCACCTCCTGATCGCGACCGGACGCAACCCGAGCATCTCCGACCTCAACCTCGCGGCCGCTGGCGTCAAGACCGGGCCCGAAGGGATCGTCGTCAACGGCGGCCTCAGGACGTCGAACCGCCGCGTCTATGCCATCGGCGACGTCAACGGCGGCCCGCGCTTCAGCCATGTCTCGAGCCACCAAGCGGATATCGCCCTCCGCCGCGCCCTGTTCCGTCTCCCCTCCAAGTTCGATCCGATGCTGGTCCCCTGGGTGACCTTCACCGACCCCGAACTGGCTCACGTCGGCCTGACCGAGGACCAGGCCCGCGCCGCGAACAACAAGATCAACGTCCTGCGCTGGCCGTTCGCCGAGAACGACCGCGCGCACGCCGAGCACCAGACCCTGGGTCACATCAAGGTCGTGACGACGGCCAAGGGGCGCATCCTGGGCGCCACGATCGTCGGCCCCGCGGCGAGCGAGCTGATCCAGATCTGGGCGCTGGCCGTCGCCCAGAAGCTCCATATCTCAGCCGTCGCCGGCTATGTGGCAGCGCACCCGACGTTCGGCGAGATCGGCAAGCGCGCCGCTCTCCGCCATTACGCCGCCCTCCCCGCCAAGGCGAACGTCCGTAAGCTCATCGATTTCCTTGCGCGGCTTGGTTAGCGCCGCTGATCACCCCATATAGGACAAGGGTGCGAAGTCCTTGACCATGCTGCGCGGCGGCACCCTGCGCCCGGATGACAGGCAAGGCGCGAAATGCCAGAATCGGCGCACTGTGGGAGCGGGGGCCGCTGCTGCGAGTGAGCATGCCTCTTGATACGAACGAGCGTGTGATCGAAACGACGGAGAAACAGCCGTTGCCCGTCCTGCCGTGGCTGCGCGAGCGCGCCGCCGCGCTGAGGCAGGGGTGGCTGCGCATCGGCCTGCCCGCCAAGCTGCTGCTGCTGACGGCCGTCTTCGTCATGCTGGCAGAGATCCTGATCTTCCTGCCCTCGATCGCCAACTACCGCATCAGTTGGCTCAACGACCGCCTGACCGCGGCCAACGTCGCGGCGCTTGCCGCCGAGGCAGTGCCGGGCCGCAACGTGCCCCCCGCGCTCCGCAACGAGCTGACGCGCACCGCGCTCGTGCGCGCCATTGCCATTCGCCGCGGCGGTGCCCGCCGCCTCGTGCTGCCGCCGGTGACGGAGATCTCGATCGATGAGCATTTCGACCTGCGCCAGCCCGCCGACCTGACCATGGGCCAGGATCTGGCGCTGCGCCTGTCCCAGATCGGCGATGCCATCGCCCTCTTCTTTGCGCCCGACGACCGCGTGATCCGCATCGTCGGCTATCTCGGCCCGCGCTACGACGACGTGATCGAGGTGGTGCTGCCCGAGGAGCCCTTGAAGCGGGCCATGGTCAGCTACGGCATGAACATCGTCTATCTCTCGATCATGATCTCGCTGATCACGGCGGCGCTGGTCTACTTCGCCATCAGCGCGCTGCTCGTGCGCCCGATGATGCGCCTCTCCCGCAACATGCTGCACTTCGGGGAGAACCCAGAGGACGCGAGCCGCATCATCACGCCGTCGGGCCGCGCCGACGAGATCGGCACCGCCGAGCGCGAGCTCGCCCACATGCAGCGCCAGCTCACGCAGGCGCTCAATCAGAAGAACCGTCTCGCCCCGCTCGGCCTCGCCGTGAGCAAGATCAGCCACGACCTGCGTAACATGCTTGCCAACGCGCAGCTCATCTCCGACCGCCTGACGGCCATCCCCGACCCGACCGTGCAGCAGTTCGCGCCGAAGCTGATTGCCTCGCTCGACCGCGCCCTCAACTTCTGCAACTCATCGCTGCGCTTCGGCCGCGCCGAGGAGGCCGCGCCGCGCCGCGAGCTCATGCGCCTGAAACCGCTTCTCGAGGAGGTCGCCGAAGGCCTCGACCTGCCGCGCGAAGGCAAGATCGCCTGGACCGTCGACGTCGACGACCAACTGCTGATCGATGCCGATCACGAGCACCTGTTCCGGGTCTTGAGCAACCTGACGCGCAACGCCATGCAGGCCATCGAGAGCCAGGCCGGCAGGCCGGGCGAGATTCGCGTCAAGGCGTGGCGGGACGGCCGCAAGGTTTTCATCGAGATGTCCGACGATGGTCCTGGCGTGCCCGCCAACGCGCGCGAGCACCTGTTCCGCCCGTTCCAGGCCTCGACCCGGAAGGACGGCTCGGGCCTCGGCCTCGCCATTGCCTCGGAGCTGGTGGGCGTCCACGGCGGCAAGCTCGAGCTGCTCGACACCCCGATTGGCGCGACCTTCCTGATCGAGCTGCCGGACCGCTCGGTCCGCTGAGCGCCTGCCTACCGAAGGCCTAGCCGGAACCCTATCGGCTGTCGGCCTGCTCAAAGGAGACTTGCGCTCAGGGACCACTCATATTAGGAGTGGCGGCCTTGCTAGCCGCGGGCGGCACCAGCCCCCACCGGCTCGTGCCGGCCTTGTTCCGGCTCCGACAGCAAAATGCGCCCGTAGCTCAGCTGGATAGAGCACCAGACTACGAATCTGGGGGTCAGAGGTTCGAATCCTTTCGGGCGCGCCACTCCGCCGAATGCACGATTTCCTTCGATGCGCTTCGCCAGGTTACACTGAACGAAAATAGCCATGGTAGCGCGGGCGGTG
>NZ_JADZBI010000054.1 GCF_020852195.1 Hyphomicrobium sp. | reverse complement strand
CTGGGCGCGCAAGATGTCGATGCCGGTGACCTCTTCGGTCACGGTGTGTTAGACCTGGACGCGGGGGTTGACCTCGATGAAGAAGCATTCGCCCGAATCCATGTCCATCAGGAATTCGACGGTGCCGGCGCATTGGTAATTGACGTGCTGGCAGATCTTCTTGCCCAGGTTGCAGATCTTTTCGCGTTGCGCGCCAGAAAGATAGGGTGCCGGCGCGCGTTCGACGACCTTCTGGTTGCGCCGCTGCACCGAACAGTCGCGTTCCCACAGGTGATAGATGTTGCCCTGCTTGTCGCCCAGGATCTGGACCTCGACATGGCGGGCGCGCTGGATCATCTTTTCCAGATAGCCCTCGCCGTTGCCAAAGGCGGCCTCGGCCTCGCGCCGGCCTTCCAGCACCTTGGCCTCGAGTTCCTTTTCCGATGTGATGGGCCGCATGCCGCGGCCGCCGCCGCCCCAGGACGCCTTGAGCATCAGCGGATAGCCGATCCGCGCGGCCAGCTTCTTCACCTCGTCGAGGTCGTCGGGCAACGCGTCGGTCGCCGGCACCACCGGTACGCCAATCTCAACAGCAAGGTTGCGGGCAGCCACTTTGTTGCCAAGCTTTCGCATCGTATCCGGTCGCGGCCCGATGAAGACGATGCCAGCCGCTGCGCAGGCCTCGGCGAACTCGGGGCTTTCCGACAGCAGGCCGTAGCCGGGATGAATCGCATCCGCGCCCGAAAGCCTCGCCACGCGGATCGCTTCCTCGATGGACAGGTAGCTCTCGATCGGCCCCATATCGCGGTTAAGGTGAGGACCGCGGCCGACCTGATAAGACTCATCGGCCTTAAAGCGATGCAGCGCGTATTTGTCCTCCTCAGCCCAGATCGCGACGGTCTTGATGCCAAGCTCGTTCGCAGCACGGAAAATACGGATCGCTATCTCAGAACGGTTCGCGACAAGCAGCTTCGTGACTTTCAATAGAGACCTCGCAGGACCGTATGGAGTTGGATGGAAGCCAAGGGCTTCGCAAGCGCGCCGCGTTGCATCCTGCAAACCCTGAATACCGCTGATGGTCAACAAGAATAGGTCGCATTGCACATCGAGGAGGGCCAAGACCAAGGTCGAGTCGGCGTTGATCCGCGGCGAGCACGACAAGGTTGTCCGGAACCTATCGGATGTCTGCAAACTCGCCTTGGCGAGTCCATAAAGATCCCCCATCGCCGGGCCGCGCTTGACGTCGGAGGTGGGTCAAACGATTCCAGTCAGCCCACCCGGCATGGCCGGTACCCCGGTGACGGCCAGACCGGCGCCTGCCGCGGAGCGTGCGTGCCGGCCTGCCGCCAACCGAGGTCCTGCTCAAAAAACCGGAATCTCACCAACCATCAGATTGCGTGCAATCCACGGGGTTTGCCGGCCGACCGTGGCGGCGACCACCTGCTTCTTGACGGCGCCGTAGACCTCAGCCAACTCGATCGCACCGTTGCTGTTGCTATCCGTTCCTTTTCGGCCCGTTGTGATGGCGCGCACCAGGGCCGTCGTGAACTGTCCGCCGCCGGCGTGTTGGTCTTCATAGCTGCTCTGTCGACCCTTGGCTGCGGCCAGCACCGTCATCGAGGTTCCGCTCTTTATCAGACTCGAGACAGCATCGTCATTCGCGCCACCATCAGCGGCACCTGAGTGGCAGGCATCAAGCAGGACGATCAAACGCGCCTTGGTGCCGTCGAGCGCCTTGGCGATATCCTCCCAGGAAATCGATGTGGCCGCCAGGTCGGCGAGCCGCGTCTCCCGTGTTGCCAGATAGAACTGGCCCGTCTTGACATCGCGAAAGCCGTGGCCGGCGGCAAACAGCATGATCGTGTCGGAGGGCTGCGTGGCGGCTGTCAACTGACGCAGCTTGGCGAGCAGCGCGCCCCTCAGACCCTCGGCATCAAGGAAGCTCGTAACCTCGACATCGGCGTAGGTCCGGCCCTTGAGGCCTTCCACGCTCTTGGCAAAGTTGCGTGCGTCCGTCTTGGCTAATTTAAGCTGGGCGATGTGCTTGTTATCGTCGTAACGGTCGGTGCCGATCGAGATGGCGAATAGCCGACTGTCGACTGGCTTGCCTGCGCCGGCGAGAGGGGCGCCCTGTGCCACGCTTTCATAGCCGACGGCGTCGACCGCAACGACAGTTACCCACCGGGCCTCGGGCTTGAGCGGAAGAGTGATGTCGAGATCGGCGCTGCGCCCCGACATTGCATGCTCGCCGGCCAGCTGCCCGTCGATGAAGATGCGCGTTTTTTCCAAACCCATGGCAGAGTTGGCAACGATGCGCAGCTTCGCCGTGCGTTGGGCGGAAGCTCCGGTGACTTCGGCAGCAAGGTGAAGTGTCGGTGGCGGCGTCAGCAGCGGATCGGGCGTTTGCGCGTTGCCGGCCAACACGGCTTTGATCAAAGCCGGCCGTTTGAGCGTGCGGGCAAACTGCTGCAGGGAATTGTAGCCCGGCAGGCCCGGAAACTTCAGGAAGATGAACTGTGACCCTTCGGGCGATGCGGAGTAATATCCGCGCGGATCATAAACAATCAGCTCGTCATCGATATGGAAGCCGCGCAGGACGATGGCGCCGCTGGCCACGTCGTAGAAGTGCAATTGCCCTCCGGCGTTGTACTGGACCAGAGTACGGCCATCCGCTGTCACACCAAACTCATCGAGGTTTGTGGCCGCTGGAATATCACGGTTGAACAGCAGGATCTGATCGGACTTCAAATCGAACAGCAGCACCCAGCGCAGATTGGCTCCCAGCCAATGCCCCGTAAGGATAAGATAGCGATCGAAGGCGACAGTGACTTTGTCGAAGTCGCTTGGCCAGCCGCCAAATCCCATGGTCGTGCCACGCTCGTCGGTGTACTCAAGCGTTCCGTCCGGACTGAGCCCCGACGGCTGGCTGCCAACGCTATATTTCAATCGACTGGCCAAGTCCGCCATCTCGCTGGGCCCGGTCTTGGTACCATGCAGCAGCGCGAAGAAATTGCGGCTCGACGCACCCTGGCTGTAGTACGAATGGATCAGCCAATAGGTACGCTCCCCGACGGAGAAGGTGGCGAGCTGCCGAATCCAGGTCGGGTCGATCAGCGTTGCCTCGCTGTCATGGCCACTGTACTCGGGGTCCACGTCGCCGCCGGTCTCGCGGATCGGAAGTCGTTTGGCGGCCGACGGAATTGACGCGATGATCGGGGCGATGACCTGATCGGGATGATCGTATGCCTTCTCCCAGTCGATCAGTTCAACGGCCGGCTTGAGCGGCCCTTCTCCATTCACGGTGAGGTCGAGCTGTTGGAGGCGGCTCCAAACCGAGCTTTGCGCGTCCTCTGCGCTCGGTCCGGCTCTCTTGTCGGATCGATGCATTGCAAAGCCGCCTCGCGTTGTTGCTAGTCTTGCCTCAGCCACCAGTTGTTGTGGTGCCGGCGCCGCGGGTGGGCCTTTGTGCACCAAGCGCAGAGCAGCGAGCTCGGCGAGCTCTCTCTTCCAGGCCTCCTCATCCGCCGTATGCGCCCCGCAGACACCATTGGTGTCGAGCGCGCAGTGATGACTCAACAGAAGTGGGCCGTCGAGACACCACTTGATGCGGTCGGATGCCTCTATTGCGCAAGAGTCGCCGAGTTGGCCGGAATCGAAGAAGGCCGCCGAAGAGACTCTTGCGAAAGCGCGGGCGGAAAGCTCTGCCTGCAATGTGCGCCGCTTCTCCCAGACTTCGCTCGGCTCGTCTGCTTGAGGCGGGATTTGTTCGAAGGACGCGGCTTCAACAGCGCTCGTTCCGATTGAGTGGTCGAGCAGGCTCTCCCATCCGTCGCCAAAAATTTGCCCCCCGTTGCCCCACGTCGTGATGGCGCCCTCGAAATCCAAAACCAAAGCGGTCTCCACGCCCTGGCAAGCGTGGCATCCGGTATCGGTGAAGGAACGCTGCGATCCGTCCACGAGAGCCTGCTGGAGCTCGATGCCGGCCCAACCCCAGATGCTCAGCGCAAACACTGCATCACCTGTCGACCAGGCAGCCAAGTGCACCCTGCCGCGATATCCCCTGTTCCGGCGCAGCTCGGCCTCGCTCGTCACCACCGTACCGGAATAGAGATCAATGATCTCGAAACCCGGACCATCGGCGAAGGCGCCCAAGAAGCGGCTGGACGGTGAGAAGTTTGGATCCCACCCGTTACGTTCCTGCAGTAGCTCCCCGGTCTTGCTGTCGAGCACGCGGTAGAACTTGTCGAAGACCTGGAGCTCGAACTCTCCCGAGTTCGATCGGATGGTTTTTTGTGGTGCCTCGGTCGTGAACCGGTCACGGATGACGATTTCCGGATTCCCCCCGATAACATTCAATTCGTCTCCGAGGCGCGTCACGCTCCCGACCCACTCCTGGCCAAATGCGAAGTCTTTGGCTGTCTTAGCATCCGCTTTCAGTTTCGAGACCTCGACCAGCGCCCAGTCCAGCGTCAGCGGTCCGGCCTGATAGACCTTGATCAGGGCATTGCCGCTCGCTTGGCCTGGCCCGAGGTGCAGGGGCACGAAAACACGTGTTCTGGCGAGCTCATATGCGATGGCGTAGGGTCCCGGCGCCCCGGGTGGGAACGCGAGGAATTTTTCGCCTTCGAAGCGACTCCGCGCGGTCGTCGAAAGCACAAGGTATAGCGGCGCGCGGCAGGCCGGGTTCAGTTCACCAGCAAGCTTCCACTCGACTGCGATCGGGGCTCCGGTCCTGATGGGTTGCTCAGGTTGCTTGATGGCGACGGACAGCTGGGGCATCGGCCCGGACAATGAGCCATCTCGCAGATGGCATGTCGTGGCGCCTGGTTGTGCCAACGGCGGGTTGGCACTTAGACACCCAACGAAAAGGACCAGAAAAACAAGTGCAAAGAAGCGCAATTTCGACATGAAATACCCTTGAGTATCGAGACGGTCTTTTCGACCCGCCGGGTAACGCAATAGTTTCCGGTACGTCGAGCACGGTCACGAATGCCGCGTGGCACGCTCCGCCGGCAACCCAAACAGCGCCGGACTTATATGGATCGATACCGCGAGGTCACCACACCACCCTACTTCGACACAATCAAGTCTCTTGAGTTTGGTTCTGCCAAGAATCCATTAGACGCTCATCACGGTTCCGTGCGCGCAGCGACCGCTACGCTACCCACGCAGTACAGTCCCCTTCCCGGCCACTCGACCATTCCTCTCTACAAGCGGGAGAGTGAAACGCGTAGGCGTGTTGGTCAGTTTGGCGATCTGAAAATCGAGTTCCTATGCCAAATGTGCTGCGACCCCCGCAATCGCGCCGGCCGCCGTTTTCATTACCAACGCCACTGCAATCCAACGAGATATTCACGTCCCGGCATGGATGTGCCGCAACCGCCGTTCTGGGATGTGGGATTGGCGATGCAGGGTTTCTTGTCGAGCGTGATGAAGATCGGATGCTCGTTGACGTCGAACAGATTATTGAGCCGGCGAAGAGCTTCAAACCTTTGCTCAGCTCGATGTCGCCGCGAATGTTCCAGACCCAGAACGGGTCCTTGCGATAATTCGCTCATGGCCATGAACCAAAGCTTATACCCTGCTTCCAGCCCGGAGGGACTAATTTCCTCTGCTTACGGTAAGCAGGCCTGGGTCAGCGAGAGACTTTCGCTGTCGTCGAGCGCCGCCCGGTTTCACCAATCAGTGGACATGGTCGGCGAGGACATCCACGTCGCCGATTATAAGGTTGGCTACTTCCACTTCTGGGACCGAGCGACGAGATTGAGTGTGTTGCTCCGCCGAGAAAGCGGACATTTGGCGTGATGTACAGCACAGAGTGAAATTCATTGGGCGAGCGTCCACTGTGGCTTCGTCAACGCCCGCGAGCGCGCTTCTATTAAAAGCTAGCAAGAGGTCTTCGCAGTGAGGGCCGAGGCCCACACATACTGGGCATTGGTCGATACGCCACCGACCTCCCACCAGGCCAAGATAGACAACTAGACTACCTATCTCTGGATGGCTCGACGATACTCAGCGCAGTTGTGGCAACGCCAGCTTCAGGGAGCTGTGCTCAATAGCGCTCTCTTGCAAGCACAGGGAGCCCTTGGTTATTTTGGGACCGTCGAGGTTGAGTTTGGGGAGGGCTATGGCGTGGGTCGCTTGCGGTCTCTGTCTCAACGAGCGGATTTTGATCAACATGCGGCCCGCCATCGCGACGATCAACTGGGCGGACTAGGCCTCCAATTCTATCGTGCGTTTAAGTCTACCGGTTTACCCAGGCATATCGAGCGCAACGTTATCGTGCCCACGAAGACGATCGGCATCGGCGAAAACACCACGCTCAAAATGAGCTTTTGGCATTCGACGGTAGAGGACGCACCACAGGCAAGTGATTCCACCTTCCTCAGCCTTTCCATGCGTACGAACGGCGGACGGCGGGCCTGGCGGGATGATAAGGCGAGCGGGGAGATCACAACGCTACCTTTCGAGGGCGCACACTGGCGCTTCGAGCAGCCCGTAAGCTTCGTGCAGTTCCATCTCCCAGTCCTCTTTCTGGGCACGATATGCGACGCGCTCTTCGACCGGGAACTCGCACATACCGATTTCAGGATGCTGGCGGACATCGAAGACGCACCGTTGGAATCCGCCCTGCGAAGCATTCAGAACAGGGCTTGGTCGATCGAACCGACAAATCTCCTTCTCGACAGTTGGGCGGTAATCCTTTCCGAGGTACTTCTTAGACGCCTGTCGCGACACGGCGAGCGCCGGGGACGGGCATCCTTTGGAAAGATCCCCGGCCGCACCATGGCAAGTGTCGTCGACTACATCGACGCGAACATCGACCAGGATTTGAGGCTGACGTCGCTCGCCTGCGTTGCCGCGATGAGCGTTTATCACTTCGCTAGAAGTTTCGAGGAGACGGCCGGCATATCACCTCACAAATACGTGCTCACCCGCCGTATCGCCCGAGCTCGCGCGATGCTCAGGAGCAGCGAGATCGGTTTGGCGCACGTGGCCTTGGCTTGTGGTTTCTCAAGTCAAGCGCATTTTACAACCACATTCCGTCAAATGCTCGGCGTAACGCCGGGCAGGTATCGGCAAACCCAATCGCCCTAAACATACGTTCTCACGCGACTGTGACACTCAGTCTCCGTCTACATCAACGAGATGTCGGTTTCTTACCGCTGGGCAGGCCCAAATAAACACCGCTTAACCGCGCCTGCGCAGGTCCTAATTCGCAAAAAGAATAGCAAGAATCTGAAATCGCGGCCTTAGCGGTTCGGCTACAATTTCCTGCCTGTTAGGCACACCTCCGCTCACGTTCCCGAGAGAATTACTATCGTACTTCGTCAAATGCTGCCGACTGAAACGGAGATCGTCGTGAAGCACGCTAGTATGGCCGACAAGAAACTCGGCTTCCGCATCCATGCGATCGTATTCGTGCTCAGCATGGTTCTGCTTTTCATCGTCAATATGTGGATCGGTCCGCCCTATTGGGCCTTGTGGGTTCTGCTGGGTTGGGGCGTCGGACTCCTTGCTCACTGGTGGTTTGGCTTAAGTCCCAGCATCACCAAGAAAAAGACCGCCTAACTCGTACATGCACGGGGCGGGCCCTGCATGCTGGAAGCGGGCGTATCGAATGTCGTTCTCGGCGCGCCCCGGCAGTCCTTTTCTTGACGGCGTTCGCGCAAAAGCGACAGCCGGTTCGCATCCACTCAAATTATAAGGGCGTTTCCATTGGCGGGAGACATCGACAACAATCGCCCGTCAGAGTTCAATCGACGGGAAGTCGTTCGCGCTGCCGGCGCGTTGGCAATCGCTGGCACGGGAACGTTCTCGGCCCCTTCAGCCTCCGCAGCGGCCAGCCGAGCCGGGGACTCCGGCTCGCTCGGCGCGCGGCTTCAGGGCGTGCAGCACTTCGGTCTCACAGTTCAGAAAATGGACCGCGCCTTCGAGTTCTATACCGAGGTGCTCGGAGGGACCGAGATCATGCGCGACGGCGACTTCCACGGCGAGCGCATTCACAACACGCTGCTGACCGATCAGGAGATCGAAGCACACGTGCGTCAGGTCAATCCGCGCACGATGGGAATCCCGGACCTCAGAGACGGCGCGCAGCGCTTGGACGTACGCTTCATCCAGTTCGACAATGTCGTGATCGAACTGCTGCAATACCGCGACGCCGAGCAGCCCGCCGGCAGCGGCAGCGCCTTCGCCGAGCCGCTCGACCATATGAGCCCTGCCTTCCCTCGCATGATGCACATCTGCTTCCACATCCGCGACGATGTCGATTTCAACACGTTCATCGCCGATCTCGAAGGGGAAGCGGCGCGACGCGGTATGACGCAGGTCCGAGCCAACCGCGTCATCACCGTGGCGACAGAGGAGGAGCGGCTGGGCGCGCCGATGGAGGCGAACAGCAACGGCATCACTGAAGGGCAGTCGAACGGATGGAGGTTGATCTACTGCAAGGGCTCCGAAGGCGAGCAGCTCGAGTTTGTCCAAGCGCTCGGACCCGTGAAGCAGATATTCGCGAAGGGCTTTGACGCTCACCATCGCGCTCGCGGCAATCGCTAGCCGCTCGGGTCCGCACAGGAGGAGACCAGAGACGATGTGCATAAAGCGCTACGATCGCGTTGTTGCTCGGCACTAGTTTTGGCGGCCTTGTTGTCGCACAGGCCGCTCAGGCGCAATAAGCTCCCTGATCTGACGGAGGACGACGTTCAAGTGACAAAAATGCGGGCCCTGCATCAACTCACCCATTGAGCGAGCCGGACCTTTGCTATGTGCTGCCTCGAAGTACCGCGGGAGGATCACATGAGCAGACGTATCGAGATGAAAAGCATAGTGTCAGCCGTTGTGATGGTATTGGCGGCAGCGTTGTCGCCGTCTGCGAGCGCTGAGGACCGCGCGATCCGGCTCGGTCAAGTCGGTCTGTCGTTCTACGCTGTGGTCGGCGGGATCGTGCAGGAGGTGCTTGAGAAAGACGAGTACAAGGTTGACGTCACAGCCGGCAGTCACGGCGACATCTTCCCGAAGCTCGGCGCCGGCGAGATCGATATCCTGGCCGCCGCCTGGCTGCCGGACGGTCATGCGCCACTCTATGCGAAGGTAAAGGACGCCACGTTCGTCATCGGCGACCTCTATGGCGATGCCCGGCTCTACTGGGCAGTGCCCGACTACGTTCCTGCCGACCTCGTACGCTCCATCGACGACCTCAAGAAGCCGGACGTCGCACAGCGCATGGACAAGCAGATCCGCGGCATCGGCGCAACGTCGGGCCTCATGGTCGGCGCCGCGAAGATCCGCGAAGCCTATGGTCTCGATGCGGCCGGCTACGAGGTGATACCGGGCGAAGCGAAAGATTGGATCGAGAACTTCAAGCAGGCAGTGGCCGAGCAACGTTGGCTTGTCATGCCTCTCTGGCAGCCGCAGTGGCTCAACGCGGCCTACAAAATGCGCGTGCTGGAGGAGCCAAAGGGCATTTACGGTAAGGGCGACACAGCGGTCCTTCTCGGGCATGAGATGCTGATGAGCAAACTCGCACCGGCGACACTCGAGCGCCTTGCCAATATCAAGCTCAGCATCGACGCGGTCACGGAGATGGACCTTTGGGTCAATGTCGATGGGCTCACACCGCGGGATGCGGCGAAGAAATGGCTTGCGGCCAATCCCTTGCAGAAGGACTGACATGTATGGACGGCGAGGGGATCGCTCTTAACACCGATTTGTTCAATCCGGTGCAGCTCGATCCCTAACCGACAATTAACCGCCCCCATCGAAGGGCTGTCATTATCGTTATATTCACATAGATATATCGTGTGTCATTGGGATGGAGAGAAGTCTCATGGCCGGAAGCTTCGAGACCGCCAATGTGCAGGCGGCGAGCGCAGAGATGTGCGACCGCTTCACGACCATTCATCCTTCCAGTTCAGAACCTGATGGCGAGATCGGCTTTCACGCCATGATCCTGGGCGTCCGATGCGATCTGGCCAACGTAGGAGACGCTGAACGTCGCGTTGGGCGCGAGATCGAGATTGAGCCCGGCCTCGATCACCGCGGTGTTGTCGGCGATCGGCACGCCGGCGATCGTGAAGACGTCCCCTCCGGAAAAGCGATGGAAGCTCTCTGGAGTCGTGTCGCCGAAGGCGTGCCGCCAGCCGATCATGCCGCGAAGTGCCACGTCCATTGTGCCGAGTGCGAGCCGCTGCTCGGCGCGCAGGCCGAGCGTGGTGAAGGTGACGCCGGTCGTGCCGCTCGCGACGGACAAGGCAGAGACGCCGCCACGCTCGCTGAAGCTGTCGCCATCCAAGTTCACATAGGCGAGGTTGGCGAAGGGCTCGAAGCGGCTCGCCCCTGCACCCATGCCGTATCCGAATTCGCCGAAGGCCTGGAAGGTGCCGCTGTCGTTGTCCGCGGTCAGGCGCTCGGCGATGCCGGGGACGGCAACCGAACGGCGCGTGTCGATGTCTTGCCACGTGTAGGCGAGCCCGGAGCGGAAGGCGAGATTGCTCCATGCAGTGCCGCCATAGAGACCGAGGTGATAATTGTCGCTCAAGCCCGATGACGCGCGACGGTTGCTGTCGAAACGGGAATGGCTGTAGCCGGCGAGCAGGCCGACACGCCAATCGGCGATGATCCCATCGACGCCGGCCAGCAGGCCACCTGTCGAGCGATCGAGGTGCGCGGCATTGCCGTCGCTGCCGGTCATGCCCCAGGAGCCGAAGGCTTGGCTCCAGAAGCCCGGCGCGGAAGGATCAGGCAAACCGGGCATCGGTGATTGGCCGGGTGCGTCGCTCA
The DNA here is from genome assembly GCF_020852195.1 of Hyphomicrobium sp. Taxonomy (GTDB): domain Bacteria; phylum Pseudomonadota; class Alphaproteobacteria; order Rhizobiales; family Hyphomicrobiaceae; genus Hyphomicrobium_C. The sequence continues at coordinate 843 of NZ_JADZBI010000054.1, read as the reverse complement.
AGGGCGGCGCGAGCGATGCACCGACGCGCCCTCCAAAGGCCGTGCGCAGGCGATCGTTCATGGCGTTGCGGACGAAGCGGCTGTCCTCGATCAGCGCCGTGCGCATCGAAGCATGGATATCGCCGGAAAGAGCGTCGAAGCTTGCGCGCGCGACGTCCGGAGTGCTGGACAAGGCAATGGCGCGCCAGATCGGACTGGCCGCGCCGAGCGTATCGATGGCCGTGCCGGTCGCGACCTGATTGCGCGTGATGCCAACGCCTGCGAAGGCCACATCGTTACGCCGCAACTCCAGGGTCACGTCATTGCCGTCGCCGCCCGCATAATCGAGGATGGTATCGAGGAAGAGCAGGTCGCGAGTCACGTCACCGAAGGTGCCGATCGTAGCGCCGGGGCTCAGGTTGTCGATGATGATGAAAGGGCCGTTGAGCAGGTTCCAGCTCGATGCATCGGCCGGCGAGAGCAGGACATCGAGCGTGGCCCCGGTGATGTCGACAGATCCGCCAACGACGATCCTGTCGGCCGCGGTCGGCGTGGCTTCGATAAGCAGCGTGCCGTGGTTCGCGTAGTCGCCGGTGATGTACTGCACACCGATGGAATTGCCGGGGGAATGCACGCCGCCGGCGCCGATGGTGAGCGCCGCAATGGTTCCAGTGCCGGAGACGACGCCGGCTGTGTGGGCCTCGACTGGCCCGCTGAAAAGGCCATCGACCACGAACTGGCCGCCGACGACGAGGGCCGATCCGCTGAGCGCATTGGCGATTGTCAGCGTCCCGCCCGACACCGTCGTCGTTCCCAAAAATCAGTTGGATGCCCCCGTAAGGGTCGTGTTGCCCGCGTCGTGCT
>NZ_JADZBI010000053.1 GCF_020852195.1 Hyphomicrobium sp. | reverse complement strand
GGTCGAGTTCGAGCGTGATGCCGACGCCGCCCTTGTCGGCCATCTCGGACGACGACGAGGTCAGGCCCGCCGCGCCCATGTCCTGGATGGCGATGATGGCGTCCGACGCCATCAGCTCCAGGCACGCCTCGATCAGAAGCTTCTCGGTGAACGGGTCGCCCACCTGAACGGTCGGGCGCTTTTCCTCGCTCTTGTCGTCGAACTCGGCCGACGCCATGGTCGCGCCGTGAATGCCGTCGCGGCCCGTCTTGGAGCCGACATACACCACCGGCAGGCCGACGCCCTTGGCCGCCGAGTAGAAGATCTTGTCGGTCCTGGCGAGACCGACGCACATGGCGTTGACGAGGATGTTGCCGTTGTAGCCGGCATCGAAGTTGACCTCTCCGCCGACCGTGGGCACGCCGACGCAGTTTCCGTAGCCCCCGATGCCGGACACGACGCCTGACACGAGGTGGCGCGTCTTGGGATGGGAGGGGTCGCCGAAGCGCAGCGCGTTGAGGTTCGCGATCGGCCGCGCGCCCATGGTGAATACGTCGCGCATGATGCCGCCGACGCCCGTGGCGGCACCCTGATAGGGCTCGATGTAGGAGGGGTGGTTGTGGCTCTCCATCTTGAACACGGCCGCGTCCCCGTCCCCGAGGTCGACGACGCCGGCGTTCTCGCCGGGGCCCTGGATCACCTTGGCGCCCGAGGTCGGCAGCGTCCGGAGCCACACGCGCGACGACTTATAGGAGCAGTGCTCGCGCCACATCACCGAGAAGATGCCGAGCTCGGTGAGGCGCGGCTCCCGGCCCAGGATCTTGAGCAGGCGCTGGTATTCGTCGGGCTTGAGGCCGTGTCCTGCTACGATCTCGGGGGTGATCTTGGAGGTCGCGGTATCCTGCATCAGGCCTGGCCTTCGGGTCTCGCAGCGGCGTGGATGTAAGTCGGGGCTTACTGTCTGTAAGCGCGGTTTGTACGTGTATTGCGGTGCTTATAGCGGCGCGTGCGGTCCTTGTCGCTTGGGGACGCGACTTCTCCCACGGGCGTGACATCGCATCACCGTCCGGCCGGGAGGTTACGGGCCGTGCGCCTTGATCCGGATCACAGGTGCGACAACGGATCATTGCGACAGGAACGCGCTGCACAAAATCGGCCGCTGCTATGCAGCATCATGAATTCTCTCCGAAGAGTCATAGTGTTAGAGAATGTCCAAGCCGGAATGCAGGCCACCAAGAGCATGCCGCGGCGATCGCTGAGCTTCTCATCATCTGAAGGAGAGAACCATGTTGAAGGCGACGAGGAAGACCGTTGCTGCAGCAGCGGGTGTGATGGGTGTTCTGGCGGCCGGAGCCGTATTTGCCGATCCTGCCGCCAAGGTCGACCAGGGCAGCAAGCACGAGATCATGTCGCCCGGGCGAGGCCTGAGCCTCGATATCGGCGGCAAGCACGCGGTCGGCTACTTCGAGACCAAGGACAACGCCTGCCATCTGACCGTCGTCGTGGCGGACGTCACGGGCGGCGAGACGGGCCTCGACAGCCCCGGCACCCGCTTTGTCGTGCCGGTGATCCCTGGCCGGGGCGTGCAGGTGGACGCTAGCGCCGGCCAGTCCGCGGAGTTCTTCTGCGGTCCGGGTGCCACGCGCATGAACGCACGCGTATTCGATCGTGCGCCCTACAAGTCGTAGGTCTAGAGACTACCTAGGTAGTCGTGCCCAAATATGGAGCAGGCCGCGAGCCTGCTCCATTCTTGTTAAGCCAATGAAGATGTTGGCATATTTATGAAGGCGGCATTCCGCCGCTGCGCCGGATGCATTGCTGGCAAGCAAGGCCTGCACTGGCTGAGGCACCGGGAGTCGACTATCTCTATGGCCACGACAAGCACCAACATAGAGAGACTTCCAATGAAAGCCGTGTTGCTCGCGCTCCTGCAGTCCAAGGGCCCCGTTTCGGGCCGTGGCTCCAAGCAGCGCTGAGTTCGGCCCGCCCGGTGAGATGCCGGGTACCGATACTCACCCCGGCGAAGCCGGGGGAATAGTGGGGACGGACCGCAAGGTTCGTCCCCATTTGCTTTTGGGGAGTCCGGGAGAGGTCGCCGCGAGGCGCTAGAGCCCCGAGCGGTGGGGAGGCGTCAGGTGCTCAGCCCATCGCCTCCACGGCGTTGAGCAACGCGCTTTCGAACACGCGCCGGCCATCGGTGCCGCCGAGCATCTTTTCGTACATCCGCTCCGGATGCGGCATCATGCCGAGGATGCGCCCGGTGGGGTCGGTGATCCCCGCGATGTTGCGCTGCGCCCCGTTCGGGCCGGTCTCGGGCGCGACGTTGCCCTCAGCGTCCGAATAGCGGAATACGACCCGCCCTTCGCCCTCGAGCCGGTCCAGCGTCTCGTCGTCCGCGAAATAATTGCCCTCCGCATGCGCGATCGGCACCCGGATGACCTCGCCCTTGCGGTAGCATTTGGTGAAGAACGTGTTGTCGCTCTCGACCTTGAGGTGCACGTCGCGGCAGATGAAGCGCAGCGAGGCGTTGCGCATCAAGACGCCGGGCAATAACCCCGACTCGCACAGGATCTGGAAACCGTTGCAAATGCCGAGCACCGGCGTGCCGGCCTTCGCCTTGGCGATCACGTCGCGCATGATGGGCGAGTGCGCCGCCATGGCGCCGCAGCGCAAATAGTCGCCGTAGGAGAAGCCGCCCGGCAGCACGATGAGATCGGAGGCCGGCACCGTCGCGTCGCCGTGCCAGACCATCTTGACCGGAAAGCCCGTGATGGCTTCCAGCGCCGTCTTCACGTCGCGGTCGCAGTTGGAGCCGGGAAAGACGATGACGGAAGCGCGCAGCATGTTTCGGCTCTCCTGTTCGTATTTCAGGGTGCAGGCGAAAGAGGCGACTTTCCCTCTTTCCTGCGTTCGACCTCGTGCCGCGACGCGTTGGTGAGCTCCGTGTCGCCGGACTTCATGTCTGCCATAAGGATGGTGAACTGGCCCTGGTCGCCGTAGCCGCAGCCCTTGCTCTCGGCGGTCCACACCTCCGTCACCTGCTTGCGGAACGTCCTGAGCGTGACTGCCGGATGCGCCGGGTGGCCCGGCGCGGTGAAGGCGATCTGCACGCGCCACCTGTCGGGGACCGCGAGCGTTGCGATCTCGTAGCCGCCCTCCTGGCTCCATTCCGCGCCCGCGAGCGATTGCACGTCCGCGCGCATGCCATGGTAGCCGAGCGCGCAGTCGATGGTCGGCGGACCGGCACCCTGCGCGGCCGCGCCCGCCGGTACGATCATGCTGGCCAGCCAGATTGCCATCCGGGACCGCGGCATCGTCAGGGCTGCAACTCGTAGCTGTAGTTCTCGATCACCGTGTTGGCGAGCAGGTCGCGGCACATGCGGTCCACCGCCTCGCGCGCCTTCTCCTCGCTCATGCCGGCGACATCGACCTCGATGTACTTGCCTTGGCGTACGTCGTTGACGCCCTCGAAGCCGAGCGCGCCGAGCGCGTTCTGAATGGCCTTGCCCTGCGGATCGAGCACGCCGGGTTTGAGGGTGATCTTGATGCGGGCTTTCATGGGGCCTCTCAGCGTTGTCATCCCGGAAAGGCGAGGCGTCAGCCGAAGCCTTGTCCGGGACCCAGGGGGCCGCGACTACGAACGTCGCAAGAAACCGGTCTGGATCCCGGCTTTTCGCGCTAGCGCGCTTGGGCCGGGATGACAAGGTGACGGAAGGCGTCGCCCACGGTCAGTTCGGCTTCCCGGTCGGGTTCGACGCCACGAGCACCGGGCCCACGCCCTTGGGCGGACGCTGCTCGGTCAGCACGCCGAGGCGGCGCGCCACCTCCTGATAGGCCTCCAGCACGCCGCCGAGGTCGCGGCGGAAGCGGTCCTTGTCGAGCTTGTCGCCCGAGGAGATGTCCCACAGGCGGCAGCAGTCGGGGCTGATCTCGTCGGCCAGCACGATGCGCATCTGCTCGTTGTCCCACAGTCGCCCGAACTCGACCTTGAAGTCGACGAGGCGGATGCCGATGCCGAGGAACAGGCCGACCAGGAAGTCGTTGACGCGCAGCGCGAGCTGCATGATCTCGTCGATCTCCTGCGGCGTCGCCCAGCCGAAGGCCGTGATGTGCTCTTCCGAGACCATCGGGTCGTTGAGGTTGTCGGCCTTGTAGTAGAACTCGATGATCGAGCGCGGGAGCTGCGTGCCTTCCTCGAGGCCGAGCCGCGTCGCGAGCGAGCCCGCCGCCACGTTGCGCACCACCACCTCGAGCGGGATGATCTCCACCTCGCGGATGAGCTGCTCGCGCATGTTGAGGCGCTTCATGAAGTGCGTGGGCACGCCGATCTCGCCGAGCCGCTGGAAGATGTACTCGGAGATGCGGTTGTTGAGCACGCCCTTGCCTTCGATCAGCGCGTGCTTCTTCGCGTTGAAGGCAGTAGCGTCGTCCTTGAAGTGCTGACTGAGAGTGCCGGGCTCCGGTCCTTCGTAAAGAACCTTCGCCTTGCCCTCGTAGATTCGACGCCGCTTGTTCATCGATCCTGGTC
>NZ_JADZBI010000052.1 GCF_020852195.1 Hyphomicrobium sp. | reverse complement strand
GCCAGAGCGGGGCGACGCTCTACAGAGCCCACGATCCACTGCGACTAAACATACTTAGGTTGATTCGTTCGCCACGAATTAGGCTGCGCTTAGTCATCCACTATGCAGACCCACACGTTCGCATATAGCTTCAAATAGGGGGTCAAAAATCGGCCTCAGCGGCGCACCCTGCCCATCGTTACAGAGATAGGCAATGTCCGTACCGGCTGCGTTGCCGATAGAAGCTTTCCGGGGGATGGTTGGCAGAACGTAATCGACATCAGGATTCCAAATCCATCCGCTCTCTCGGGCGAGATCAAGCGCCGCTCGCTCTGCAGGCCCGAGTTGAACGGTCCTTGTCATACACCCTGCGATGCCGGCCAAATTGAGTTCTAGGCCTAAGTCTTTCTTCAGAGCCTTCATACTAGTGAGAAATTGAGCGACGGCCTCGACGGAAAGCTTATCCAACACGGTCGGAACGACAAACCAATGGCTTGTCACCAAGGCATTGACGGCAGCAAGCGTCATCCTCGGCGGCATATCCAGTATGATAGCTGCATACTTGTGCCTAACTTCGGGTCGCAACAAAAGATTTGCGAGCCGAAAGCGTACATCAACACCCCCATCATCTCGCAGCAACCATTTGAGCAGTAATTGATTTTCGAACTGGGCAAACCCATAGTTCGCAGTGACCAACCGAGCACGCAGCAATTTTGGAAGGAGCGACTCGCTGGCTTGATCCAAAGTCACAAAATTGGCGTCGGGTAGGAACAAGCGATCGACCTGAGAAGCAACTTCCTCCCGTTCGGTCGCTAACATCAACATGTTCGAAAGCGAGCCCTGGTAGTCCAAGTCGACAAGCAAAACATTCTGACGACGTGTCTCGCTGATATACGCTGCAAGATTGGCCGCGATGGTGGTCTTGCCAACGCCCCCTTTCAAATTGCCGATGGTGATGATTCTAGCGCCATTGGAATCCCAGAGTTGATGCCTGTGCTGCTCAAACGAGCTAGCCGGACGTAGATTCCAGAGAGCTTGCGATCCTTCGGTAATTTTTCGAAGGTCGTCTTCAAGCTCCTCCACTTTCCGACCACGCACATCGATTTCAGCTGCAGCGAGTTGAAGTTCATGCTGCTTCTCGCGTATTGACGCGTGAGCATTGTCGACCTCGTTCGAGAGCCTTCCAAGTTCTTCAGATTTTTCGGCGATTTCTTTGTGCGATTTGCGATTTGCCCGAAAGGCGAGGTAAGCCAATATTGGACTAACAATATAGGAAACAAATTTTATGAGCGGTTCGTATTCACCATGGATATGTACGATGAACTCCCATACCGCATGAACAAATTCTTCCATATGCAAACTCACACGACATAAATCTCTGTCGTGAGTTTAAGCGATCGAAGGAACAGGAGGTGTTACTCGGAAGCACCTTCGCACTGCAATACGCTGGCGAACACTACCGGTCGATCTCGCCGAACACGATGTCGAGCGAGCCGAGGATGGCGGAGACGTCGGCCAGCATGTGACCGCGGTTGAGGAAGTCCATCGCCGCGAGGTGCGGGAAGCCCGGCGCGCGGATCTTGCAGCGGTAGGGCTTGTTCGAGCCGTCGGCCACCAGATACACGCCGAACTCGCCCTTGGGTGCCTCGACCGCCGCGTAGACCTCGCCGGCCGGCACGTGGAAGCCCTCGGTGTAGAGCTTGAAGTGGTTGATCAGCGCTTCCATCGAGCGCTTCATCTCGCCCCGCTTCGGCGGCACCACGCGCGGATTGCGCGCCGACACCGGCCCGGCGCCATCCGCGCTCTGCAGCTTCTCGCACACCTGCTTCATGATCTTCACGCTCTCACGCATCTCGAGCATGCGGATCAGGTAGCGGTCGTAGCAGTCCCCGTTCTTGCCGATCGGAATGTCGAACTCGAGCTCGGAGTAGCACTCGTAGGGCTGCGACTTGCGCAGGTCCCACGCCGCGCCGGAGCCGCGCACCATCACGCCCGAGAAGCACCACGCGAAGGCGTCCTCGAGGCTGACGACGCCGATGTCAACGTTGCGCTGCTTGAAGATGCGGTTCTCGGTCAACAGCCCCTCGATGTCGTCGAGCACCTTGGGGAACGTCTCGCACCAGGCGTGGATGTCGGCGATGAGCTGTGCCGGCAGGTCCTGGTGCACGCCGCCGATGCGGAAATACTTGGCGTGCATGCGGCTGCCCGAGGCGCGCTCGTAGAACACCATCAGCTTCTCGCGCTCCTCGAAGCCCCACAGCGGCGGCGTCAGCGCGCCGACGTCCATGGCCTGCGTGGTAACGTTGAGCAGGTGCGAGAGATGCCGGCCGATCTCCGAGTAGAGCACGCGGATGAGCTGTGCGCGCCGCGGCGCCTCGATGCCGAGGAGACGTTCGGCCGCGAGGCAGAACGCGTGCTCCTGGTTCATCGGCGCCACGTAGTCGAGACGGTCGAAGTAGCCGATCGCCTGCAGATAGGTCTTGGCCTCGATCAGCTTCTCGGTGCCACGATGCAGGAGGCCGATATGCGGATCGACGCGCTCCACCACCTCGCCGTCGAGCTCGAGCACGAGACGCAGCACGCCGTGCGCCGCCGGATGCTGCGGGCCGAAGTTGATGTTGAACGGGCGAATCTCGGTCTCGGCCATGGGGTCACTCGGTCTCTGGTGAGCTGGCGTGAGCCGCGAACACTTCCTCGCCCGTGAGCTTGGGCGTGTCGTTCGCGAAATCGTAGTAGGCAGGCTTCTCGTCGATGAAGATCTGCGCCGTCAGTTGAAGCCCCGACTGATCGTCGAGCGCCCCGGCCGACAGCGAATAGTGGTCGCTGCCCAGGAGATGATAGTAGAGCGAGCTACCGCACACTTTGCAGAAGCCCCGCTCTGCCCACTCCGAGGAGTTGTAGACGCCGACGTTGTCGGCCCCCTCGAGCGCGAGCACGCCGTCGTACGGCAGGCCGATGTACGGCCCCGCCGACCAGCGCCGGCACATGCTGCAATGGCAGACGTCGACATCACGCTTGGGAACGTCCACCGTGAACTTCACCGCGCCGCAAAGGCATTGCCCGCTGACGGTGCTGCCTGCCATACCCATATCACGCTCCTGCGCTGCAGCTTTCGATCGGCGGCACGCCCGCGCGCGCGGCCTTCTCGTTCACGCGGCCGATGAACCGCTCCCACGGCACCACCATGCGCTCGTGGCTCCCGGCACCGATCGTCTCCACGCCGTCGTGGGCCGTTACCTTGAAACCCACGCGTCGCCCGGCGACGCTCGTGCACTCGGCCTCCACCGTCACCGTCTGTCCCGGCACCGTCGCCGCGCTGTGCGACACGTTGATGTGGACGCCGAGCGACCCCTCGCCGGGATCGAGATGCGGCTTCAGCACCTCGAGGCAGCACCATTCCATGAGGCCGACCATGAAGCCGGTCGCGAACACGTCCGGCATGGCCTTGAAGTCCACCGACTCCGGATAGAGGTACGGCACGGTCTTCTCCGCCGGCACCTTGAACTCCAGCCGCGCGCGATCCCCCACCTTGAGCGTATCCTTCATGGCGCGCCTCGCGCGTCTCCCGGCCAGCGTTTGAAGGCCAGTATCCATAGCAGGATGAAATTGATCGGCGCCACCGGCATGAGCAGGCTGAGGGCGCTCGGCCATCCCGCACGCGGGAAGATCTTCCAGAACGGCACCACCATCGCCACGCTGTAAACGATCAGCACAAGCCAATGGTAGATGGATAGCGCGCCCATTCCGCCCCCTACTGCGTGGCTTTCTCGTCGCCGGGCAACGTGTAATGCGGCCCCTCCCAAGGGCTCTCGAAGTCGAACGAGCGGAACTCCTGCACGAGCTTGACCGGCTCATAGACGACGCGCTTGGCCTCGTCGTCGTAGCGCACCTCGACGTAGCCCGTGAGCGGGAAGTCCTTGCGCAACGGATAGCCCTGAAAGCCGTAGTCGGTGAGCAGGCGCCTGAGATCCGGATGCCCCGAGAACAGGATGCCGTACATGTCGAAGGCTTCGCGCTCGTACCAGTTGGCCGCCGGAAACACGTCGACGGCGCTCGGCACCGGCGTTTCCTCGTCGACGTGGAGCTTGACGCGGATGCGCTGATTGAGGCGCGGCGACAGCAGATGATAGACGACGTCGAAGCGCTGCGCCCGCGCCGGCCAGTCCACGCCGCAGATGTCGATCAGAACCTCGAAGCGGCAACCCCGGTCGTCGCGCAGGAACCTCAGCACGTCGACGATCTTGGCCGGCTCTACCGTCAGCGTCAGCTCGCCGACTGTGATCCTGTGATCGAGAACGGCCTCGCCAAGCTCCGACGTGACGTGCGTTTCAAGGTCGGTCAGCATGTCTTGTTCCCAGGCAACAGGTCACCGGCAGCGAGCAGCAGAGAAACGACGGCATATGCTGCCTGTTTGCCCGCCGCCTGATGCCTCACCTCTCGATCGTTCCCGTCCGCCGGATCTTCCGCTGCAGCAGCAGCACGCCGTAGACCAGCGCCTCGGCCGTCGGCGGGCATCCCGGCACGTAGACGTCCACCGGCACGATGCGGTCGCAGCCGCGCACCACGGCGTAGGAGTAATGGTAGTAGCCGCCGCCGTTGGCGCAGCTTCCCATGGAGATCACGTAGCGCGGCTCCGGCATCTGGTCGTAGACCTTGCGCAGGGCGGGCGCCATCTTGTTGGTCAGCGTGCCGGCGACGATCATGACGTCCGACTGGCGCGGGGACGCGCGCGGCGCGAAGCCGAACCGCTCGAGGTCGTAGCGCGGCATGGAGGCCTGCATCATCTCGACGGCGCAGCAGGCGAGCCCGAACGTCATCCACATGAGCGACCCGGTGCGCGCCCAGTTGATGAGGTCGTCGGTCGTGGTGACCAGGAAGCCCTTGTCGCCGAGCTCATTCGAGAGGTCGCTGAAGAAGGGATCGCCCGGCTTGACCAGGGTACCGGCCGACGCGCCGCCGGCGCCTTCCTTGGCCTTGTCGAAGGCGAACTCGGGCGGAACGATCAATCCCATTCGAGCGCTCCCGTCTTCCACTCGTAGATGAAGCCCACCGTGAGCACGCCAAGGAACAGCATCATCGACCAGAACCCGAGGGTGCCGATGTCGCCGAAGGCGACCGCCCACGGGAACAGGAAGGCGATCTCGAGGTCGAAGATAATGAACAGGATGGCGACAAGATAGAAGCGCACGTCGAACTTCATGCGCGCATCGTCGAAAGCGTTGAAGCCGCACTCGTAGGCCGAGACCTTCTCGGGATCGGGGTTGCGGAACGCCACCAGGAACGGCGCGATCAGGAGCGCCGCGCCGATGGCGAGCGCCACGCCGATGAACACGGCGAGCGGCAGGTAGTCGGTCAAGAGATCGGTCATCAGGCCCTGTCCTTCCACGGCCCGCACCGGACCGTGCCTCCGACTCAAACGGCCGCGATGCACCATCGGTTCGCCGCCGTGTTTGCGCCCGCGGCGGCTTCCCTTTAGGGGACTTTCCGCATCGCAAAATCACCGTCTCCGTGTTAACCCATCGAGCGTCCGCCACGCAACTGATACTGAGGTCCCATCCCGCTTGACGGACGGCATGCGACATGTCGAACCCCTCCGGTTGATCCAGCGCATTCCGGCACGCGGACGATCATCCGTAGAAGGCGAGATGCGGGGCGCCGAAACCGCCCGGCACCGCACCTTGAACGCTGCGCGGCCAGGACGAGCCCTACGGCAGGAACGGAGAGTGAACCCGAGATGAGCGAGCCGCCGACTGCACCACTGCCGGCCCAGCAGCATCCCTGGCATTCCCTATCCACCGACACTCTCTATGGCACGCTCGCAGCCTCACCGACCGGCCTCACCACCAACGAGGCGAAGGCCCGCCTTGCGACGCACGGCCCCAACGCGCTGCCCCAGCCGCCACGGAGGAGCCCCGTTCTCCGCTTCCTGGCCCAGTTCAACAATGCCCTGATCTACTTCCTGCTCGCCGCGGCCGTGGCCGCATGGATCCTCGGCCATCGGATCGACTCCGGCGTCATCATCGCCGTGGTCACCATCAACGCCATCGTCGGCTTCATCCAGGAGGACAAGGCCGAACAGGCGCTGGCTGCCATCCGCAAGATGATCTCGCCGCATGCCAGCGCCTGGCGCGACGGGCGGCGCGTGAGCGTCCCGGCGGCGGAGATCGTACCCGGCGATCTCGTACTGATCGAGGCCGGCGACCGCGTGCCGGCCGACATGCGCCTGACGCGCGTGCATGGCCTGCTGATCGACGAGGCCATGCTGACCGGCGAGTCGGTGACCGCCGAGAAGCGGGAGGACACCGTCGCCGCCGACGCGGCGCTCGGCGACCGCGTGGGCATGGCCTATTCGGGCACGCTGGTCGCCGCCGGATCGGGAACCGGCATCGTGGTCGCAACCGGCAGCGCCACCGAGATCGGTCGCATCAGCGCCATGATCCAGGACGTCACGCTGCTGACCACGCCGCTGCTACGCCAGATCAACCGCTTCGGCAAACTCTTCACATGGTTCGCCATCGGCGCGGCTGCCCTTCTGTTCGCGTTCGCCACGCTCGCGCGCGGCTATGCCTGGCCCGAGGCGCTGATCGCCGTGGTCGCCCTCGCGGTCGGCGTCGTGCCGGAGGGCCTGCCCGCGGTCATCACCATTACGCTCGCCATCGGCGTGCAACGCATGGCGGCTCGCAACGCGGTCATCCGCCGCCTGCCGGCCGTGGAGACGCTGGGCGCTACCTCGGTAATCTGCTCCGACAAGACCGGCACGCTGACGCGCAACGAGATGACCGCGCGCCGCATCGTGACGGCGGAGCACGCGCTCCTGATCAGCGGCTCGGGCTACGAGCCCGAGGGCGAGATCACCTCGCTCGACGCCGCCGACGACATCGTGGCGCTGGAGGCCGCCGCGCCGCTGATCCGCTGCGGCCTGCTCTGCAACGACGCCCACGTCCGCCACGCCGACGGCCAGTGGCGCGTCGAGGGCGACCCCATGGAGGGCGCGCTCGTCACGCTGGCCATGAAGGCCGGCCTCAACCCCGAGCACGTGCGCACCGAGGGGCAGCGCGCCGACGAGATCCCGTTCGACGCCCAGTACCGCTTCATGGCGACCTGCCATCCGGGGGCGGAGACCTGCACGATCTTCATCAAGGGCGCGCCCGAGGCGGTTCTCGCCAGATGCACGGCCGAAGCGACCACGTTCGGCGCCAACAAGGCGCTGGACCACGACTACTGGACCCGGCGGATCGCCGCCGCCGCCGCGGAGGGCGAGCGCGTGCTGGGCTTCGCCGTCAAGACGACGGACAAAAGCCACGAGAGCCTCGACTTCGCGGACGTCGAGCACGGGCTCGTCTTCCTCGGCATTGTCGGCTTCATCGACCCGCCGCGCGCGGAGGTCATCGAGGCCATCGCTGAATGCCGCTCGGCCGGCATCTCCGTGAAGATGATCACCGGCGATCACGGGGCAACGGCCGCGGCCATCGCCCGCCAGCTCGGGCTGCCGGAGCGGCCGGACGTCGTTACCGGCGCCGACCTCGACAAGGCCAGCGACGAGGAGCTGACCACGCTCGCCGTCGACGCCGAGGTGTTCGCGCGCACCAACCCTGAGCACAAGCTCCGGATCGTGCGCGCCCTGCAGTCCACCGGCGCCATCGTCGCCATGACCGGCGACGGCGTAAACGACGCCCCGGCCTTGAAGCAGGCCGACGTCGGCATCGCCATGGGACGCAAGGGCACTGAAGCCGCCAAGGAAGCCTCCGAGATGGTGCTCCTCGACGACAACTTCGCCTCCATCGTGGCGGCGGTGCGCGAGGGACGCACGGTCTACGACAACATCCGCAAGGTGATCGCCTGGACCATCCCGACCAACGGCGGCGAGGCCCTGGCGGTCATCACCGCCATCCTGTTCGGCTTCACCATGCCAATGTCGGCCGCGCACATCTTGTGGATCAACCTGATCCTGACCGTCACCCTCGGCCTGGTTCTGGCCTTCGAGCCGCAGGAGCCGAACGTCATGCAGCGCCCGCCGCGGCGGGCCGACGCGCCGCTGCTGTCGCCATTCCTCGTCTGGCGCATCTTCTTCGTGTCGGCTCTATTCACGATTGGCGCACTGGCGATCTTCTTTTACGCGCTCGGGCGCGGCCTCAGCATCGAGACCGCGCGCACCATGGTGGTCAATGTCATCGTCGTGTTCGAGATCTTCTATCTCTTCAACGTGCGCTACCTGCACATGACGTCGTTCACGCTGCGCGGCGCGCTCGGCACGCCCGCGGTGCTGGCCGCCCTCGCCGTCGTCGTCCTCGCCCAGTTCTCCTTCACCTACCTGCCGATCATGCAGGAGATCTTCCAGACCGAGCCCATCGGCCTCCTCGACGGCGTGATCATCGTCGCCGCCGGCGTCGTGCTGATGCTGATCCTGGAGGTTGAGAAGGCGTTCTTGCGCCGCTACCCGATCTTCGACGGCCTCGCCCCCGCCACCCCAGCGCACGTGGCGGAATAACCCCCGGATTCAAGCCGCCGGGTAAAGCCGGACTGAGCTTGGAACGCGCCAACGCGCCCAGGCCGCTAGGCGGCCCGCCGCGAGCGAGCGGCCATCCACAGAGCACGAACCGCCCTTGGACGAAGCTTCTCTCTTGTGTCAGTAGAAAAAATGGCGCGAGAGACGGGACTTGAACCCGCGGCCTCCGCCGTGACAGGGCGGCGCTCTAACCAACTGAGCTACTCCCGCAATTCCGCGTTTCGGCGCCGCAGGCGGCCGAGAACGCAAAAGCGAAGCGTCGAAATACGTGTTCGCAGCCCCCAAGTCAAGCCGCCCTGCCCCTCCAATCCAACCACTACGCCTCCTTTTTCGGCCCGCAGGGCCTAAGCGGCCGAAGACCGCCGCAGCACCCCCTGCCGCATAGGGGTTCCCCCGATCACGCAGCGAGCAGAGATCGGCGCGTGAGGCGAAAAATGACGGGCGGCGAGGGTCGATGCAAACGTGGTTCTCCCACGCCAGGAGCGTGAGAACCCACGGTCGGACGGATACCGGCCCAACGCTGAAGAGAGCCGCATGACGGACCTTGTGGGGGCCTAGGGATCTGCCTAGCATTGCGGGATCGCGTTGCAGGAATTATTCGAGGCGGCGTCCCGTCCGCTTTCATGGCCTGATGGCTGCTAGACACGTCAGACACCAGGCATGCTCTTCAACTCTCTCGAGTTCATCATTGTTTTTCTTCCCGTCACGCTGATTGCAACGAACGTTGCTCTGCGGACGTTCGGCATACGCGGCGAGTTGTTGGTTCTCGCGGCCGCGTCGGTGTGCTTCTACACGTACTCCAGCGGCAGCTACACGCTCATCCTGCTCACCTCTATCGCAATCAACTTTCTTCTGGCGCTCTGCATCCGCCGGTCCGCGAGCCCCAACGTGAAGTTCTGGCTCGTCCTTCTTGGACTGGCCCTCAATCTCGGCGCGCTCATCTACTTCAAGTATTGGAGCTTCCTCATCGATCAAGCCATCTGGGCGGGTGCTCAAATGGCTCCGGTCAACATCGAGCTTCCGACCGGAATTTCCTTCTTCACGTTCTTGCAGATCGCCTATCTCGTCGATGCCTATCGCAACAAGGACGTAACGCACGACCTGCTCGACTACACGGTCTTTGTTACCTTCTTCCCGCATCTCATTGCAGGGCCCATCCTGCATCACGCCGAGATGATGCCGCAATTTTACGCTCGCAAGAGCCGGCACATCGAAGCCTATGCGGTGGGCGCAACGCTGTTCACGATCGGGCTCGCCAAGAAGATATTCCTGGCCGACAAGCTCGCGCTCGTCGCATCGCCTGTCTTCGACAACGCCGCCACTGCTCCCCCCGACCTAGCGGCGGCGTGGGCGGCAGCCGTTTGTTACACGTTTCAGATCTACTTCGACTTCTCGGCCTATTCCGACATGGCGCTCGGGTTGGCACGGCTGTTCCACATCCGCCTGCCTTACAACTTCGCCTCGCCGTACAAGGCGACCTCCATCATCGATTTCTGGCGGCGGTGGCATATCACGCTGTCGCGCTTCCTGCGGGACTACGTCTACATTCCACTCGGCGGCGGGCGCGTCGGCCCGCTCCGCTCGCACCTGAATGTCCTGGCAACCATGCTCATCGGCGGCGCGTGGCATGGTGCGGGATGGAACTTCATCATCTGGGGTGCGCTGCACGGCCAGCTTCTCGTGCTCAATCACATCTGGCGTCGCCGGTTGCCGAGCGTTAGCGTTCCGAATTGGCTGGGCTGGGCCATAACGTTTGTCTTCGTCGTCTGTGCCTGGGTCCCGTTCCGGGCCGAAAGCCTGGATCAGACGCTCGCCATATGGAGCGGCATGCTTGGTCTCAACGGAATAGCCGGCACGGTGAAGTTGCACGATGCCGTGGAGACGGCGCTCCCGCTCGCCATGGTCGTCGCATTCCTTTTCCCGAACTCGCAGCAGTTCCTGCGCAAATACCGTCCGGGCCTCAAGACGCCCGGCTACCCATCGCCGTTCTTCGTGCGCGGATTCCTCCCCGAATTCCCACGGCTGCTGTGGACGCCTACTCTGCTATTCTCGATCGTGTTCGCCCTGCTGTTCGCCGCCAGCATCTTGAGCCTCAAGGATGTCACCGAATTCATCTACTTCCGGTTCTGAAACAGCCGCGCGCAGATATCTGGTCTGGTTCGGCGCGGTCGTTCTTGTGCTGCTTGTGGCCAATGCGGCGATCTCGCTCGCGGCCATTCGGACAAACTTCTTATCGTGGCACTTCGCCAGCTTGTTCTCCTATCAGGTCGACAAGCTTGAAGGCGCGTCGCCGATCGGCGTGCTCTTTGTCGGCGACAGCTCGCTTGGCAACGCCATAGACGCTCGACAATGGCAGGACGCGACGGGCTCCGTGGTGATCAACGCGGCCCTGACCGGCGTCTACGGTTACGAGGGCAGCCTCGAAATGTTGCGCCGCGCAGTCGACACCCGCGGCGTGCAGACGGTTGTCATCATGCAGACGCCCGACATGATGATGCGTCCCGACAGCTACGAAAGCTTGCTTTTCAGCGCTTCGAGCCTGAGCTCGCTCAAGGATGTGCCGCCGTTCACGCTCGTTTCCTGGTTGCTGTCGAAGGAAATACCGCTGAGCGCCTGGCGGAGGCTGAGAAGGGGCACGCATCCGATCAAGGAGAAGATGCGGGAGTGGGACTACATCCCTCAAGGCGCGCCGGAAAATAC
Source organism: Hyphomicrobium sp. (assembly GCF_020852195.1). Taxonomy (GTDB): domain Bacteria; phylum Pseudomonadota; class Alphaproteobacteria; order Rhizobiales; family Hyphomicrobiaceae; genus Hyphomicrobium_C. The sequence continues at coordinate 6,331 of NZ_JADZBI010000052.1, read as the reverse complement.
GCGCGCAAAATTTCCTCAGCTTGTTCCTTTCTCGGCGGCATCGATCAATCCGGGCAAGACGGACTCGCTTGTGCGCCTGGCACGGTATTGCGCGGAACACGGACTCCGCTGCCTCTATGCGCATGGGCCGGTAGCCGAGCCGCTTTGCTCGGACAAGGGCGGGTACTACTCGCAGGTGAACGCGATAATTCGCAGCACGGGCCTCGATCTCGTATCGGACACGCCCATCTGCCTCACCAGGAACGAGATCGGCGACTCCCTCGACCATGTCTCCCCGGAACTGAGACGCACCATCTCCACGAGGTACTTCGACCTCATCATGAGGCCCCAACGAGAAGGTGGGTGATCGCCCCGTTGCCGCCGGCAACATCCCAAGCCCAGGCAATTGCGCTTTGCGCGGAATGGCATGGTGGGCGGTGAGAGGGTCGAACTCCCGACATCCTCGGTGTAAACGAGGCGCTCTACCACTGAGCTAACCGCCCGCCAGGCACCTCTTACCCGCCGAATCCCGACGCAGCAAGGCTATCCGCCGTCTTGCCACGGCAGGCGTTGCTCGCTCTCAACCGGCGGCGCCGTCTCCCTGGCCTGTGCCTGCTTCTTGGCCGGCGGCGCGGGCTTGGCAGGCGCGGCTTCTTTCTTGGGTGGAGGCGCAGCGGCGCCCGCAGCAGGCGCGGGCTGCGTCGAGAGGCCGAACAGCAGCCAGCTCCCACGCACGTTCTGGTAGACGACAGTGAAGTCGAGACGCCGCGCGACGAGCACAAACGCGCCCTTGATGGTCAGCATGCCGGTTTTGGGGTCGATGGCCGGCGCTTCGGCGAGTTGGGGGGAAGCGATCGCGACGGGCGCGAGATCGATCCTGTCGCGCATCAGGGATGCGAAGATCTGCGACAGCCGCGCCGCCGTGTTCGCGTCGCGGAATCCCGGCGCCGCCACGTCGCGCAGCACCGTGAAGTTCCCCGAGCGCACGGCGTCGTTGAGCGTCAGCAGAGTCGAGCGCACGAGGATGACGATGGCCGCGCCATCGGGCATCGCCGGAGCGGCGGCGGTCGCCGCAGGCGGAGCCTGGGCCTTTGCTGGCTGCGCAAACACGAGCAGCAGGGCCGCACACCCTGCCGCTGCCGCACAGACGGCGACTGCCTTCGCCGTCTTCAGGAACCGGCCTACCACCCGAATGAAAGACCCGCGCGGCCGGCGATCTGTCCTTCGCCGGTGCCGGCGCCGATGCCGCCGTAGAGCGTGGTGGTGCTGCCCGGGCCGAACGCGCCCTTGTCGATGATCCCCGCTGCCGTAACGCCGAAAGCGTTCTCACCGTCGTAGCCGCCCCAGCCGACGTTCACCGCGAACGTCTGCCCGGCATGGAAGAACGGCTGCGCCAGCGCCACGGCGATGGCGATGCCCTCCGCCAGCTCGTTGTCGCGGTCTCTGAGCCCGTTGATGTCCGACTGTAGGGCGGCCACGTCGGCCGCCGACGCGATCCCGAGATCGGCCGCCGTGCGCCCGGCGAGATTGCCGGCGGCATCCGTGGTGACAACACTGAGCTGCCCAGACTGCGTGCTCCGGCTGTCGTCGGTGTTCACACCCCGCATCGTGTACGTATTCGTACTGGTGCCGAACACCTGCTGATTGGCGCGCGATGTCACCGCCTGGTGGCCGAACGCCGCTGAGTTGGCATGGGTCGCGAATGCACCTCCGCCGACCGCCGTTCTTCCGCCACCGTCTCCATTCGCAGTCGCCCCATCACCAAGCGCGACGTTGCGGCTGTTGTTGCCGGAAGAGTTCGCGAACGCGCCCGCCGAGGTATTGCGGCTGTTGCCGCCGCTGGCGTTGCTCAAGGTGCCGGTCGCCGTGTTGATGCTGCCCGCGCCACTGGCGTTCGCTTGGCTGCCCACGGCGGCGTTTCTGCTATCGGCGCCCGATGAGTTTGCGAACGAGCCGACCGATGTGTTGTTGCCGCGAATTCCGCTCGCATCGCTCGATGCGCCCGTCGCCGTGTTGATGGCGTCGTCGCCGCTCGCATCGCTGAAATTTCCGACCGCGGTGTTGAACGATCCGGACCCGTCACCGTCGGAGTCCGTTCCGCTGGCATCGGCGCTATTGCCGCCTGCGAAGTTGCCGCTGTTATTGCCGCTGGCGTCGGCCTCTCGGCCAGCCGCAACGTTGCTGCTATTGTTGCCGCGCGCGTCGGCGTCGCCGCCAATGGCCGTGTTCACGCTCCCGCTCCCGCTCGCGTTGGGGCCGAAGCCGCCGCCATCGATGTCGCCGCCTACGGCGGTGTTGGCGCTGTTGGTGCCGCTGGCGTTTGCGGTCTGGCCGGCCGCCGTATTCGAAGAAGAGTCCCCGAATGCATCCGCCCCGTCGCCGAGCGCGGTGTTGCCACTATCGTTACCCTGTGCGTCCGAAAAGGAGCCGAAAGCCGAGTTCTGACTGCTGGCGCCGCTGGCGTTGGCCCCGGAGCCGCACGTCGTGTTCAATGAGCTGCCGCCATCGTTGCCGGCGCCGGCGAGGCCGCCATTCGCATCCGCGCATTCAACTGCGCGCGCATTCTCCGGCACGCCGGCCGCCGCAGCCAACCCCAGCAGGACCGCAAGCCCCGGTGCAAGGTACCGCCGACGCAAACCCGGATTTGAAGACGTCGAAACCGCTTTGAAGTCTACAACGCAACTCTGCTTCATCGAACTGGCCTCACACAAACTCGCCAAGTCCCGGGTCTCGACATGACCGGGAGCTGCTCGACTCAATCCGAGTGCAAACGAATGCGCGTCAACCGTTCGAATGATTAATGAATTTGCCAGCGAAGAAGCACGGCTTCTGTGATTAAATTACATCGCCCGATCGAGAGACATTGCTAACCATGGCGCATCATCCGAATGAATGACGCCATCAGTGGTGTGATTGATTACACAGTGAATATTGCACTTCCCAGTTCATTTGCCTCGGTGGGGGAGCGGTGGCCAGTACCGATTTCAGATCTACAGCTCCCCTTCTCGATCTCGTCGGCGATCTTTACGATTGCGCGATCGACCCGGCGCTATGGCCTGCCACGTGCGAGCGACTGGCCCTGCTGATGAACGGCGTGCAGACGGCGATCGCCCTGCACGACACCGTAACCCAAGAGGTCTCGCTCAAGGCGTCCTGGAACGTCGATCCGGCCCTTGAGGAGGTGATGAAGGCCAATTTTCACATCAACCCTCTTGTACCCTCCGTATGGTACACGGACATCGACGAGCCGTTCTCGACCATCGGCTGCCTCGGCGAGCACGAGTTCAAGAATTGCTACTTCTATCGCCACGTGGTGGCGCCCTTCAACATCGGGGATTCCGCGCTTTGCCTCCTTGCCAAGTCCGTGCGGCAGTTCGGCTCGCTCTCCATCCAGCGCTTGCGCGACCAGCCGGCATTCACGCCCGAAGAGCTCGCCGTGCTGCGCTTGCTCGCACCCCATATCCGCCGCGCGGTGATGATCGCCGATCTCCTGGATGCCCGGGCGCTCGAGCGGAACATGCTGACCGCCACGCTCGATCTCATGAACGCCGGCGTCATTCTAACCGATGAGGTCGGGCGCATCGCCTTCGCCAATCAGGCGGCGCAACGGTGGCTCGATGACGGCTCGGCGCTCCGCCGCAGGGGCGATCAGATATCGGCGGCAGACGCCGCGTGCGCGGACGATCTCAACCGCGCCATCACGGACGCAGCCAGCGGCACCACCATCGACATCCCGCGCTCCGGCATCGTCGTCCCGCTGAAGGGCGAGACCAGCCGCGATCTCGCAGCCTGGGTGCTCCCGCTCGACGGTGGCCTGCGCCGCGAGCTCGGCGCCGGCTTTGCCTCGCGTTGCGCGGTTTTCATCCGCGAGCTCGGAAATGCGTCGCCGTTTCCGGCCGAGCTGTTCGTACGCCGCTTCGGCATTACGCCGGCGGAGTGCCGCGTCATGGTCCTGCTCGTGCAGGGCATGACGCTCGCCGAGGCAGCCGACACGCTCGGCATTTCGCTCCCGACCGCCAAGACCCACATCGCGCGCCTTTTCGACAAGACCGGCACCAACCGCCAGGCCGACCTCGTCCGCCTCGCCATGAGCGCGATGGCGCCCACGGCCGCATCCTGAGCCACGCTTGCAAAACACCGACCTCACCGCGGCCGCCAGAAACGAAAACGCGCCGCGGGTGACGCGGCGCGTTGCAAAAAACCGAAACCGTGCCTGATCTCAGTTCAGAGCATCCTTGAGGCCCTTCGAGGGGCTGAACTTCGGCACGCGCGAGGCAGGGATCTTGATCGTCGCGCCGGTCGCCGGGTTGCGGCCTTCGCGCGCCTTGCGCTTGGCGACCTTGAAGGTGCCAAAATCGGGAATGCGCACCTCCTCGCCGGCCTTGAGCGAGTTGCGGATGTGGGCCAGCGCGGCATCGACGGCGACCCCGGCCTTCTCCTTGGTCAGCTCACATTCCTTGGCAACGGCGTCGATCAAATCTTTCTTGCTCATTTTTTCCGTCCTCGTGACTGGAACAATTTTGGGGGTGTCCAGGCTGCCTGGAGATCGCGCCGCTGGCGCGTGCCGATGGGTGTCAATCCGCACGATCGCAGACCGCTTCATCGGTAAGTGTTGGCGACAAAAGCCCCTAAAAACGGGCCTCGTCAAGGGGCAAAACGCCCCTATAAGCCTTAAAAATCGGGCGATCCGAGCCCTGGTGTGTCCGTCTTATGAGCATAACGGATAGAACGTCTTAACCAAGAAACGGACGCGGGCTCCGGAGGAAACTCCCCGAAGCCCGCGCCCGTAAAAAAAGTGCCGAGGAAACAGACACGCGCAACCGACACGCGTCAGCGCATGAGCAAAACGCTGCTCAATGTGCAGTCACGCGCGAGCCTGTCGCACCGTCGTCGGAAGGAACAGCCGTCGCGTCGCCCTGCTCGTCCCACTGGATCGCGTCGGGCACGGAGACGAGCGCCGTCTTCACGACATCCTCCATGCGCGCGACGGGCACCAGTTCGAGCTTGGCCTTCACCTCGTCGGGGATTTCCGCCAAGTCCTTGACGTTGTCCTCGGGGATCAGCACCGTCTTGATGCCGCCGCGCAGCGCCGCGAGCAGCTTCTCCTTGAGCCCGCCGATCGGCAGCACGCGCCCGCGCAGCGTGATCTCGCCCGTCATCGCCACGTCCTTGCGCACGGGGATGCCGGTCAAGACCGAGATGATCGCCGTCGCCATGGCGACGCCCGCCGACGGCCCGTCCTTCGGCGTCGCGCCTTCCGGCACGTGCACGTGGATGTCCTTCTTCTCGAACAGGCTCGGATGAATACCGAACTCGACCGAGCGCGAGCGAACGTAGGCGTTCGCCGCCTGGATGCTCTCCTTCATCACGTCGCGCAGGTTGCCCGTGACCGTCATCTTGCCCTTGCCGGGCATCATGACGCCTTCGATCGTGAGCAGCTCGCCGCCGACCTCGGTCCAGGCCAGGCCCGTCACGATGCCGACCTGGTCCTCCAGCTCGGCCTCGCCGAAGCGGTACTTCGGCACGCCGAGATAGTCCGAGACGTTCGCGGCAGTGACCTTGACGGTCTTGTTCTGCGACGTGAGGATCTCCTTCACCGCCTTGCGCGCGAGCTTGGCCACCTCGCGCTCGAGCGAGCGCACGCCGGCTTCCCGCGTGTAGCGGCGAATGATCTCCAAGAGCGCGCCGTCCTCGACCACCCACTCGCCGTTCTCGAGCCCGTGTGCCTGCTGCTGCTCGGGGATCAAGTGACGCTTGGCGATCTGGACCTTCTCGTCCTCCGTGTAGCCCGCGAGCCGGATGATCTCCATGCGGTCCATGAGGGCCGGCGGAATGTTGAGCGTATTCGCCGTGGTGACGAACATTACGTTCGAGAGATCGTAGTCGACCTCGAGATAGTGGTCATTGAAGGTGGCGTTCTGCTCCGGATCCAAGACCTCGAGCAGGGCCGCCGCGGGATCGCCGCGGAAGTCCTGGCCCATCTTGTCGATCTCGTCGAGTAGGAACAGCGGATTGGTCCGCTTCGCCTTCTTCATCGACTGGATCACCTTGCCCGGCATGGAGCCGATGTAGGTGCGCCGATGGCCACGGATCTCCGCCTCGTCGCGCACGCCGCCGAGGCTCATGCGCACGAACTCGCGGCCCGTAGCGTTGGCGATCGACTTGCCGAGCGAGGTCTTGCCCACGCCGGGCGGACCGACGAGGCACAGAATCGGCCCCTTGAGCTTGTTGGTACGCGCCTGCACGGCGAGATACTCGAGGATGCGCTCCTTGACCTTCTCGAGGCCGTAGTGCTCGGCATCGAGCACCTGCTGCGCCTCTTCCAGGTCCTTCTTGACCTTGCCCTTGATGC
>NZ_JADZBI010000051.1 GCF_020852195.1 Hyphomicrobium sp. | reverse complement strand
TCGGCAGACGGTCGGCGTCGGCTATGGCCGTCCGAGCCAGCCTCAGCCCATCCAGCATGCCGAGCATCCGAAGCTCTTTCTTCTTGGCTGCTGTGAGCACTTCCATGGGGGCTCCTGTCACTGTTTCGATAGACACGCTTCGCACGTCACCTTGTCGCCGTCACCTGGATGATACCCGGTGTTCGCTGGAACGTCGGCAGAGCCGCACACCGTCCACAGACAGAAATCACGCGACATCAGCCAGTTACCCTCGGCCGCGTGCACCACCCCGGCCTTATCCTTCCAGTGGATCGGGCGGCCGTTGATCTCGCGGGTCGAGTTGCTGTCGTGCAAGCTCATCTCTTGGGGCTCCTGTTCAACGCGGCCAGACGACGTAACCGAACGCTTGCCCGCGCTGTGCGTCAGCCGCAGCGCGGATGCGCTCAGGTATGTCACTTGCGGAGCACGTCCCTTGTGCGCGATCGTAGCTATCGCGCGATTGCTTCTCGCACCATGAGTACCCATCTCCCACGGCATCGCGCCGCACATAGCGCTTCAGATCACCGAGCTGATAGCGGTACGGCTTGCTCGTCTCGTATGTGGTCACCACGGTCATCTGCTGGGACTCCTGTTCAGGTTTAGCCGAGGTCGGTGCGACGGTAATCGGCCAGCCACTTCTTGACTGCCTTTTCGAATGCCGCACCGTTCATCTCGTGGACCGTATTGCCGCTCGTGCTTCCGCCGTAGCAGATCTGCCTGCCGAGCGTGCCGCTGTTTCGGCCATTGCCGAAATCACAGTACACATAACCTTTGCCGGGGCGCGAGAACGTCCATTCGCGTCCGTCTGGCCACACCGCCGTCAGTGAGCCCGACAGCTCACGACGCCACATGATGCGATTGGCAGGGCTGCGGTTCGGGTGGTTTGCCACGATCAGCCCTCCATTCCAAGCACGGCGCGGGCGGCTGCGATCTCGTGCCGTGTGCCCTCAGCAACGCCGGAACTCGCGACCGACAGCTTGGCGTATTTGCCGACGATACCGTGCGGGTCAGACAGGCCGTGTTTGACGAACGAAACGTCGCGACCGGTCAGCCCCGCCCACACTCCGCCGATCTTCTGAGCGTTCAGCAGATACCGACCGGCGACGATGGCCTCGTCGCTCGCATTGAGAATGAGCGGCCGGAGAGCGGCGTAAAACTGGCCGGCGGCCACCTGGCGCTCTCCGGCTGGGGTCAACGGGGAGTTGTAGAACTGCACATCCGCCGCCGCTTTCTCGCCGATCGCGATCCACTGATCACAGGCGCGGAGCATGGCGTCGCGTACCAATTGAGCTTCGCTGGTCATCTGTCAGTCTCCGCCCCTGATGTCCCGCGAGGCGCCGGTCTGATGTTGTGTATATAAGCACAGTCCGCTTGACTTGTCCAGCACCTATGTTAGCTTGTGGACAACACGGGAGTTCTTGCTACGTGAATCGCGCCATTGAAAAGCCTGTCTCGGACTACTCCGGCCTCCGGATAGGGTACGCTCGCGTCAGCACCGATGACCAGAGCGTGCAGATGCAGGTGGACGCCCTGAAGCGCGCCGGCTGCCAGGACGATCACATCCACGTTGAGACCGCAAGCGGCGTCAGCAAGAAGCGCCCCAAGCTAGAGTTGGCACTGGTGGACGCGCGCCCCGGCGATGTGTTCGTGGTCTGGAAGCTCGATCGCCTCGGTCGATCCATGCTCGATCTGCTGGCCAAGATCGACAACCTCACCCGGCGCAACATCGGTTTTGTCTCGATCACCGAAAGCATCGACACGACAACGCCCGCCGGTCGGCTTCTCATGCACATCATGGGTGCGCTGTCTCAGTTCGAGCGCGACCTGATCGTGGAACGCACGAAGGCCGGGCAGGCGGCTGCCCGCGCCCGTGGCGTCACCATTGGCCACGAGCCGAAGATCGACATGGAAAAGGCCGCGCGCATGATTGCGCAGGGGAAGACGGTGCGGCAGGTTGCCGAGCACTTCGACGTCGTGCGGAGCGCGGTCTATCAGCGGTTCAGCGCCAGCGCGCGGCAGCAGCTTCGTGACGAGTATCTGGCCGCGCGAGCGGCGAAGCGGAAACAGGAGTGAGCCGACATGATGAGCACCGGAGCATGGGCCGTGCTGAAACAGTTGAAGCGGGGCGGCGTCTGGGACGGCGACCTGATCGACAAAGCCGGGCGCACGGAGCTGATGGGCAAGGGGCTCGTTCGGCGCGACCGCAAGTTCACGGACGGCCCCTATGCAGGGTGCCAGATCAACGAACTGACGGACGACGGCTGCAAGCTGGCCGCTGTGTGCATCGAGCTGGATGAGCGCTTCGGCGCGGCAAACTGATTACAGAGGGGAGTGCCGATGGTCTGCAAGTGCCCGCCTACCGAATGCCGCGGCGTTGGCATCTACGATTGCCGCCGCGAGCGCCTGCAGCTTGACGAGTACGGCCAGCGTCTAGCAGCACACTTCGACGAACGTATCGCTGCGATCAAGAGCGAACTTGAGGCATGCGGATTAATGCTAGTCTACCATGATCCAGGTGTGCCAACCGTTGCAGTCTGGCCCGGTCGTGCCGCTCTGATCAAAAAGACTTTTGGACTGTGACATAGGGGAGCCCCATGCGCGTCATGCGATCATCATCAGGTCGAGCCTACGCGCTCCGCGTCGGCAGGCTGCTGCTGGCGTACTCTGTCGGTCCCGGATCGGCGTGGGGTACGTGGTCGATTGAAGGTGTGCGGTCGGTCTCTCTCGGGCCGGTGGCGTTTGGAATTGGCTGGATCAGATAGGAGAGGCCATGAAGTGCGAGACCTGCGGCCACGGTCCGGCTGACGGTGCGGACCTTTATCGCGTCAACCCGAAGGGGCAACCCGGACGCTGGCGCTGCCTACAGCACATGCCGTCTCCTCCCGACCCAGAGTTGCGACGGATTGTTGAAACGGTGTCGAGTGCCCCGGCCGACGTGCTGGCCCCTGACGGTTATCAGTGGGACCCGCGCACAGGCAGTCTGCAACGAGTCCAGTGAGGAGGAGGCATGGTGGAGGGCGACTATAGCGACGAGCGCGAATGCCGGTGCTGCCGCACGCCAGTGCCTAACGG
>NZ_JADZBI010000050.1 GCF_020852195.1 Hyphomicrobium sp. | reverse complement strand
ATCGCCATGATCCACGGCTTCTGCCTCGGCGGCGGGCTCGGCATTGCCGCCTGCGCCGACCTCAGGCTTGCCGACCCGCGCGCGCAGTTCGCCATTCCCGCCGCCAAGCTTGGCCTCGGCTACAATCCGAGATGGGTGCCGCCGCTGCTTGCGCTCGCGCCTCCCGCCTTCATCAAGGAAATGCTGTTCACCGGGCGGCGCTTCTCGGTCAGCGAGGCGCTGCGCATCGGACTCGTCAACGAGGTGGTCGAGACCGAGAACCTCGAGGTGGCGGTGCGGACGCTCGCGAGCGACATCGCCGCCAACGCGCCGCTCACGGTGCGCGCGGCGAAGCTCACCATCGACGAGCTCGTGCGCCATCCCGAGCATCCCGATACGCGCGCGCTCGATGCGGCGGTCAAGGCCTGCTTCGACAGCGCCGACTACGCCGAGGGGCGGCGCGCCTTCCTCGAGAAGCGGCGGCCCGCGTTCGAGGGACGATGAGTTCCAGGGACGATGAGCCGGTCCCGTACATTCCGCTGCGCATTCCGCAGCTTATGAAAAAAATTCCGATAGGCCGCGCTTGCATCGCAGCACGCGCGAAAGCGCGCCGGAATTCAGGCAAGAACATCGGCGCCGGTCATGCGCCGTGGCAACAAACATATTGCGTCGCATGATCTTTTTCGCTTGGCACGGAACTTTATTGCTTCCTAATCTTTAGCTCTCGGCCGGGGTCCCTGCCCCGACGAGACACCCTGTACGTCGATGAGCGTGACCAACGAGCCGGGTTCACCGGCCAACTCTGAAGCCGGCTCCCCCGGCAGGAGGCAACGATGGAACTCTCGATGCGACTGAATGTGCTTGCCACACTCATCTCGTTCGGCTTCATCGCTGCAATCGTGGTCGGAATGGTCTGAGCGCCCCCTGTCGCTCCGCCAACGACTTCAGTCACGGTTCAGTCGATCCGCTGTAAGCGGGCCGCACAAGAAGGCGCGGGTCCCCCTGGTCCCGCGCCTTCGATCTTTTCGGAGATGCGATAGGCTAGAACGCGATCAGCTTTGATTGAACCGGGATCGCGCTCTGACCTTTTTTGATGAGACCGATGATTCACGCTTCGGACTGATAGGGTCCGAAGCGATCATGGTCTACCGCTTCACGTGATAGCCGAGGATGGCGCCGGCGAGCACGGCGTACCTCTCCGGCACCCGGCCCCACGGAATCTCCGAGAGCAACGGCAGCGACGGGCCGAACTCCCACAGCAGCGCCGCGATGACGGCGACGACGAGCGCCGCTGAAAGCGTGCCGCTGCCCGGCGTCCAAACGCCTTGCAGCACCTGGGCCGCGATGATGCCGACCAGGAAGACGACGATGGCCGCTACGATGGCGAACACGTAGATCGAGAAGGCGCCGGGTACGCTGCCCCCCACCCATCCCATGATGGCGTTGGCGCCGAACCAGCCGATGACGATCTGGAGCAGCAGTAGTACGAGACGTCCGAGCATGTGCAGGATCTCCCCCAGTTGCCGCCGGCCGTCTTCCCCACCCCGCCGACGAATGCCCGATGGTTAGAGCATGATTCATGCGCCGAATTTAACGGCTTCGGCGCGGGTCCGATCTAGCACGAAGATCCGTGTTGCGAAACAAGGGATTGAGCGGGGGCGCTCAGGCGGCGCTGCGCGGCGATGCGAAGAAGTAGCCGGCGATCGCAGCCCCGACGGGAGCGAACGTGAACAGGTGCGTCGCGAACTCGGACTGCCCCACCTGCGGGCCGAGCAGCACGAAGGCCAGCGCCGCGGCAACGATGGCGAAGGATACGGCGGCGACGAGCGACAGCAGGGACGGAGGCGCGATCGTCTTCGTGATGCGCGAGCCGATGAAGGCGCCGATCAGGACAATGACGGCGCCGACGGCCGCGACCACGTAGTAGTACGCGGGCCCGTAGTCCATGACCATGCCGACGAGGTTCGGCGCGGCGATCCACGCCGCTGCAGCCTGGGCCACGGCGAGATTCACGAACGGCATTCCCCCTCCCCGATCCTCACACAGAACGCGGACGCCTCGGCGCCGCAGGTCCGATCATGCCACGTTTCGCCGTTCCGAGACAGCATCGTAGTTGAGCACGGGGGCGAGCCAGCGCTCGGCCTCGGCCACCGTCCAGCCCTTGCGGCGGGCGTAGTCCTCGACCTGGTCGCGCTCCACCTTGCCGACGCCGAAATAGTGGCTGTCGGGGTGCGCGAAATAGAGGCCCGAGACGGAGGCGCCCGGCCACATGGCGTAGCTCTCGGTCAGCTCGATGCCAGTCTCGGCCTCGACGTCCATCAGCTCCCAGATGGTCCGCTTCTCGGTGTGGTCCGGCTGGGCGGGATAGCCGGGCGCCGGACGGATGCCGCGATACTTCTCGAGGATCAGCTCGTCGTTCGTGAGCTTCTCGTCGCTGGCGTAGCCCCACAGCTCGCGCCGCACCTTGGCATGCAGCGCCTCGGCGAAGGCCTCGGCCAAGCGATCGGCCAGCGCCTTGGCGATGATGCGGCTGTAGTCGTCGGTGGCCTTGATGTGGGCCTTGATCGCCTCCTCCTCGCCGAGGCCCGCGGTGACCGCGAAGGCTCCGATATAGTCGGCGAACCCCGTCTCCCGCGGCGCGACGAAGTCGGCGAGCGCCGTGTGCGCGCGGTCGCGCGAGGGATCGCGGGCGATCTGCTGGCGCAGCGTGAAGAATGTGGCGCGCTCCTTCGCACGCGTCTCGTCGGTGAAGAGCGCGATGTCGTCGCCGACGCTGTTGGCGGGCCAGAAGCCGACGACGGCGTTGGCCGTGTACCATTTCTCGGCGACGATGCGGTCGAGCAGCGCGCGGGCGTCGGCGAAGAGCTTGCGCGCCTCGCTGCCCACCTTGTTGTCGTCGAGGATGGCCGGATAGCGGCCGGTCAGCTCCCAGGTCTGGAAGAACGGCGTCCAGTCGATGTAGGGGACCAGTTCCGCCAGATCGAACTCCCTGATCGTGCGCGTGCCGAGGAAGCTCGGCTTCGGCGGCGTGTAGGAGGCCCAGTCGATGGCGTACTTGTTGGCGCGTGCCGCCGCGATCGTGATGCGCTGCTTGCGCGCCTCGTTGGCGAGGTGGGCCTCGCGCACTTTCACGTACTCGGCCTTGATGCCGTCGACGTAGGGCTTCGATTCCGTTTCCGACAGCAGGTTCGAGACCACGCCCACGGCGCGGCTCGCGTCGAGCACGTAGATGGCCTGGCCGCGGCTGTAGTTGGGGCTGATCTTGACAGCCGTGTGCACGCGGCTGGTCGTGGCGCCGCCGATCAAGAGCGGCACCGCAAAGCCCTCGCGCTCCATCTCGGCGGCGACGAAGCACATCTCGTCGAGCGACGGCGTGATGAGGCCCGAGAGGCCGATGATGTCGGCCTTCTCCTTCTTGGCGGTCTCGAGGATCTTGGCGGCCGGCACCATGACGCCGAGGTCGATGACCTGGTAGTTGTTGCACTGAAGTACGACACCGACGATGTTCTTGCCGATGTCGTGCACGTCGCCTTTCACGGTCGCCATGACGACCTTTCCGGCAGCGGGCATCTGATCGAGGCCGGATGCCCGCTTCTCCTCTTCGAGGAAGGGTTGCAGATAGGCGACGGCCTGCTTCATCACGCGCGCCGACTTCACGACCTGCGGCAGGAACATCTTGCCTGCGCCGAACAGGTCGCCGACGACGTTCATGCCGGCCATCAGCGGGCCTTCGATGACGTGCAGCGGCTTCGGCAGCTTCTGGCGCGCCTCCTCGGTATCGGCCTCGATGAAGTCGGTGATGCCGTGCACGAGCGCGTGCGTCAGGCGCTCCTCGACAGTGCCCTCGCGCCAGGTGAGGTCCTTCTCCTTGGCCTTGGCGCCGCCCTCGCCCTTGAAGCGCGGTGCGGCGTCCAGCAGGCGGTCGGTGGCATCGGGGCGGCGGTTCAGGATCACGTCCTCGGCGAGCTCGCGCAGCTCCGCCGGGATGTCGTCGTAAAGGGTGAGCTGGCCGGCATTGACGATGCCCATGTCCATGCCCGCCCGGATGGCGTGATAGAGGAACACCGAGTGCATGGCCTCGCGCACGGGCTCGTTGCCGCGGAAGGCGAACGACAGGTTCGAGACGCCGCCCGAGATATGCGTCAACGGCATCTTCTCGCGGATCTGGCGCGCGGCCTCGATGAAGGCGATGCCGTAGCCGTTGTGCTCCTCGATGCCGGTGGCGACGGCGAAGATGTTGGGATCGAAGATGATGTCCTCGGGCGGGAAGCCCACCTTCTCGGTCAAGAGCTTGTAGGCGCGCTCGCATATGGCGACCTTGCGCTCGATGGTGTCGGCCTGGCCCTGCTCGTCGAAGGCCATGACGACGACGGCGGCGCCGTAGCGCAGCACCTT
>NZ_JADZBI010000049.1 GCF_020852195.1 Hyphomicrobium sp. | reverse complement strand
GAGTCGGAGCGTGACGCGCTTGCAGATTTTCTCGACCAGTTGCTGGGTGGCGACTACACAGCTGAAGAGTTGGAAGAGCTGTGGAACAGCTCTGGGGCCGACATCTTCATTCCAGACTCGAACAACCTCATCGCACTATTTACTGCGATGAGACAGCAATTGCACGCGGGCTAGTCGTGCTGGGCGCCGCGCGGGTCGTCCGCTGCTCCTGGAAGGCGACCTCGACTGGAAGCTGCTGTCGCTGTCGCCGAAGGACATGAACTTCATCGCCGCGCGCAACGGTGCGGCGCGCGAGATCGCGCTGGCATTCGGCGTGCCTCCGACTGCGACGGAAACTGAGCCGTCGCTCGTTGTACGGAAATATAAAAAGGAGGGGGTCCGGGGGATACGTTCTCCCGGCCGGGGTGCGGGGCGGGAGCCCCGCTCGCGAAGCGACCGATTGGGGTCGATGTCGGAGGGGGCGATGGCGGACACAGGAGGAAAAGCTACAGCTTGGATCGGTAGGGATACCACCACTGTCAACCGCAAAGAGTTCGATAGGATTTTGCGAGAGCTGACCACAGGCGCCACGGAAACCGAGACACCTGGCGCTTATCGGGGGCTTTGGTATTTGAGGTCTGACAATACAGTAGTCGGAGTACGAATAAGCGAGTTCTATGGCTATACGATTGATATCGTAGACAGCGGTGGAAACGCATTGTTGCGAACCGGGGCGCGGATCCATTGTCTTGATTGACGTCTTGCGAAGGAGTGCTGTCGGCGACACCGCAGCCGAGTACATCGCGACGATCCCAGATGAGATCGACAGCGATGGCGAGGGCCTATGGAAGATTGTTCCTGGCGGCCGAAGCTTCGGTTTTGAGGGAAACGACCTTGCCGAGTTCGTGCGCCTGTGCGTGCTACGCCTACTGGCAGTTGGTGCGGTTCCCGTGCGTCACGCCGAAGATGGCGATCTTGAATGGGTTGAGCAGACCCAGTACGGCGCGACGAAAGAAGAGATCTCCGATGCGATCGTGGCCGAATGGCTTGAGACGGGTGGCGGCAACCCTGAATGGGATTGGCTGTGGTTCGTGACACGCCGCGTCCTCGAAACCAGCCGCCGCTGGCAGGCTGGATGAACTGACCTCGAATACGGAAAAGGCCCGAGCTCCGCTCGGGCTTTTTCATTTTCGCCGCACTCGCCGAGCCCGGCGGCGGCACCACGAGCACAACCTGGAGACATCCCCTCATGGCCTTCCGCGCATGGGAACGGAGGCGCTTTGCGATGCCGCCATCCGAGAGCCTGCCTGTCCCCGACGCGCTCAGAGCCTACGCCGCTATCCGCCGCCGCCGCTACCGCGCGCTGCCGCACTTCCCGCGCTTCGGACGCGGCTGGCTCGCCCGCGTCGAGGCGACGCTGAAGCGCGCCCGCAGCCTCGCGGCCGAGACCGCATCCGCTTCCCCCCAACCAGAAGGAGATACCGACATGACCGAGACGCCGACCGCAAGTACCAGCGGCAAGTGGTGGGGCCATTCCATCACCATCTGGGGCACCATCGTCACCATTCTCTCGACCGTCGTTCCCGCGCTGGCGCCGGTGACCGGCGTCGACGTCAGCGGCGACCTCGTGCAGGACGCAGGCGAGCAGGTGGTCGACGCGGTGCAAACAGTGGGCGCCTTGATCGGGACCCTGATGACGATCTACGGCCGCATGCGTGCCACGGTTCCGCTCCAGAAAGCCCTGCTCAAGCCGAAAGGTTAAAGGCCGCGCGGAGGGCGGCGGACATCCGCCCGTCGCCCGTTATGCCTCTCGTGAGGGACCGGCCTCTAGGCTCGGCCCGCAGGGCCGACTATAGTTCGCCCACACCCGAGGCAATGCTGAGAGGCCCCGTGCGCATACTCGTCGTAGAGGATGACAAGGATCTGAACCGCCAGCTCAACGCCGCGCTGACCGGCGCCGGCTACGCCGTCGATACCGCCTACGACGGCGAGGAGGGCTATTTCCTCGGCGACACTGAGCCCTACGATGTCGTGATCCTCGACCTTGGCCTGCCCAAGATGGACGGCATCTCGATCCTCGAGCAGTGGCGCCGCGCCAAGCGCAACATGCCGGTCATCATCCTGACCGCCCGCGACCGCTGGAGCGACAAGGTCTCCGGCATGGACGCCGGCGCCGACGACTACCTCGCCAAGCCCTTCCACATGGAGGAGCTCTTGGCGCGCGTGCGCGCGCAAGTGCGCCGCGCCTCCGGCCACGCCAAGAGCGAGATCGAGTGCGGCCCCGTGCGCCTCGACACCAAGTCCTCGCGCGTCACCTGCGACGGCCAGCAGGTGAAGCTGACCTCCCACGAATACCGTCTCCTCGCCTACCTCATGCACCACAGCGGCCGCGTGGTTTCGCGCACCGAGCTGGTCGAGCACCTCTACGAGCAGGACTTCGACCGTGACAGCAACACCATCGAGGTCTTCATCGGCCGCCTGAGGAAGAAGATCCCCGCCGACGTCATCGAGACGGTGCGTGGCCTCGGCTATCGCATGAGCCGCGGCGCCGATGACGCTTAACTCGCTCGCCTTCCGCCTGTTTGCCACGTCTCTGGCGTGGGTGCTGCTCGTGCTGCCGATCGCGGGCATTATCATCTATCAGCTCAATCGCGACGACCTGCAGGCCGCCTTCGACAACCGGCTCGAGAAGCTCGTCACCTCCATCGCCGTCGACAGCATGAGCGGCGGCAGCGAGCCGATCGCCCCCAAGAACCGCTACGAGCCGCTGTTCGAGGACGCGCGCTCCGGCTGGTACTGGCAGGTCAGCCCGCTGGACAACAAGGCAGCGGCGACGCTGCGCTCCGCCTCGCTCGGCGACGCGACCATCGACTTGCCCATAGAGCGCAAGATCGAGGCCGACGAGGACGGCGCGCGCTGGATGAAGGCCACCGGGCCTGCGGGCGAAGGCATCCGCCTCGTCGAGCTGATCGACAACCCCGGTCCTCCGGGGCAGGGCCCGCGCTACTCGATCATCGTCGCCGGCCCCATCGACTGGCTCGATACGCGCCTCGCGAGCTTCCTCACCCGCCTCTCCATCGCGCTCGTGCTGACCGGCGTCGGCCTTGTCGCCGCGACGCTGTTCCAGGTGCGCTTCGGCCTGCTCCCCCTGCGCCGCATCGAGCAGGGGCTCTCCGACATCCGCTCGGGCAAGGCCGAGCGGCTCGACGGCGAGCTTCCCGCCGAGATCGAGCCGCTGCAGCAGGAGCTCAACGCGTTGCTCGCCTCCAACCAGGAGATCATCGACCGCGCGCGCACCCAGGTCGGCAACCTCGCGCACGCGCTGAAGACGCCGCTCGCGGTGATCACCAACGAGGCGCGCGAGGACAGGGGCACGCTCGGACGCAAGATCGCCGAGCAGGCCGAGATCATGCGCGATCAGGTGAACCACTACCTCGACCGCGCGCGCGTCGCGGCCGGCGTCGGCGTCATCGGGCGCGCGACGCAGGTGCACGACGTGCTCGAGCCCCTGAAGCGCGCTCTCGAGCGCATCCACCGCGAGCGCGCCATCGCCATCGCCATCGACTGCCCGCCCGACGTCCGCTTCGCCGGCGAGCGCCAGGACCTCGAGGAGATCCTGGGCAACCTCTGCGACAACGCCTGCAAATGGGCCAAGGGCAAGGTCGCCGTCGAGGTCGCGGCCGCGACCAGCCGCCGCCCGCCCGGCCGCCTCACCATCCGCATCGAGGACGACGGCCCGGGGCTCTCAGACGATCAGCGCGCCCGCATCGGCAAGCGCGGCGTCCGGCTGGACGAGACCAAGCCCGGCACGGGCCTCGGACTTTCGATTGTGACGGACCTCGTGCAGTCGTACCGAGGCAGCGTCAGGCTGGACCGGTCGTCCATGGGCGGCCTGCGCGTCGATCTCGTGCTTCCGTCCGCCTGAGGAGACGGCCGATTTTCCGGTGATTAAGCCGAACTTTCGCCTGAATCCCGGTAGAAACGGAGCATGGGATGTGCTTGATGACGAGTCACATTCTGGGCATTCCTTGGGCAGGGTGAGCCCCCCGCCGCACGCGGCGTCGCTAAGACGTGGGATGCGGTGAGAGAATGTCCGCGGGCCAAAACGGGGATCTTCATGCGCGCAATTTGCGCTTCTGCGCTTCTGATGCTGTCGATTGGGCTTGCCGGCTGTGGGCCTGAAGGCCCGAGCAAGGCCGATACCGGCATGGTCGTGGGCGCGGTTGCAGGCGGCATCCTCGGCAACCAGGTCGGTAAGGGCGGCGGCAACATCGCGGCGACGGCCATCGGCGCCGTGGTCGGCGGCATCGTCGGCAGCGAGATCGGCCGCTCGCTCGACGAGCAGGACCGTCGCTATGCGCAGGAGGCCGAGTTCGAGGCGCTCGAGCGTGGCCAGTCCGGCGTTTCCCGTCAGTGGCGCAACCCCGACAACGGGCGCTACGGCGAGGTCGTGCCGAGCCGGCCGTACAAGCGCGGCACGGTCGATTGCCGCGACTACACGCACAAGGTCTTCATAGACGGCCGTCCCCAATCCATGCGCGGCACCGCCTGCCGCAATCCGGACGGCACGTGGAGCAACGTGGGCTGAGCCGGCCGCACCGCGACCCAGCAGCCATCCTCCCGCAGTGCAGCACGTGGTCCCGTCAGCGCGAGAATTCGCGCCTGCGGCGCCAAAACGCCTCCTTACGACCAAGCGGCCCTTGTCAGCCTGGAGTCCCGCCCCTATTGAACCGGGGGGATAGGCTAGAAGGCTTCTAAATGCTGCTTTGGCTCTGCTTCGCGTTCCTGACAGCGGCGATCGTCGCCCTCCTGCTGCGGCCGCTGCGCGAGGCGCCCGCCGAAGCCGTCGCGCCGGCCGAAGCCGACCTCGCCGTCTACCGCGACCAGCTCCGCGAGCTCGATGCCGAGCGCGACCGCGGCCTCTTCATCGACAGCGAGATCGAGAGCGCCCGCGCCGAGGTGGCCCGCCGCCTCCTGAAACGTGCGGGCACGAAGGCGTCCGAGACAGCGGGCGGCGAAGACGAGGCCGCGAGCCTTGCGCGTGCGCGCCGCATCTACACCGCGGTCGCCGCCGTGCTGCCGGTGGCGGGCATCGCGCTCTACCTCGCGAGCGGCTCGCCGCATCTGCCGGATCACCCCTTCGACGAGCGCAAGGCCGCCGAGGTCGGCGAGTCCAACGTCGCCGGCCTGATCGCGCGCGTTGAGGAGCGCCTGCGCGAGCACCCCGACGACGGCAAGGGCTGGGACGTCATCGCGCCGGTCTACCTGCGCCTGCAGCGCTACGCCGATGCCGCGCACGCCTTTGCGCAGGCGAACCGCCTCGAGGGCGAGAGCGTGCGCCGCCTGCTGGGCTTCGCCGAGGCGACGCTGCTCGCCGGCAACGGCATCGTGAGCGAGCCCGTGCGCAAGGCGGCGCTGCGCGTGCTCGAGCTCGAGCCGCAGCGCATCGAGGTGCGGGCCTGGCTGGCGCTCGCCAAGGAGCAGGACGGCGATCTCGCGGGCGCGGCAATCGAGTACCGCGATATTCTCGCCAAGGCGCCCGAGGACGCATCCTGGCGCTCTGCCGTGTCCGAGCGTCTCGACCTCGTGGAGAAGAGGATCAGGGGCGAGCCGGCTGGTGCGCAGCAATCCACCCCGCCGGCCCAGGCCACGGTGCCTGCCGGCGAGATGCCGGACGTCTCCACCATGGCGCCCGCCGAGCGCGACGCCTTGATCGCGCGCATGGTGGACCGCCTGGCCACGCGCCTTAAGGAGAATGGCCGCGATCTCGACGGATGGATCAGGCTCGCGCGGGCCTATAAAGTGCTGGGGCGCGATGACGACGCCCGCGGCGCCCTCGCCAGCGCGCGTGAGCATTTCGCGGGCGAGCAGGCGCCGCTCGACGAGATCGAGAAATCCGCAGCGAGCCTCGGCATCGGAACAGAGGAGCCCGCGAGAGCGCAATGACACGCAAGCAACGGCGAGGTCTCCTGATCGGACTGGGTGTGGGCGTGCTGTCGCTGGCCGCGATCCTCATGCTGTTCGCGTTCCGCCAGTCGATCGTGTTCTTCCATACGCCGAGCGATGTGGCGCAGCATAAAATTGCGCCCGGAGTGCGCTTCCGCCTCGGCGGCCTGGTGGCGGACGGCTCGGTGGTGCGCGGCGAGGGCACCAGAGTTGGATTCACGGTGACGGATACGCTCTCGACGGTTCCCGTGAGCTACGAGGGCATCCTTCCGGATCTCTTCCGCGAGGGGCAGGGCATCGTTGCCGAGGGAACGCTGGGTGCCGACGGCCACTTCGTGGCCGACACCGTGCTCGCCAAGCACGACGAGACCTACATGCCGCCCGAGGTGGCGAAAGCGCTGCAGGAGAAGGGCGTGAAGCTCGGCGAGGGCGCCCGCCATCCAGAAGGGACGGCGAGCCCATGACCCGGTTGGCGTCTCCGTTCTCTTCGTTGGCCTCCCCATTGACGTCATCCCGGCGGAGGCCGGGATCCACGTCACGTTTCCGCCAGGGCGCGGCTTCTGAAGCGTCACATTCGTGGAAGCTTATCTGGATCCCGGCCTTCGCCGGGATGACGGGAGAAAAAGGACACACCGCGTGATCATCGAGCTTGGACACTTCGCGCTGATCCTGGCGCTGCTCGTCGCCGCAGCGCAGACCGTCGTGCCGGCCTGGGGCGCCCATCAGCGCGACGTGCGCCTGATGAAGTTCGGTGAGCCCGCGGCGCTGAGCCAGCTCGCGCTGATCCTCATCGCGTTCCTCGCCCTGATGCACGCCTACGTCACGTCCGACTTCTCGGTCGCCAACGTGGCTGCCAACTCGCATTCCTCGAAGCCGCTGATCTATCGAATCTCGGGCGTGTGGGGAAACCACGAGGGCTCGATGCTGCTGTGGGTGCTGATTCTCGCCGTGTTCGGCGCCGCGGTCGCCGTCTTCGGCAACAACCTGCCGGCGACGCTCAAGGCCAACGTGCTTTCGGTGCAGAGCTCGATCGCGCTCGCCTTCCTGCTCTTCATCCTGCTCACCTCGAACCCGTTCGAGCGCCTCGACCCCGCGCCGTTCGACGGGCGCGGCCTGAACCCCATCCTGCAGGACCCGGCGCTCGCCTTCCATCCGCCGTTCCTCTACATGGGCTACGTCGGTTTCTCGCTCGCCTTCTCGTTCGCCATCGCCGCCCTCATCGAAGGCCGCACGGATGCCGCCTGGGCGCGCTGGGTGCGCCCCTATACGCTGCTGGCCTGGATGTGCCTCACCATCGGCATCGCCATGGGCTCCTGGTGGGCCTACTACGAGCTCGGCTGGGGCGGCTGGTGGTTCTGGGACCCGGTCGAAAACGCGTCGTTCATGCCGTGGCTGGCCGGCACCGCGCTGCTCCACTCCGCGCTCGTCATGGAGAAGCGTGAGGCGCTGAAGGTCTGGACCATCCTGCTCGCCATCCTGACCTTCTCGCTCTCGCTGATGGGCACCTTCCTCGTGCGCTCGGGCGTGCTCTCCTCCGTGCATGCCGTCGCCGTCGATCCCGGACGCGGCGTCTTCGTGCTCTCCATCATGGCGCTGTTCACCGGCGGCGGCCTCGCGCTGTTCGCGTATCGCGCCCGCGACCTGCAGCAGGGCGGCATCTTCTCGCCCATCTCGCGCGAGGGCGCGCTGGTCCTGAACAACGTGCTCCTGACCACCGCCTGCGTGACGGTGCTGGTCGGCACGCTCTATCCGCTCGCGCTCGAGTCCCTGACCGGCGCCAAGATCTCCGTCGGCGCTCCCGATTTCAACATGACCTTCGTGCCGCTGATGATCCCGCTCCTGCTCGCGCTTCCACTCGGGCCGTTGCTGGCATGGAAGCGTGCGGACATCGCCGCCGCCATGGAGCGGCTGATCGCGGCCGGTGTCATCGCCGCTGTCGTGCTGGTGGCATCGTTCGCGATCGCCTGGCGCGGTCCGTGGCTGGCGCCGTTCTGCTTCGCCGTCGGCGTCTGGGTCATGGCCGGCGCCCTCTGCGAGACGGCGTTCCGCATCAAGCTCGGAAACGCGCCGCTCGCGGAATCGCTGCGCCGGCTTGCCAATCTCCCGCGTGCCGCCCTCGGCACCATGCTGGCGCACTTCGGCGTCGGGATGATGGTGGTGGGCATCGTCGGCACTAGCGCCTACAAGAGCGAGGAGATCCTGCTCATGAGGCCGGGCGACAAGGCGGTGATCGCGGGCTACGAGCTCGCCTTCCGCGGGGCCGCGCCGGCCAAGGGTCCGAACTATACCGAGACCATCGGCGTGTTCGACGTGACGCGGGGCGGCACCCCCGTGACGCGCCTCGAGCCGTCGAAGCGGCTCTACGACGCCCCGCCGCAGCCGACCTCGGAGGCCGGCATCTACGCCGCCTGGACCGGCGACCTCTACGCCGTGCTCGGCGACCAGCAGCCGGACGGCGGCTTTGCCGTGCGGCTCTATTTCCACCCGCTCGTGCGCTGCATCTGGCTCGGCGCGCTGGTGATGTTCTTCGGCGGCGCCGTCTCGCTCTCCGACCGTCGCCTGCGCGTCGGCGCCCCGCGCCGCGCCTCGCGCGCGCCGGCCGGCGTCCCGGCCGAGTGAGGATGCGATGAGGCTCGGTGCAACACCTCTCGTATGTGCAGCCCTTGCTGCCGGCTTAGCCGCCTTCGCCGTCGGGGACACGCCGGCCTACGCGGTGACGCCGCAGGAGGTGCTGGCCGACAAGGCGCTCGAGAAGCGCGCGCGTGACATCTCGGCGGAGTTGCGCTGCCTCGTCTGCCAGAACCAGTCCATCGACGATTCCGACGCGCCGCTCGCCCACGACCTGCGCGTGTTGGTGCGCGAGCGCCTGACCGCGGGCGACACCGATCAGCAGGTGCGCGCCTTCATCGTTGACCGCTATGGCGAGTTCGTGCTCCTGAAGCCGCCCTTCTCGGCCGCCACGCTTCTCTTGTGGCTGATGCCGCTGCTCGCGCTCGCGGGCGCCGCGCTGATCCTGTGGAACGCCTTCGGCGCGCCGCGCAAGCCGGCGACGGCCGCCGCGCCGGCGAACAAGCTCTCTGCCGACGAGCAGGCTGCGCTCGACGCGCTGCTCCGGGACGAGCAACGCGATCGATCCTGATCTCGTCGCGCTCCCCCGTCTCGCGAGGATCCTGCTCGCGTGGCGAAGGTGGAGAATGGCGTGGGTGCCGGCCGTCCATGCGAAGCATGGCTTCGCCATGACGCCGGCATGACGTCATTTTTGTTGAAGGCGCTCGCAGCAAAACACAACGTCACCCCGACGAAGGTCGGGGCCTCCGCAAACTTCCACGAACGCAACATTTCAGGTGCTCGAAATCCCGTTGTGGCCCATAGATCCGGCTCTCGCGGCTGCGCGATGGCGGCGTCGCGCAGAACCGGGACCCAGGGCCGCATGCTCAGCGCGGCAGGCGTGCGTTGCCGCGAGTCGTGGTGTGCGAGCCGACGCTGCCGGTCTCGATCTGTGTGGGCCGAGGCGTGCCGGGCGTACCGCGCCGCTCGGCATCACGCGCCGCGAGCCGCTTCAAGAGCGCCACCGTCGCAAGCCCGGTCTGGCCGCGTCCCTCCGCGCGCTCGAAGGCCCGCACAGCGGCGTTGAGCAGCGGCCCGTAGACACCGTCCGGCGTCCCGCGGTAATGCCCCTCGACCTTGAGCAGGCGCTGCAGCACGATGACGTCGTCCCGCGAGGCGAGGATCTCCGCGCGCGCGAGCGCGTCCAGCGCCGGCCGGAACGCCGCCGCGCCGACGGCGGTGTTGGCCACCGTCTCCGATTTGTAGCGGTGCACGACCTCGCCCTTTTGTGTCAGCACGCGTGCCTGCAGGTAGGTGCCGACGTTGATGCCGACCACCTCGGGACCTTTCGGGCCGTCGATCAGCATGGGCGAGCCGGACGAGGCGCCGCCCGTATCGCAGGTGTGCAGGATCACATGATCCGCATCCACGAAATCCTTCGCGATCGCCCTCCAGTCCGCGCCGCCAAACGAGCGGCGGATCGCGCACGGCGCGCCGAGCGCCAGCTCCCAGGCGCCGAAGTCGCGGTGGTAGCTGACCTGGTAGACGCGCTGCGCCGCCGACAGCTTGATCAGCGCGCGGGCGGGCTGCCGGCTGATCGGCAGCGCATGCCCCTTGCAGATCGGCTTGCGGATGCGGATCAGCGCCCAGTCCTGGGCGGCGTCGATCGGCGGCCGGACGCGGAGTTCCAGCGATCCCGCCGCCACGTGCTGCGCCTCTCCGTTGTGCTCCGATCCGGCGATGCGTGAGCTGAGCGCCGGCCCGTCGTGCGGCTGCAGGCGGAACTCGACCCCCTTGAGACGCAGCGGCCGCTCGCCCGCGGTGCGGAACAGGCAGTGCCCGGCCGTCGCGATCATGTCGTCGCCGACGCAAAACGCCGTGCACACCGAATGCGACCGCCCCTCGTAGATGAGGCCGATGGAGCGGCGCAGCGCCGCCTTGTCCGCCGGCAGCGCCATCCGGTCGTCTGTCCCGAAAACGGCGACGCGGTGCAGCAATCCGGGCCGCGACGGTCCGAATTCGGGACCGGACGGTGGCTGCGGCAGCGGCCCCGACCAGGCTGCGCCGGCCCCGGCCAGGCCGGCCGCGAGGACGCCCGCCCCTAGGCCGCGAAGGGGGCGGTCCAAAGCGGCCCTCAAGGCCCGGATGCGTCGCAGGAAATCTTTCATTACCAACTCTTAACGTGGCCGAAAGGCAGCCGTAAGGCCGGAAGGACTACCTCTGCAGGCGACAGTCGTTATCAGCGCTTCTGAGCGGAGGACTTGAATGCTTATTTCCGGTGATAGGGCGTCCAGAGCAAAGACCGGGCCAAGGTCGAAGGAAGCCTCGGGACGCCGGATGGCACACGCAACCGTTGCCGCGGCGGCATCCGTGGCCGTTCTCATGGGCGGACTCGCGCCGCGGCCGGCGCTGGCGCAGCTCGCCCCCGATGCGCCTTCGGTCGAGACGCCGTTCGGCCGCGCGCCGCTTTCCTTTGCGGATGTCATCGAGAAGGTGAAGCCGTCCGTGGTCTCGATCTCCGTGGTTGCGGGGGCCAAGCGGGACAAGAACGCCAAGGGCCTGCCCGAAGGCTTCCCCGACATCCCCGAGGACAGCCCCTTCTACGAGTTCTTCAAGAACCTGCCGAAGGAATTCCGCAACATGCCCCAGCAGCGCCCCTCGCAGGCGCAGGGCTCGGGCTTCGTCATCTCGCAGGACGGCTACGTGGTGACCAACAACCACGTCGTCGAGGGCGCGAACAAGATCCACGTCAGCTTCGACGACCAGGAGAAGCTCGAGGCGGAGCTGGTCGGCACCGACCCGCGCACCGACATCGCGCTGCTCAAGATCAAGTCGTCGAAGACGTTCCCGTTCGTGAAGTTCGCCGAGAAGCCGGCGCGCGTCGGCGACTGGGCGCTGGCCGTCGGCAACCCGTTCGGCCTCGGCGGCACGGTGACGGCGGGCATCGTCTCGGCGCTCGGCCGCGACATCGGCTCTGGCCCCTATGACTTCATCCAGATCGACGCCGCGGTGAACAAGGGCAACTCCGGTGGCCCGACCTTCAACCTCAACGGCGAGGTTATCGGTGTGAACACCGCGATCTTCAGCCCCTCGGGCGGCAACGTCGGCATCGCTTTCGCTGTG
>NZ_JADZBI010000048.1 GCF_020852195.1 Hyphomicrobium sp. | reverse complement strand
GGTCGCGGGCAAGACGGTAGACGCCTCGAAGATCACGCCGAAGCTGATCCGCAGCCTGCACGAGGCCGGCGGCGTGGAAGCCAACGTGGCCTCCGGCTACCACGCGATCGAGTTCCTGCTCTGGGGACAGGACCTCAACGGCACCGAGCCCGGCGCCGGCAACCGGCCGGCAACGGACTACGATCTCAAGGCGTGCCCGAACGGCAACTGCGACCGGCGCGCGGCCTACCTTACGACGGTCACCGACATGCTGATCGAGGACCTCGACTGGATGACCAAGCAGTGGGGGGCCAAGGGCGAGGCGCGCAAGTTCATCTTCGCCGACGAGAAGACCGGCCTGACGTCGATTTTCACCGGCCTCGGCAGCCTCTCCTACGGGGAGCTTGCCGGCGAGCGCATGAAGCTCGGCCTCATGATCCACGACCCCGAGGAGGAGCACGACTGCTTCTCTGACAACACGCACAACTCCCACTACGGCGACGTGGTCGGCATCCAAAACGTCTATCTCGGACGCTATAAGCGTACGGACGGCAGCGTCGTGTCGGGACCTTCCGTCTCGGACCTCGTCAAGGACAAGTCGCCGGAGACCGATGCCCAGGTGTGGGCCGCCATCGAGACGAGCCTCGCCAAGCTGCAGGCCATCGTCGACCGTGCCGAGAAGGTCGAGCGCTACGACCAGATGATCGGGCTCGACAACGCGGAAGGCAATGCCGCCGTCCAGGCCGGCATCGACGCGCTGATCGCCCAGGCCAAGGAGTTCGAGCGCGCCATCGCGGCACTCGACCTCAAGGGCATCAAGTTCGAGGGCTCGGACAGCCTCGACGCGCCGGAGAAGGTGGGCGGCGACAACTAGGCCGCATCTGTACACCACCGGCGCGGCTGCTTCAGGTCAGGCCATGGCGCGGCGAAGGGTCCGCGGGCGGGGCTTTGACCTTGCGATCGGCCGATTGGCATGCTGACTGGCCTCGCAGCCTGGAGCCGGAGCTTCCGATGTTCCGCCCGTTCGGACAGACGTTCTGGATGATCGCGTTCGCCGCCGTCGTGCCTTTGGCCGCGGGCACGGTGTCGCTCATCGCCGCGCCCACGGTCGAGGTGCCGGCCGGGCTCGAACCCGGCGAGGAGATGCCGGGCGGCACCGCCACCTCTCGCGAGAGCGTCACGGACCGCGACGCCTTCTCCCACTTCTCGCACGGCATCGGCTTCGAGGGCGAGGCGCGCTTCAAGGTCGGCAACGCCATCTTCCGCAAGCTGTGGGTGGCGGCACCCTCCTCCACGCAGGCGTCGGACGGGCTCGGGCCACTCTATAATGCGCGCGGCTGCCAGAACTGCCATCTCAAGGACGGGCGCGGGCGTCCTCCGCTCGCCAACTGGCCGGACGAGACGGCGGTCTCCATGTTCCTCCGCCTCTCCATCCCGCCGGAGACCGAGGAGCAGGAGCGCCTCCTCGCCGAGCGGCGCGTCAACAGTATTCCCGATCCCGTCTATGGCGACCAGTTGCAGAACATCGCCATCCAGGGCCACGACGGCGAAGGGCAGATGCACATCACCTATATGGATGTGCCGGTGACGCTGGCGGGTGGCGAGGTCGTCACGCTGCGCAAGCCGACGTACTCGATCGTCGACCTCAAGTACGGGGCGTTGCATCCCAAGGTGATGCTGTCGCCGCGCATCGCGCCGCCGATGATCGGGCTCGGACTGGTGGAGGCCATACCGGAGGCCGACATCCGCGCCAACGCGGATCCGGACGACGTCGACAAGGACGGCATCTCGGGGCGCGTCAACGAGGTGTGGTCGCTCTCCCAGCGGAAGGTCATGCTCGGGCGGTTCGGCTGGAAGGCGGGCGAGCCCACCATCCTCGACCAGAGCGCGACGGCGGCCGCCGGCGACATCGGGCTTTCCAACCCCCTGGTGCCGAAGCCCTCAGGCGACTGCACGGCGGCGCAGCCGGCTTGCCTTGCGGCACCGAACGGGAACTCGGAGCGCGCGGGCGGCTTCGAGCTTCCGCGCGAGCTGCTCGACCTCGTGACGTTCTACGCGCAGAACCTCGCGGTACCGGCGCGGCGCGGCGCGGGCGATGACGTCGTGCTCAAGGGCAAGGCGCTGTTCCACAAGGCGGGCTGCGCGGCATGCCATACGCCGTCCTTCACCACCGGCACGGTGGAGGGGCAGCCGCATCTCAGCAAGCAACTGATCTGGCCCTACAGCAACTTCCTCTTGCACGACATGGGCGAGGGGCTTGCCGACGCGCGGCCGGAAGGCGATGCCGACGGGCGCGAGTGGCGGACCGCGCCGCTGTGGGGCATCGGCCTGACCAAGGTGGTGAGCGACCACACGTTCCTGCTGCACGACGGGCGCGCGCGGAACGTGGAGGAAGCAATCCTCTGGCACGGCGGGGAAGCGCAGGCAGCGCGCGATGCCTACGCAGCCTTGAGTGCCGAGGAGCGCGCGGCGCTGGTCGCGTTCGTCAACTCGCTATGACCGGCAAGCGGCAGGATGCGCCGTCCCAATGGCATCACTCCTCCAGCGGGCAAGGATGGCGATACGGAACGGGCTGCCCCCAGCTCAGAGAGGAAAGATCAAACGGTATCCCGAGCTCGAGGTCGGCCGCGTTCTGCCTGACATTCGGAAAGACGATCCGCTCGCCATCCCGCGTCTCGCAGCCAGCGTAGAGATTGACGCGCAGCGGTGGCTCGCCGGCGTCGATGGGCTCGATGGCGCAGGAGCCTGTGTCGAGGCGCAGGACTGCCGGACCCCGCGTTCGATCGGGATGGTAGCCGCGATCGACGATCCCGAACATGACGACATGCTGTCCCTGCACGACGCCGACGGGGCAGACGATGTGGGGAAAGACGTCTTTGGGATAGGTGGCGACGTGGATGTCGCCGTTCGGAGCGGTCACGACAATGTCGTTGTAGATCCAGGCATCCGCGCCTTCGTCGCCATAATCCAGAATCCTGCCGCCGATCAGCAGCGTCCGGCCATTGGGCAGCGATACCGTGAGCGCCCCTTCGCGGACTGCCGTCCACACCACATCCTTTTCCGTGCGCGTTGATTTTCCGGCGTCAACCTCAGAACCGTAATGCAGTCGTGCGCGGCTCGGCCGCCAACGACGCCTCGTCATCGCGAGCCAGAATGGGTTGAGGCTAACCTCGGGGTTCCCGGAGCCGTAGCGCGGGCTCCTGAAGGCGTGATAGTCCGCGGCGGACACCGGAAAGACGGCTTCGTCGCCGTGGGGCCGCCGCCGCCACATGAGCGTTGTCAGGTCGAGCTCGAAAACATGCGCGTTCGGCGTGTAGCCTTCGGACGTTTGGATGTTGCCACCGACGACAAGCAGGGCGTTCTCGCCTATGCGCTCCGTCGTGTGGCGGGAAATCCAGCCCGGGCCGTCGCCTGCGGTCTCGAGCGTCTCGAACTGCAACGTCCGGGTATCGAATCTCAGCACCTGAGTCTCGCCGTGCCGGCGCAGATCGCGATAACCGAGAGAGCCGATCAGCCAGATGTGGGAGCCGATCAGGGTCGCGGTGTGGAAATCCGTGGGTGGAAAGACATCCTTCGGATAGAGGTAGAACTCGCGGTCGCCGCCCGCATACTCGACGACAACATCATTGTAGATGCAGAAATCCCGATCGTAGAAGTCCTCGTGCTCGCCCGCGATATGGATCACGCGCCCATCGGGCAGCGATGTCGAGGTTCTGCCGAAGCGCTGCCAGCTCCAGAACGGCCCCGGCACGTCATCGCGGTATGCCTACACCGAGAAATCCCGGCGGGAGGCGGCCGACGATTCGCTCGGTCTCACATGCTGTCTGAGCTGGTAGCCGGACCACTCGTTGCGCAACGCAAGGGCCCAAAGCGCATTCTCGATCCACTCTGGGTGCCGGACGCCGAAGCGGGTCCTGTGCTCGGGAGCTGTCTTCATCGGCAAGCCTGCACCGTCAACGAGTTCCGGAGCAACCGGAGCATGGTCGGCGGGTGCCGCCCTTCCGAGACGCTCTCAGTACGGCGCGTCCGAAGTTGGGCAGGCGGGCTACTCGCTCTGCGGCGGGGTCCAGCCGTAGAGCCAGTCGTAGCGACGCATGAAGCGCTCGGGTGGCGTCCGCGCAAGCACCATGTTGCGCGCGGCAGCCATGCGGCCGCTCAGGTGAAAGATGACACCGTTCATCCGCGATGCCTGGGCCACGCGGCGCACGCGCGCCTCGCGCCTGCGGGCGTAGGCCGCGAGCGCGTGTGCGGGATCGCCCGGATCGGTGGCCAGCGCATCGGCCACGACGACCGCGTCCTCGAGTGCCATGACGCCGCCCTGGGCCAGGAAGGGCAGCACGGGATGGGCCGCATCGCCGAGCAGTGCCGTGCGCCCCACGGCCACGCGTGGACGGCGCGCCAGCCGCATCAAGGACCAGCGGCGCCAGTGCTCCGGCTTTGCGAGCAGATCTTGCAGCAGCGGCGCAAACCCGGTCGTGCGCGCCATGACCCATGCGCGGTCGCATGGCGCGCTCCAGTCTGCCGCGACCTGGCGATCGTCGAAGACGGCGACCAATGCGACGCCGTGCCCGGCGCTGACGGGATAGTGCACGACGTGCACATCGGGACCGAGCCAGAGGTGGACCTCGGTCCGGTTCAGCGCCTCCGGCACCTCCTCTATCGGAAGTACGACGCGCACGGCGCACTTGCCCGTATAGACTGGCGTACCGGCTGCGAAGGCGTCCCTGCGCAGGATCGACCAGGCGCCGTCGGCCGCGATCAGCGCATCGCCGCGAGCCTCGTCGGCGGCCGACGACACGGCCGTGACCGTGTCGCCCATCTCCTCGACGACGGTGACGTCGAAGCCCATGCGGAGGCGGATCAAGGGCTCTCGCTCGGCGGCCACGAGCAGCGCGTTGTGCAGGTCGCGGCGATGGGCCACCCAGTAGGGCGCGCCGTGGCGCTCCGCGATCCAGCGTCCCAACGGGAACGTGCCGAGCGGACGTGCGGTCGCCGCATCGAGAATGCGGAGCGCATCCGGCGCCGTCACGCGCGGCTTGAGCGCCGAGGCCGCGCCTAGCATCTCCAGGATGCGGGTGCCGTTGGGTCCGATCTGGATGCCGGCACCGTCCTCGCCGAACAGAAGGCGGCGCTCGAGCACGGTCGAGGCAATGCCGCGTCGGGCAAGGGCGAGCGCGGTCGCCAAGCCCCCGATGCCGCCACCCGCGATCAGGACCTTCTCGAGATGCGCGCTCCTGGACGGCGGCGTGGCGATCATGATCCGCCGGCGATATGTCTACGCCGCCTCGTCCGTCAGCGAGACCAGGCAATCGCGCGGGTCGCTCTCGCTTTCGTGCAGCCGCGGGTCGTAGACGTAGAGCGTGGAGCAGTAGGGGCACAGGATCTGGCTGTCGGCGCCCATGTCCAGATAGACATGCGGATGGTCGTAGGGCGGCCGGGCGCCCATGCACTGAAGCTCCTTGACGCCGACGAAGATCTTCTCGGCGCCGATGTCGTTGGCGAAATGAGGCGTCGCGATCTTTGCCATGGCCTCCCCTTCATCACTGCCCGCGGCAGTGCTGGCGGCGAACATAGCCGCTACCGTCGCGAATTCATAGGCTGAGACACGCGACATCTCTGACCAGGGACAGGCCTACTTTCCGACGTTGCAATCCCAGCCGGTTTGCTGCCACCCTGCCGCCCAGCCGACCGCCTCGACGCGGCCGGAGGCGAAGTCATCTCATGAGCAGCCCAGGATGCATCCGCGACCAGCGATGAAGACGTTCAGTTCGGACGGGGTGACGCTGGCTTACCTCGATCAGGGCGCTGAGCGGCCGGACGCGGAGCCGGTGCTGCTGATCCACGGCTTCGCCTCCAACGCCTACGTCAACTGGGTCGACACGGGATGGGTGGCGGACCTCTCGGGTGCCGGCTACCGGGTCATCGCCTTGGATAACCGCGGGCACGGCCGCAGCGAGAAGCTCTACGACGTCGAGGACTACGGTGCGCCGGAGATGGCGGAGGACGCGCGGCGGCTGCTGGATCACCTCGCCATCCCGCGTGCGCATGTGATCGGCTACTCGATGGGTGCGCGCCTTGCCGCGTTCCTGGCGCTGGCGCATCCGGATCGCGTACAGAGCCTCGTGTTCGGCGGCCTCGGCATCAACATGGTGCGCGGCATGGCCGGAACGGGCCCGATCGCGCATGCTCTCGAGGCGCCCAGCGTCGATGACGTGAAGAACCAGGCCGCGCGCTCGTTCCGCGTCTTCGCAGAGCAGACGAAAAGCGATCTCAAGGCGCTCGCGGCCTGCATCCGCTCGGCGCGGGCGCCGATCTCGGCGGAGGACGTGGCGACGCTCGTCCCGCCGGTACTGGTGGCCGTCGGCGAGCACGACGTGGTCGGCGGGTCGGCGACGGAGCTTGCCGACGTCATCCCGGGCGCGGAGGCGTTCGTGATCGAGGGCCGCGAGCACATGAGGGCAACCGGCGACCGTACGTTCAAG
The DNA here is from genome assembly GCF_020852195.1 of Hyphomicrobium sp. Lineage (GTDB taxonomy): Bacteria > Pseudomonadota > Alphaproteobacteria > Rhizobiales > Hyphomicrobiaceae > Hyphomicrobium_C. The sequence goes on along the minus strand of NZ_JADZBI010000048.1, from coordinate 3,156 downwards.
GCGGCGGTGCGTGCGTTCCTCGCACGCCACCCGCTCACGTGATCGGATCGCGGGAATCACAAGGCCCCGGTGAAAGACAGGCGTGCTCGTCGAGGGAACATCGTGGGGGATGCCGAGCGAGCAGCACTGTCTTCGGGCCGGGGCCTCGACGCACGAAAGGGGTTTGACGCCGTACGCATACAGTGCCCGTGTCAGCGCCCGACAGCTATCCTCTGAGAGGGAGGGATGCGATGGCGGGAGCCGGTCAGCGTCTCACACTACGGACGCTCGGATTGTAGCAGACACTCAAATCGTTGGACGGCGGTTTCTCCGTCCGAGTCTTCCTTCGCTGTGGATAAGTCGACGATACGTTGCCGGAAAACCGCCGCGCGGCAGCCCAACGAACGCCGCAGACCCGGCCGCAAACGGCCGAAAAAGTCTGCGATAGGACGTGTGGGGAGGATGGGACATTCACGGTTCGTTAGCCTTAACCGGCCTAGTGTCCCAGCGTCATGCGTCTCAGTCGCGTTCTCGTGCTGCCGGCCTTGATGCCGGCCCTCATCTCCGGATGCAGCTCCGGACCGAACTTCGTCGCCAAGCTCGAGCCTTGGCGCGCACAGGAGGAGAGCGCCTGCATCCAATCGGGCGTTCTCGCGCATACGACTTTCATCGCCAGCCGGTCGGCACTCGGCGGTCCCAGCGTGTGCGGGACCGAGCGGCCCTTCGAGCTCTCGGCCGTGGACGACGGCCGCGTGCGGCTCAAGCCCGCCGCCATGCTCCGCTGCCCAATGATCCCGCAGGTCGAGCGGTGGGTGCGAGAGAGCGTCAACCCGGCCGCCCGCTACTACTTCGGGTCGGACGTGGTCGAGGTGGCGGTGGCGGGGTCCTACTCCTGCCGGCCCATGAACCACGTGTCGGGCGCACGGCTCTCCGAGCATGGCTATGCCAACGCCCTCGACGTCTCGGGCTTCACGCTCGCGGACGGGCGCAAGATCTCCATCAAGCGCGACTGGAACGGTGACGTGACCAAGCAGGCCTACCTCAGGGCCGTGCACCGCGGGGCGTGCGAGCGGTTCACCACCGTGCTCGGGCCAAACCACGACCGCGCGCACCACGACCATTTTCATGTCGATCTCGCCCGACATGGCAGCAACGGGCTCAAGCGCATCTGCAAATAGGAAGCTTCGCTAGGCTCGCGACATGCCCCTTTTCTAGGAAGGCTAGGAGAGGGGACTACAGACCGTCTGCCGGTGGGATTCCCCCCACCTCTAACCCCTCCCACAAGGGAGGATAGACGTGCGCGGTCAGGGGCCCTTGCGCTTGGCGGGGCCGCCGGCGGTCTCGGGGCCGTCGTAGGTGCAGCGCGCGGGGGCCACGACCTTCCAGACCAAGCCGCTTTGCGCATAGTCGATCGTCACCGTGGCATCGAGCGACTTCTCGACCATCGCCACCATGATCGTGTAGCCGAAGCCGCGGCGCTCCGGCGGCTTGACCGGAGGTCCGCCCTCCTCGGCCCACACGAGCACAAACTCGCGATCCTCTCCCGAACCCTGCATGCGCCAGGAGACGCGCACCTTGCCCTCGGCGCCCGCCAACGCGCCGTACTTGCTGGCGTTGGTCGCGAGCTCGTGCAGGGCCATGCCGATGGCTTGTGCGGCGGGCGGTTGCAGGCGCACGGGCGGTCCCGAGATCTCGATGCGGGTGCCGATCAGCTCGCGGAACAGCGCGAGCTGGGAGCGGACGAGATCGGAGACGCGTACGCCCTGCCAGTTGCTCTCGATCAGGAGGTCCTGGCTCGCGGCAAGGCCGACGATGCGATCCGAGAACTGACGCACGAACTGCTTGGGGTCATTGGCCGGCATCTGACGCGCGATGGCCTGCACCACGGCCAGCATGTTCTTCGATCGATGGTTGACCTCGCGCATGAGCAGAAGGATCTGCTGCTCCGCCTGCTCGCGCAGCTCGGCGGCCTCGACAAGCGCGGTGCCGATGGCGTTGGCCTCTGTGACGAGGGTCGGCTCGAACTCGACCGAGCGGCCCTCGCCGAGCGCCTTGGCCGCGTTTTCGGCCATGTCGAGAGGCTTCGTGATGACGCGGGCCACGCCGACCGCGCCTGCGATGCCGACACAGGTAAACGCCGCAACGATGAGCACGTAGTTCAGAAGCGCCTCGCGGGCCGCGGCCTCGACCAGCGCCGTGGGAACCGACACGTAGACCGTCCAACCCGAGAGGCGCGAGGGGGCGGTTCCCCATTTGACCGCGCGGCCCTCCAGATCCATGCCCTGCAGCTCGCTATCCGCGCCGTCGATGCGGGTGGCCTCGGACAGCGGCTTGCCGACGAACTCTTCATGCTTGCGCGTGCGCGCGATAACGATTCCCTTGCGGTCCGTGATCGTTCCGCGCCACTCCGGCGGCAGCTTCTGGCGGTCGAGGAGATCCTTCATCAGGCCCGGCTCGAGCGACAAAGAGAGCACGTAGCGCAGCTTCCCCTTGCGCATGATTGGAACGCTGACCGACATCACGGCCCGCTTCGCGACGTCGCCTATCACCACGTCGGAGATGACAGCATTCTTGCCGACGTGCGATTGCCCGTCGAAGCCGGTGCTGGTCGGAAGCGGGGCGCCGAAGGGAAGGCGGGTGTTGAAGAGCATGCGGCCGCTTGGATCGCGCAGGAACGCGAACAGGCCGCGCGAGCTGAGCGCCGCCTCGGCCTGGCGATAGACCGTCGCCAGATCGTCCTCGGCCAGGGCTGGCGTGGTGGCGAGCGACTCCAGGATCACGATGTAGCTGTTCAGCGTCTGATCCAGGTCAGCGGCAATGCGCTCGGCGGCAAGGCGTGCCTCGTTGAAGAGGCGCGCGCGCTCGGACGTCGTGAGCCGCGCCGCCTCCATGCCCAGAAGGGCGAGCAGCGGGACGGCGAGCGCAATGATGGATAGGGCAAGGAGGAACGAGACGGGCCACGGCGGGCGGAGAGAGAAAGGGCGTTCCATTCCGTGGGGGGCCATCCAAGCTGGTGGGGTCCGCGAGTCTACATCAACCCGAGTGGCCCTTGTAAGGCCGTCCGGGAACGGATCGCGTGCCGTCCGGGACGGCCGTTACGCTAAGCCCCTATAATGCCGGAAGGAACCCTGAGCAACCGAGCATAAGCTCACTCGGCCGGCGTCTCGATGCCGGCTC
>NZ_JADZBI010000047.1 GCF_020852195.1 Hyphomicrobium sp. | reverse complement strand
GCGGGCAGCGCAGCGCGTCGAGCGCCTGCTCGACCTGGGTGTCGAGGTCCCACAGGCCCTGTGCGTCGATCTGGTCCTGCAGCGCCGTCATCTCGTCGGCGGTCTCCTCCGAGTAGTTGGCGGCGATCTCGTTGAAGCGGTCGAGGATGGCCTTCTTCTCCGCGACGCCCTCCATGGCGTTGCCGAGCACGTCCTTCTCGGCATCAAGCTCCGGCTCCTGCGGCAGGTAGCCGACGTTGATGCCGTCGGCCGCCCAGGCCTCGCCGACGAAATCCGTCATCTGCCCGGCCATGATCTTCAAGAGCGTCGACTTGCCTGCGCCGTTGAGGCCCACGACGCCGATCTTGGCGCCGGGCAGGAACGACAGGGAGATGTCCTTCAGGACCTGCTTGCCCCCCGGATAGGTCTTGGAGAGCTTGTGCATGTGATAGACGTACTGGGGGTTCGCCACGGGGCGTCTCTTTCCTTGCGCGGTTTCGGGAGTTGCGGGGGTTTTAGCGGATCGGCGCGGCGCACTCAATCGGGTCTACTTATCCCCGGGGATGCGCGACTGCGGCAGAATTGTCCTTTTTCACACGTTCGAGACGCCGGTGACGAAGTAGCGGCCGAGGCCGATGGTGAAGATCAGCCAACCCCAGAGCGTGTGCTCGATGAAGACCGCCCAGAAGGAGCGCGTCACGGCATAGCGCGCGGCCAGAATGAGACCGCCAAGGGCGGTCGCGGCGATGGCGAATGCAGAATTCATGACGATGTGCGCGTAGCCGAACAGCAGGCCGTTGACGATCACAACCAGCCACAGGTGCGTGCCGAACAGCGGGCCATAGCGGTGGAAGAAGAACGAGCGATAGAGCAGCTCCTGCGCCATCACCGAGAACAGCGGATAAGCCAGCATGATGTGCGTGTAGGTCTTCGGCCGGTTGGTCGGGAACTCGAGGAACCAGGCTGGATGATAGGTCTTGATCCACCACGTCGCCGCGCCGCCGATGATGACGAAAAGAACCAGTATCGAGAGCGCGTTGCGCCAGCCGAGCCCGCGCTGGAGCTCGTTGCGCAGGCGGAAGGTCGGATCGATGAGCAGCAGGAATGCGGCGATGAAAAGAACCGGCAGCAGCGCGACGAAGATCGGGATCTTCGTCCCGGGCGGGATGTACTCCGAGAGCAGCGGAATACGCTCGCCGTGCACGAGCCAGCCCATGACGATCGGCGCCGCGCCGAACAGGATCGCCATCTCGATCCAACGCCAGAAGCATCCGACCAATGACAGCGTCTCGGCGGAGGGGAGCGTCCCTCCGGCCTTGATGCGCGGGCTCTCGGTGGCGATTGCAGTCATCTGAACCTGACGGCGTGCCCGGTCCGGCGCGTCACGTCAAGCCCGGAAGCATGGTTCTGCGGCGCTGCCAGCGGCGTGCAATCTCATCGGCGATAACGCTCGCCGCGTCGAGCGGCGGATAGCTCCAGCTCTCGATGCGCTCGAACCGCGCCGGGGCGGCGCGCGCGATGCCCTTCGCGCGCAAGGCTGCGTGGAAGGCGGCGAACTTCGCAGCACCGCCGTCCGGCTCGAAGACGTAGATCGGCCGCCCGGTCGCCGCCGCCTCGCCTGCCATGTTGACGCTGTCGGCGGTGACCAGGAAAGCGTCGGCGTGGGCGATGAACTGCGGATAGGGATTGGGTCCATCGCCTTTCCAGAAGATGGCATCGGCGCCAGCGAGCGCGGCGTCAAGGGCGGCGACCAGATCGGCCGGCGTGCGGCGCGAGACGGTGAGCATGAGGCCGGCGCCGAGGTCGGCGAGCGAGCGCACGAGCGTCGCGAGCCTGTCGACGACAGGGCGCGGATAGAGGTAGCGGTCGTTCGGGCCGCCGACGAGCACGGCGATGCGCGGCGCCTTGAGCGCGGCGATGGCGGCATCCGGCGCGCCGCGGAGCTCGGCCAGACGCTCGGCCGAGAACCTGTGCGGCGCCGTCGGGGTCGCGATCACGTTCGGCCCGCGGCGCTTGTCGTGCTCAGGCACCCAGATGAGGTCGGCCGTGCCCGGCCCCGTTCTCGGGTCCATCAGGACGACGGTGTAGGTCTTGACGCCGGCCTTGCGCTTCAGCGCTCGAATGTAGGGCGTGGTCGCGCGGCCGGCGGCCAGTGCGATGTCGGGCCAGGGCGGCGCGAAGGGCGTGCCCGGCGCGCCGAACCGTTCGCGCGGCGCCACGGGTCCCCAGGGCGCCAGCGTCCTCCAAAGGCCCGTCGGCGCGACGCGCTTCCATTCGACGGCAAGGCCGAGGGCCTCCGCCACGCCGAGCGTCATGGCCTCGTGGCCGGCCTTGCCGTCGCTGATGATCCAGGCCTTGGCGCCGACCAGCGGGCGGGCGCGGTCGTCCGCCGCCTGTGTGGAGGTATGCATGCCGGACACCTTCGACGGTCGCGCCATGGCTGTCGAGTCCCTCGCAGGGTTGTAGATCGGGCAATTCCTTGTACGCTTCACGCAGGAAATCTTTGCATTTGTTGCGCGGGTGCCGTAGGCCGGAGACGGGCTTCTGCAGGAGGTGCCATGGCCCTTCGTCTCGACGCAACCGACCGGCGCATCGTGCGCGAGCTGATGGCCGATGGGGCGCTCACCAACGTGGCGCTGGCCCAGCGCGTGGGGCTATCGGCCCCGCCCTGCCTCCGGCGCGTGCGGGCGCTCGAGGATGCGGGCGTGATCCAAGGCTACACGGCGCTGGTCGACGAGCGGGCGCTCGGTTTCGCGCTGACGGCGTTCGCACTGGTCGGGCTGCACAGCCAGGCGGAACCTGATCTCAACGCTTTCGAGAACCGCGTGCTCGGCTGGCCCATCGTGCGCGAGGCCTACATGCTGTCCGGTGAGAGCGACTACATCCTGAAATGCGTTGCGCCCGACCTGCCCGCGTTCCAGGACTTCGTGCTCAAGGAGCTGACGGCGGCGCCCAACGTGGCGAGCGTCAAGACCAACCTCGCCATCCGCCGCGCCAAGCGCGCGCCCGGCGTGCCGCTGGCCGTCCCCGACAATGCGTGAGTAGGCTTAGCCAATGCGGATGTGGACACGCATGCCCCCGACAGAGCAGTAGGGACGCACCTCATGCAGTACATCGCGCTGATCGCCGTGATCGCCATCCTGCTACTTCAATTCAGTGGCGCGGTGCCGGACTCGAGCGTCGGTGGCCCAATGACCCTGGCGCTGGTTTTTCTCGGCGCGGCAATGGCCGTTGGGGTCCACGAGGCGTGGACGAACAAGCGGGGTGTGCTCGGCTGGATTGTGAATATCCCCGTCTCGCTCGTCGGCGCCTTCTTGGCCGCCGAGGTCGGCAACTTGCTCGTGATACCGATACTGATGCTCCTGCAGATACTCGGGCTCTCCAATCTGGAAGGGTCGCTCGCGGCCACAGGAGGTCTCCTGCTTTACGCTTCGTTGGCCGGCATGATGCTCCTCATGCTGCTGGGGTCGTGGCTCGCGTTGCAGTTCGTGAACCGGTGGCGATAAGTTTCTTGGTGGTGGGGGTGGGGATTGATCATCTAGAATTTGTCTTTATTTCCGGCCGAACGACGGCCGCTCCTGGCCCTAAAGTGACCTCGGCTGACGGCCGTCGATGATCGCTTTCGTGCTTGGGGCAGAACTCGCCTCACGCGTGAGGAACGGCAGGTTTACGTCAGCTTGCGCTTGGCGTAGAGCGCGGGGAAGAGACGCGTCCAGAGCGCGGTGATGGCGAGCGTGCCGGCGCCGCCGATGACGACGGCCGGCACGGCGCCGATGAGCGCGGCCATGGTGCCGGCGCGGAACTCGCCCACCTCGTTCGAGGCGCCGATGAAGACGCTGTTGACCGCCGTCACGCGGCCGCGCAGGTCGTCGGGCGTCGCGAGCTGGATCAGGGAGGCGCGCACGTTGACGCTGACCATGTCGGCCGCGCCCATGATGAACAGCGCCGGCAGTGACAGCCAAAGCGTGGTCGAGAGGCCGAACAGCAGGATCGCGAGGCCGTAGACGGCGACGGAGGCGAACATCACCTTGCCGGCGTGGTCCGGGATGGGGTGGCGCACGAGCCAGACCACCATCACCAGGGCGCCGACGCCGGCGGCCGAGCGCAGGAAGCCGAGCCCCCACGGGCCGACCTCCAGGATGTCACGCGCGAACACCGGCAGCAGCGCCGTGGCGCCGCCGAGCAGCACGGCGAACATGTCGAGCGAGATGGCGCCGAGCACGACAGGGTTCGAGCGGATGTAGCGGAAGCCCGCGAGCATGGTCTCGATGGACCGCGGCTCGGAGCTCGTCCTCTGCTGGGGCTTCGGGATCAGGAGCGTCAGCGTCGCGGCGGCCCCGAACAGCAGAAACGCTACCGCATAGGGCACGAGCGAGGAGATGCCGTAGAGCAGGCCGCCGACCGCCGGCCCGATGGTGAAGGAGGCCTGCATCGCCGACGAGTTCCAGGCCACGGCGTTGGGGAACGACTCGCGCGGCACGAGGTTGGCGGCCAGCGACTGCACGGCCGGCGTCAGGAACGCGCGCGCGACGCCAAAGAGAGTCAGGATGACGAACACGGGCCAGACGACGCCAGGGTCGGCGGCGCGGCCGGCGTGCACGAGCCAGAACGCGGCAAGGGCCGCCACGCACAACGCCTCGAGCGTCGTGGCAAGCCCCATGACGGTGCGGCGGTTATAGCGGTCGGCAACGGTGCCGGTGACGAGCACGAAAACGATGGCAGGCGCAAACTGCACCAGCCCGACGAGGCCTAGCAGGAAGGCATTGCGCGTCTCGTCGTAGATCTGCCAGCCGACGGCTACGGAGATGATCTGCGTCGCAAAGCCGTTCAAGAAACGCGCCAGCCAGTAGAGGCGGAAAGACCTGTAGGTGAAGGCCGATGGCGGGTGCGGGGAACTGGACGATACGCTTGTGTCCACGAAGGACCTCTTGTTGTTCTAGCGCACGATCAGCTTTGATTGAGCCGGGATCGCGCTCTAGCCTTTGATGAGACCAATGATTCACGCTTCGGACTGATAGGGTCCGAAGCGATCATGGTCTAGAGAGGCCGCTGTTCTGCCCTTGCCCGCACGCGTTTGAAAGAGCGAACAAGGTCACAGGACGCGGAGCTGGTGGGCGGCTGACTTGACCAGCGCGGTGCGGGCCGCGAGCGACTTCTGCCCCGCCACGTCGAGGTTCAGCGCGAAGAGGCGCGAAGCCCCATTGGCCTCGATCCAGCCAACGAACCAGCCGATCTTCTGATCGAACGCCCATCCGGTCTTGCCGGAGAGCACATGGGTATTCTCGGTCTCGATCACCATCGCCTCGCGCGTCAGCGCCTGCGCCCGCGCCGAAACCGGCAAAGCGCCGGCCCTCAGCCGGCCGAGGAACGCGATCTGCTCCAGCGCCGAGATGCGCAAGGGACCCGAGAGCCAGAAGCTGTCGATCTCGCCGACCGCGCGATTGCCGTAGTCGAGCGCCGTAACGAGCCGCGTCATGCGCTCCGGCCCCACCTTGCGGGCAACCTCCTGGTAGACCCAGATGGTCGAGTTGCGGAACGCTTCGCGCAGCGTCTGGTCGCGGTTCCAGGCGTCGATGGGTTTGCCGTCGAGCGTGCGCACCGTGCCGTCCCACTTGAATAGCGGCTCGTCGAGGCTTGCGACAACGCCCGTCTCCAAGGCGATGAGCGTGTGCGGGATCTTGAATGTCGAAGCCGGCAGATAGGCGGTCCGGATGCGCTCGAAATCGGAGGCGACCGTGCGCCGCCCGTCGGCGCTCTCGAAGGCCGCGACGCCGGTCTCGCCCGCGTCCTGGACCAGAACGGTGAGCCCTGGGGCGAGCACGACGTCGATGATGGGTGCCGCGGCCGGCCGGGCTGCTGCGGCGCGACCTGCAGGAATGGACGCCGCAAGCGGCACGGCGGCGAGCCCGCCGAGAAGCTGGCGCCGGTCCACGGCAATTTTAGAGGACGTATCGACGGAGGCCGCAGCCAGCGCCGGAGTGTCCCCCCGCCTGGCCGCCCGCGCCGTCACTTCCATTCGACCTTGAGCACCTCGTAGGAGCGCGCGCCCTTGGGCGTCGTCACCTCCGCGGTGTCGCCCTTGGACTTGCCGATGAGGGCCCGCGCGATGGGGCTCGAGATGGAGATCTTGCCGTTCTTCACGTCGGCCTCGAGGTCGCCCACGATCTTGTATTTGACCTTCTCGTCGGTGTCCTCGTCGACCAGCGTCACGGTGGCACCGAACTTGATGCTCGCGCCGGAAAGCTTCGCGGTGTCGACCACCTCGGCGCGCGAGAGCTTGTCCTCGAGCTCGGCGACCTTGGCCTCGTTCAGGCCCTGGGCCTCCTTGGCGGCGTGATACTCGGCGTTCTCCGAGAGGTCGCCGTGGGAGCGGGCCTCCGAAATGGCCTGGATGATGCGCGGACGCTCCTCGGCCTTCAGACGATGCAGCTCCGCCTCCAGCGACTTGAAGCCCTCGATCGTCATCGGCACGCGTTCCAGCGACATCGCTAAAGTCTCCCAATCGGCCTGGCCGGAAGCCAGCACCCTAATCCGTGAGATCCCTGTACTCTAATGGGACTTGGTCGCGGGATAACGCCTGACGCGGCCCAATCGTCTCAAGAGGCGCGGCCGACGTAGGCCTGCAGCGGAGCCACCTTGAGGATATCGGCCTTGAGCGCCTTGATCGCGCGCGTCACAGCGACCGCACCGGCCAAAGTTGTATAATACGGAATGTGGTGAAGCAAGGCCGTGCGCCGGATGTCCTTGCTGTCGGACACAGCTTTGGCACCTTCGGTTGTATTGAACACCAGCGCCACATCGCCGTTTTTCATGGCGTCCACGATGTGCGGCCGGCCCTCCAGGACCTTGTTCACAACCTCGCATTGCACCCCGTTGGCCTCGAGGTGGCGGCGCGTGCCGCGCGTGGCGATGACCTTGAAGCCGAGCTCCACGAGCTCCTTCAAGGGCGCCACGATGCGGTCCTTGTCGCTGTCCTTGACCGACACGAAGACGGTGCCGGCGGTCGGCAGCTTCTGGCCTGCGCCGAGTTGGCTCTTGGCGAAGGCGATCGAGAAATCGCGGTCGACGCCCATCACCTCGCCGGTGGAGCGCATCTCGGGACCGAGGATCGGGTCGACGCCGGGGAAGCGGGCGAACGGGAACACGGCCTCCTTGACGGCAACGTGATCGATCTCGGCGGGCTTCAAGCCGAAGCTCGCGAGCGGCTCGCCGGCCATGATGCGCGCGGCGATGGCGGCGATCGGCTTGCCGATGACCTTGGCCACGAAGGGCACGGTGCGGGAGGCGCGCGGGTTGACCTCCAGCACGTAGACCTCGTCGTCCTTGATGGCGAACTGCACGTTCATGAGGCCGACGACGCCGAGCGCCAGCGCCAGCTCGCGCGCCTGACGCTCAAGCTCGGCGACGATCTTCGGCGACAGGGAGTACGGCGGCAGCGAGCAGGCACTGTCGCCCGAATGGATGCCGGCTTCCTCGAGATGCTCCCTGATGCCGGCGACGCAGGTGTCCTT
>NZ_JADZBI010000046.1 GCF_020852195.1 Hyphomicrobium sp. | reverse complement strand
GACGGACGTGTGGCTCACCACGCTTCTGGTCCGCGTCATGGTGGCGCGCGCCTCCGTCTTTTTCCGTGTCCCGGACCTGCTGCTCGGGTGGCTGGTCAACTTGGTGCTTGGGTTCGGCGCTTGAATTCTTGAGCGGGAGCGCCGACTGCGGACGCCCCGCGAATGCAGGACACGAGAGACGATCTGAGAATGGCCAAGCGCTGGTACATCGTTCACGCCTACACCAACTTCGAGCGCAAGGTGGCGGACGCCATCAAGGAGCGCGCGCGGTCGGCGGGGCTCGACCAACTCTTTGAGGAGGTGGTGGTGCCGACGGAGGAGGTGGTTGAGCTGAAGCGCGGCCGCAAGGTGCAGGCCGAGCGGAAATTCCTGCCGGGCTACGTGCTGGTCAAGATGGAGATGACGGACGCCGCCTTCGTCCTCATCAAGAATACGCCGAAGGTGACCGGGTTCCTGGGCGCGGACAACAAGCCGATCCCGATCTCCGACGACGAGGCCGCCCGCATCCTGAACCAGGTCAAGGAGGGCGTGGAGCGGCCGAAGCCCTCGATCATCTACGAGGTGGGCGAGCAGGTGAAGGTTGTCGACGGACCCTTCGCCTCGTTCCAGGGCGAGGTCGAGGAAGTGGACGGCGAGCGCTCGCGCCTCAAGGTCGGCGTCTCGATCTTCGGCCGCAAGACGCCGGTCGAGCTTGAGTTCCAGCAGGTGGAGAAGGTGCCGGCCTAGCGAGGAGAGATTTGAAGAGCTTCCGGTGCGCTGCGGTGCGCCGGTCGAGGGGCAGGGGCGGCCGCGTGGCGGTCATCTGCCCATACCCGCGGGAGGGCCGAGCGGACTGCTCGCCCGTTGACCGCTAACCCTTGGGAAGCATGGAGCTTCCTCTAGAACTTAGGGGATACGATGGCGAAGAAGATCGACGGCTACATCAACCTTCAGGTCCCGGCGGGAGCGGCCAATCCGTCTCCGCCGATCGGCCCTGCACTTGGCCAGCGCGGCGTCAACATCATGGAGTTCTGCAAGTCCTTCAACGCGAAGACGAAGGACCTTGAACAGGGTACACCGATTCCGGTGAAGATCACGGTCTTTTCCGACCGCTCCTTCACCTTCGAGATGCGCACGCCGCCGGCGACCTACCTGATCAAGAAGGCGGCCGGCATGAAGCCGACCGGCAAGCCGGGCTCGGGCTCGAAGAACCCCGGCCGCGACGTGGTCGGGCAGATCACCATGGCCCAGCTCCGCGACATCGCGAAGCTGAAGATCAAGGACATGAACACGGACAATCTGGAGCAGGCCACCAGGACGATCGCCGGCTCTGCCCGCTCGATGGGCCTCAGGGTGGTGGAGTAGTCGCATGGCCAAGGAAGCAGCAGCCAAAGAGAAGACCTCGAAGAAGTCGTCCGTCGCGCCTGAGGTGCTCGCCGCGACCCGTCTTGCTGGCGGCAAGCGCAACGCCGAGGTCAGGAAGGGCGTCGATCGCAACCAGGCCTACAGCGTCGACGAGGCGGTGCGCCTTATCAAGTCGCGCGCCAAGGCCAAGTTCGACGAGACGGTCGAGATCGCCATGAACCTGGGCGTCGATCCCAAGCACGCCGATCAGGTCGTGCGCGGCGTCTGTAACCTGCCGAACGGCTCCGGCCGTACGGCACGCGTCGCGGTTTTTGCCCGCGGCCCCAAGGCCGAGGAGGCCAAGGCCGCCGGCGCCGACATCGTTGGCGCCGAGGATCTGGTCGAGATCGTGTCGAAGGGCACCATCAACTTCGACCGCTGCATCGCGACGCCGGACATGATGGGCCTCGTCGGTCGCCTGGGTAAGGTGCTCGGCCCCCGCGGCCTGATGCCGAACCCGCGCGTCGGCACGGTGACCATGGACGTCACGAGCGCGATCAAGGGCGCCAAGGGCGGCTCCGTCGAGTTCCGCGTCGAGAAGGCCGGCATCGTTCACGCCGGCATCGGCAAGGCCAGCTTCACCGAGCAGGCCCTCGTAGAGAACATCAAGGCGTTCGTTGATGCCGTGTCCAAGGGCAAGCCCACGGGCGCCAAGGGCACGTACATCAAGAAGGTGTCGCTGAGCTCGACCATGGGTCCGGGCGTCAAGATCGACACCGGATCCGTCGTTTCGGCTGCACCGGCGGCGTAAGCCGGGCAGCGCAATCGGACCATGATCGGTCCGACAAAGAATTCCGCGCCGCGAGGCATGTGTCTCCGGCGTGGATCTCCAGCCCAGGACCTCCGGGTCGGACGGCGGGAGACCTGTCCAAGATTGATGGGCGCCGAGCCGGGCAACCGGCGAAGCTTAATCCTCGAACGAGGGCCCGCATGAGACGGGAGACCACCCGGTTTGTCGCTCTTCGGAGCGCCTCTCCGGTATGAGCCTTCTGGGTCAGCACCGTGCCGCTCACGCGCGCGGTCGGGACAGGACGAGCGTCGCAGCAGAGCACTCCCTACCAAGGGAGAGCTTGCAAGCTGCGGCAAGGTGCAACCGCGATCGTGATCTCAGGGTCCGATCGCAACCAGGAGTGTTGAGGTGGATAGAGCCGCGAAACACGAGCTCGTGACGAACCTCCACGAGGTGTTGAAGGACACCGGCGTGGTCGTCGTCGCCCACAACACCGGCTTGGTGGCGGCCCAGTCGGCCGAGTTCCGCAAACGCGTCAAAGAGGCGGGCGGCTCGGTCAAGGTGGCCAAGAACAAGCTGGTGAAGCTCGCGCTCAAGGATACCCAGGCCGAAGGCATCTCCGATCTCTTCACCGGGCCGACCATACTGGCCTACTCGAAGGATCCGATTGCCGCGGCAAAGGTGGCCGTCACGTACGCCAAGGAGAACGACAAGCTCGTGATCCTGGGTGGCGCGATGGGCGCCTCGATCCTTGATGCGAACGGCGTCAAAGCCCTCGCCGACCTACCCTCGCTTGATGAACTGCGGGCCAAGCTGATCGGTCTCTTGAACGCGCCGGCGACGAAGATCGCCCGCACGGTCAAGGAGCCCGGCGCCAAGCTTGCGCGCGTCATCCAGGCCAAGGCATCGCAGGGCGAAGCCGCATAGAGCGATTGTGGACTTGAAACCGGCGCTCCAGCCTCCCCGAGGCTGGGACAAAGCGCCCCTCTCGAAGGCTTAACCGGAAGGACTATATACAATGTCGGATCTCGCAAAGATCGTTGATGACCTGTCGAAGCTAACCGTTCTCGAAGCAGCCGAACTCGCCAAACTTCTCGAGGAGAAGTGGGGCGTGTCGGCTGCTGCCGCCGTTGCTGTGGCCGCTGCCCCCGCTGGCGGCGCTGCTGCGGCCCCGGCCGAGGAGCAGACCGAGTTCACCGTCATCCTGAAGTCGGGCGGCGACAAGAAGATCAACGTCATCAAGGAAGTGCGCGCCATCACGGGCCTCGGTCTCAAGGAGGCCAAAGACCTCGTCGAGGCCGGCGGCAAGACCGTGAAGGAGGGCGTCTCGAAGGACGAGGCCCAGAAGCTCAAGAAGCAGCTTGAGGACCAGGGCGCGGTCGTCGAGCTGAAGTAAGGCATCCGGCAGCAGGCGACGGGCATCAGTATCGAACCTGCTGCCTGCCGCCTGCGACCTGTTGCCTGTCCTGCCGAAGGCGGGCGCCAATAGATCCGGTCCGCCGAATGGCGGACCGGAAGACGGTTTTCCGGAGGTTCTCCCGAGGGTTCGCCCCCTCGATGAGGCCCTCCGGTGAGCCGTTTAAGAGGTTCATCGACGATGCGCGGGGGATGGCGACCCCGGCGCTGGGCAGACAAGACGAGCGGTCGTGCAGCCCCCGGCACGACCCCGGCGAGATGAGGAGCGGACATGGCTGAGACGTTCAACGGCCGTAAGCGTATTCGGAAGCAATTCGGTCACATCCGCGAGGTCGCGGAGATGCCGAACCTCATCGAGGTTCAGAAGAGCTCCTACGACGACTTTTTGATGGTCAAGGAGCCGCCTGGAGGCCGCCCCGACGATCACGGCCTGCAGGCTGTCTTCAAGTCCGTGTTTCCGATCTCCGACTTCTCCGGCCGCGCGACGCTCGAGTTCGTGCGCTACGAGTTCGAGCCGCCGAAGTATGACGTCGACGAGTGTATGCAGCGTGACATGACCTACTCGGCGCCGCTGAAGGTCAAGCTGCGCCTGATCGTGTTCGATGTGAACGAGGAGACGG
>NZ_JADZBI010000045.1 GCF_020852195.1 Hyphomicrobium sp. | reverse complement strand
CAATTGAGGAAGCCGAGCGCCCGCTTCGTATTCCAGTGCCGGGGATGAAAGCCCGTGATCGGTCCCAGGTGAACGTCGGAAATATGGACAAGGGTGAAAGTCTCGGTCATATGCCCTCGAGCCGTGCGCGCCGTCGCATCCCCGCGGCAGTCCGTCCCGCGCGGGATCTGGGACGGACAGCGATTCTCCGATAAAAATTACGATAAACCAAGGAGCTATGGTCAGTCGTGGTAAGCGGTGAGACCATATCCGCGGGAGAGGCCGTGTGTCGCCTGATAAAATGATCCTCAAGGCGCTGCAACGCTACTGGCGCTACTCGCGCGGCCTGACGCTAGGCGCGCAGGGCGTGGTGCTGGATGCCGAAAGCCGCGTGCTCCTGATCCGTCACACCTACCGGCCCGGCTGGCACTTCCCGGGCGGCGGCGTCGAGAAGGACGAGACCATCGAGGATGCGTTGAGACGCGAGCTGCTTGAGGAGGCCGGCGTCGAGATCACCGGCCCGCCGGAGCTGTTCGGGCTGTTCGCCAACCATCGCCTGTTCCCTGGCGACCATATTGCCGTCTTCGTCGTGCGCGCCTGGCGCCAGGAGGCCGTGCCGCGGCCCAACGCCGAGATCGCCGAGCAGGCGATGTTCCCCTGGGACGCTCTGCCGGACGGCGTAAACCCGCCGACGCGCGAGCGCGTTCTCGAGATCATGGGCGCCCGGCCGCGCGCCCCGCACTGGTGAAATCCCGAGACCTCGTGACACCCTGGACCCGCCCCACCGCCCATGCTAAAGGCGCGGCCCATGCGCACCCGGTCCACCATCCTGAGCGAGAGTTCGCGGCGACGAGCGCCGATGCCGCGCCATGCGCGCTGATGCGCCCCGTCTGAACGAACGCCAGGATCCAGTTCGATGCTCGCAAAAATTATAACCCGGCCCGCCACGCCCGGGGATATTCCCCTGATCTCAGCCCTCCACGATCGTGCATTCGGCCCAGGGCGGTTTGCGCGCACGGCCTACCGCGTGCGCGAGCAGATGGGGCCGGGTCGCGAGATTTCCGACTTCTGTCGCTTGGCAACCGCTGGCGACCACATTGCCGCGGCAATCCGCATGTCCGAGATCGCCATCGGCGGAAGGACGGGAGCCGCCCTCTTGGGTCCCATCGTCGTTGCACCCGAGCACGCGGGCCAAGGATACGGTCGCACGCTGATCAAGGAGGCAATGGACGCCGCACGCACCGCCGGCATTCGCCTCGTCATCCTGGTCGGCGACGAGCCCTACTATGGCCGCTTCGGATTCAAGCCTGTCGCACCGGGGATCATCACATTGCCAGGACCCGTCAATCCGGCACGCCTTCTGGCCGCCGAGCTGACTGAAGGTGCGCTCACCGACTACCGCGGCCAGATCTCCGGCCGCTGACCCAATACGCCTTTGCGTCTGATTTCACGTCATGGCCGGGTCAAGCCTGGCCATCACATAAGAGAGCCAAGTTTCTTCAAGCCAAATCGGATCCGCTCTCGCGTCACCACGCCCCTCAATCCTCGAACGGATCCTTCATGAGGATGGTGTCGTCGCGCTCGGGGCTGGTCGAGAGCAGCGTCACCGGGCACTCGATCAGCTCCTCGATGAACTTGACGTACTTCACCGCCTGCGCCGGCAGGTCCGCCCAGCGCCGCGCGCCCTGCGTCGACTGCGACCAGCCTTCGAACGTCTCCCACACCGGCTCGACGCGGTTCTGCGCGTTGATGCCGGCCGGCAGGCGAGAAAGCGTCTCGCCGTCGAGCCTGTAGCCCACGCACACTTTGATCTCCGAGAAGCCGTCGAGCACGTCGAGCTTGGTCAACGCGATGCCATCGATGCCCGAAACCTTCACCACCTGCCGCACCAGTACCGCGTCGAACCAGCCGCAGCGCCGCTTGCGCCCAGTCACGGTCCCGAACTCGTGGCCCCTGACGCCGATCGTCTCGCCGATCTCGTCGGTAAGCTCGGTCGGGAACGGCCCGGCGCCGACACGCGTCGTATAAGCCTTGGCGATACCGAGCACGAAGCCGAGCGCCCCCGGCCCGACGCCGGCGCCGGCCGCTGCCTGCGCCGCTACCGTGTTCGACGAGGTGACGAACGGATAGGTGCCGTGATCCACGTCGAGCAGCGCGCCTTGCGCGCCCTCGAACAGAATGCGCTTGCCGGCCTTCTTCGCCTCGTCGAGCAGCTCCCACGTCACATCGATGTAGGGAACGACCTTGGGCGCGATGGCGGAAAGCTCGGCGATCACCGCGTCCTTGCTGACCTCCTCCTTACCGAGGCCCCGCCGGAGCGCATTGTGATGCAGGAGCAGGCGATCGACCTTCGGCCCGAGCGTCGCGAGGTTCCGCAGGTCCTGCACGCGGATCGCGCGCCGTCCCACCTTGTCCTCGTACGCCGGCCCGATACCGCGCCCCGTGGTGCCGATCTTGCCGTCGCCCGCCGCCTCCTCGCGCATGACGTCGAGCTCGCGGTGGAACGGCAGGATCAACGCCGCGTTCTCCGCGATCCTGAGCTTGTCGCGATTGACGGCGACGCCCTGGCCCTCAAGCTTCTCGATCTCGGCGATGAGCGCCCACGGATCGACAACGACGCCGTTTCCGATGACGCCGAGCTTGCCGTCGCGCACGACGCCCGAAGGCAGCAGCGACAGCTTGTAAGTCGCGTTTCCGATGACGAGCGTGTGGCCCGCGTTGTGTCCGCCCTGGAATCGCACCACGACGTCGGCCCGCTCCGAGAGCCAATCGACGATCTTGCCCTTCCCCTCGTCGCCCCACTGCGCGCCGACGACCACGACGTTAGCCATTCTTCCCACCAGATGTCATGAAATGGCCCCGGCTGATCGAGCCGGGGCCGGAACCAAAAGCTACGTTTAAAGCGCCGGAGGAAAAGTGGAAGCGGTTTTCCGGCCCAAACGGCCATTTTCAGCCGATTCCACGCAGCCCTGGCCGCCTTAACCCTGCGCTGCCGGCGCCCCTTCGGCTGCCCCCGGCCTACTGCCTGTAGATCACCGACTTCGCCGACGGCCACGACACCCGGTAGCCGAAGCTGATCGTCTGCTCCTGGTCGGGCTCGAGTTTCCCCTCCCACACGATGACGCCGCGCTTGTCGTCGACGTTCTCGCGGGTGGGCGCCTTGCCGGTCAGATCCACCTTGATGTCCTGGTTGGCCGACACCGGCACCTGATCGAACACCGCGAGCGACACCGCCCGCTCGTGCATGCTCTTGACCGAGATGAGGAAGTTGCGGCTGTCCGTGCGCGAGGTGGAGATCAGCCCCGTCTCGCCGCGCGTCTCCTCCGAGATCGCATGGCGCACGCGCACCAGATCATCGATGCCGAATCCGAGCTCATGCTCCTCGCCGGGCGAAAGGATCGGCAGCCGGCCCGTCCCAACGAACGTGCCGTCACGGAACAGCGACACCGCGCCGGGCAACAGCGGCGAGCCCTTCGGCAGGTTGAACTTGGCGTAGAGATAGGCCTTGGGCTCAACCTTCGGCACGGTACGGATGGTGAGCTCCGGCTCGATCGTCTCAGCGGCGAGCTGCACGCGCTTGGCCTCCCCCGTCTCGGGAACCGTGAGCCGTCCCGGCACCGCATAGAGCGCATGGAACGGCGCGCGCACGACCTCCGCCGGGCGCTCAGCCATTACCACCTGTTTTTGCGGGGCGGCGGCTGCAAACCGCTCTTGCGCGGCGAGCTGATCTTCCGCGGCGATCTCGGCGGCACCCTCGTCCATGGACCGCGCGCGCCCGCTTGCGGGCGCCATGGCCATCGGCGCCGGCGGAGGCCGTGCCTCCGGCTCGAAATCGACGATCAACGGGCGAAGCTCGGGTGCCGACGCGCCGGCCGACGGACGCGTGGTCGAAAGCGTCAGCGCAATGTTCTCCCAGCTCTCTCCCGTCTTCTGGCTGATCGAGGCCCGGCGCGTGAGATCGATCTTGGGCGCCACCGTCTTGTCGCCGGTTTGAAGCCGCACGTCGTAGAGCGGAGTCCAGGACGCGTGCGCCACCTGATAGCGCACCGTGATGTCGACCTCGAGTGCCGACTGCGCGATGACGAACACTTTCGCCTCCGTGCGCTCGGTCTTCTCCGGCGCGATCTCGGCGAGCTTCTTCTCGAGGTCCTCGATCTTGCGGTCCGTCTCGCGGATCCTGACCTGCGCGTCCTGCAGCGCCCGTTGCGCCTCGGCAGAGCCGGCCCCGATCAAGGCCAGGATCGCCGTCCAGTCCTCGCCGCGCTCGGCACCGACGGGAGGCGCCGGCCGCGTCGGCAGTTGCGTGAGGTTGGTGATGAGCTGCTTCTGCGTCTCCGCCGCCTGCACCTGTGCCTCGAGGCGCGCGCGATCGTCCCTCAGCGCCTCGATCTCGGTCTCGATGCGACGCCGCTCGGAAGCCGAGGCTTCTGCGTCCGCACGCGGCACGAACAGCCGGCGCGTGTCCACGGACCCGATCTCGAGCTTGCCCGAGGCCGTCCCCTCGACGCGGATCGAGCCCTCGATCGCTCCCGCCGGAAGGTCGCGGAACAAGAGCGAATGCTCGCCCTTGTCGAGCTGCACCTTGGCGACGCGCACCACTTCCGCACCCATCGGAAAGACCGTGACCGCATCGATCCGCGATTGAGCCTCGACCTCTGCCGCGCGCGATACGTCTGCGGCGGCCGCAAAGACAAGAAGCGCGACGGCAAACACGTGCTTCACGGGAAAACCTCTCGGGCTGGTGTAATGTTGAGAACGATCCTGGCAGAGGGCGTCCTACGCCCACGGAGCATAGAGCCTGACCGGCTGAGACGCGAGGCTGAGGTTCGCCCCCGCCTGCGGCCTTCGTCTGCTGTTCGTGCGGCCGGTTCTCGACCAATTTATGACCGCCGCCCCCGTCCTTGCACCGCAAAAAGAAAGGCGGGCCGGTCGCTTCCGGCCCGCCGAGCGGAAAACCAACGAAGACGCAGCCCGAGACGAGAAACCTTACGGGGCCGCGCCTTCAATCCTATTTGAAGGCGACCGGATACATCGGCGCAGGGTGATCCAGGCGATAGCGCGCGCTGAGCAGGAGATCGTGCGAGACGATGTCGCGAATCTCGAGTCCCGAATGCGTGCCCGACAGGTCGTACGCCGTGGCCGAGCCCGTCTTCACGTCGCCGAGGTCCGTGTAGCGATAGGCCAGATCGACAGTGAACTGCGGCGTCACGTCGAAGGCGAGACCGGCATAGAGCGCCCAGGCGAAGTTGGTCGTGGTCTTGTCCTTGTCGCCGTAGTAGACGCTGCCCGCCGGCACGTTGACGTCCTTGTAGCCCATGACGGTGATCGAGCCGATGCCGATGCCGCCGCCGACGTAGGGCGTGACGCCGCGCCAGGTGCCGAGATCGACGTAGGCGTTGAACAGTCCGAGCCAGCTTTCGAGATCGGCGGTGTACTCGTTGCTGCCGCAGTCCCCCGGACCGCCGCAGGGCGGCCTGTAGTAGGAATCCTGCGCCACGAAGAGCTGCTTGCCACGGTATTCGCCCGTGATGTCGAAGCGCAGCCAGCGGCTGTGCTCGACGCCGATGCCGAGTCCGTAAAGCGCCGTGCTCTTGATGTCGTGGTGGTGCACGGTGAAGCCACCGTCGTTGAAGCTCTCCGACCAGATCGAGCCGGGCTCCGGGTTCTTCATGCCGATGGTGCCCTTGAGGTACCACGCGCGTCCCGACGGCGGCGGCGGGATGTCCTTGACGCTGCCGTATCCGAGATCGGCGGCTTGAGCCGGCACGAACGATACGGAGAGAAAAGCTGCGCTGACGATTGCGCCCAGGAGGCCGCAAACGCGTGAGGTTCTCATGACGGTCCCTTTCGAAGGCTGTCCCGGTTGCTGCGGCGGGACATGCGAAACGCAGCACTGCTCGAAGGGAGCATTGTCGAGGAACGCTTAATAGACGCTTAAGCAGCGCTCCATTCCGGGGCACATCGCGACCGCGCGCGACGCGCTGTGGCCAGGGCGCCGACACGCGCACGCGCTGCGCCTAGCGCGCAAGTTAGGGAATCTTTAAGGATCGCGACGCCGCGCCTACGCCGCCTGCGCCGCTGCCGCCTTCACAGCCTCGACGATATCGCCGACCACGGTATTGACGAGTTGCTCGTCGTCGCCCTCCGCCATCACACGGATGACGGGCTCGGTGCCGGACGGACGGATCACGAGCCGCCCGCTCTCGCCAAGCTGCTGCTTCGCCCCCTCGATCGCCTTGCGCACGCGCTTGTCGTCGAGCGGCTTGCCGCTGTCGTAGCGCACGTTCTGCAGGATCTGCGGCAGCGGCGTGAACCTCGCGCAGACCTCCGACACGGGCTTGCCCGTTGCTACCGCGCAGGCCAGCACCTGCAGCGACGAGACCAGTCCGTCGCCCGTGGTCGTGAAGTCCGATAGCACGATATGGCCGGACTGCTCGCCGCCCACGTTGTAGCCGTGCCGGCGCATGTGTTCCACCACGTAGCGGTCGCCGACCGGCGTGCGCGCCAGCGACAGGCCGTGCTCCTTGAGATAGCGCTCGAGCCCGAGGTTGCTCATCACGGTGGCGACGATGCCGCCGGCGCTGAGCTTGCCGCGCCGGTTCCAGCTCTCCGCGATCACCGCCATGAGCTGGTCGCCGTCGACGATCTGGCCCTTCTCGTCGACGATCACCACGCGGTCCGCGTCGCCGTCAAGCGCGATGCCGATGTCGGCGCGCACCTCGCGCACCTTGTCGATCAGCGCCTCGGGCGCCGTCGAGCCGCACTTGTAGTTGATGTTGCGCCCGTCGGGATCGACGCCGATCTTGATCACCTCGGCGCCGAGCTCCCACAGCGCCTCCGGCGCCACCTTGTAGGCGGCGCCGTTCGCGCAGTCGATCACGATCCTGAGCCCGT
>NZ_JADZBI010000044.1 GCF_020852195.1 Hyphomicrobium sp. | reverse complement strand
TGTGAGCCCCGAGGTGATCCTCATGGACGAGCCGTGCTCGGCGCTCGACCCCATCGCCACGGCGAAGGTCGAGGAGTTGATCGACGAGCTGAAGAAGAATTTCTGCATCGTCATCGTCACGCATTCGATGCAGCAGGCCGCGCGCGTCTCGCAGCGCACCGCGTTCTTCCACCTGGGCGTCCTCGTCGAGGAGGGCGCGACCAACGACATCTTCACCAACCCCAAGGACCAGCGCACGCAGGACTACATCACCGGCCGCTTCGGCTAAACCGCGATCCCGGCCAGGAAACCGAGCGATGACGAGCGACCGGAAACCACTGTTGGCCGGCTTCATGCCGTGGGGCCGCGCGCGCCCCAAGCCGAAGCCCGCCGTGACCCAAGTTGCGCTGGCCGAGAGGCCCAAAGGAGAACCAGAGCCTATGAACGAGCACATCGTTAAATCCTACGAGGAAGAGCTGGCCCTCCTCGACAGGAAGATCGCCCAGATGGGCGGTCTGGCCGAGCACATCCTCGGCCAGTCGTTCGACGCGCTCGAGCGCCGCGACCCGCAACTCGCCGAGCAGGTGGTGAAGACGGACAAGCAGATCGACCAGCTCGAGCGCGATATCGAGGAGCAGGTAATCTCCATGATCGCGCGGCGTCAGCCGCTCGCCGACGACCTGCGCCACGTGATGGCGGCGCTGCGCATTACCGGCGACCTGGAGCGCATCGGCGACCTCGCCAAGAACATCGCCAAGCGAGCGCTGGCCATCGCGCACGAGTCGCATCCGAAGCCCCTGATGACGGGCCTCCGCCACATGGGCGAGCTGGCGCTCGCGCAGCTCAAGGACGTGCTTGACGCCTACTCGGCACGCAATGCCGACCGTGCGCTTGCGGTCTGGCGGGCCGACGAAAACATCGATTCGATGTACAATTCGTTGTTCCGCGAGCTTCTGACCTACATGATGGAGGATCCGCGCAACATCGGGCTGTCTACGCATCTCCTGTTCGGAGCCAAGAACATCGAGCGCATCGGCGATCACACCACCAATATCGCCGAGACGATCCACTTCCTGGTCAAGGGCGTAAACATCGCAGACGACCGCCCGAAGGGTGACGACACCAGCTCCACCCTATTCTCCAAGGGTTGAGCGCGACAGGCTGACGTGAGCTACCAACGATGACGGCAAAAATACTTCTGATCGAGGACGAGGCTCCGCTCGCCGAGATGCTGCGCTACAACCTCGAGGCCGAGGGCTTCCGGGTCTCCCATGCGGAGAACGGGGAGGAGGCTGAAATCCTCGTGGCCGAGGAGAAGCCGGACCTTCTGGTCCTCGACTGGATGCTGCCCGGCGTGTCCGGCATCGAGATCTGCCGGCGCATGCGGGCCAGGATGGAGACCAAGTCCATCCCCATCGTCATGCTGACCGCGCGGGGCGAGGAGGGCGACCGAATCCGCGGCCTCTCCACCGGTGCCGACGATTACGTGGTGAAGCCGTTCTCGCTCCCGGAGCTGATGGCCCGCGTCAAAGCCATCCTGCGCCGCGCCTCGCCCGATCGCATGGCCGACGTGCTGCGCTTTGCCGATATCGAGCTCGACCGGCCGGCGCATAAAGTCACGCGCGGCCTGCGCGAGGTGCACCTCGGCCCGACCGAGTTCCGCCTGCTCGAGTTCCTGATGGAAAGCCCCGGCCGCGTGCTCTCGCGCGCCCAGCTCCTCGACGGGGTCTGGGGACGCGATGCGTACGTGGACGAGCGCACGGTGGATGTCCACGTTGGCCGGCTACGCAAGGCGCTCATCCGCGGCAAGGAGCGCGATCCGATCCGCACTGTCCGCGGCTCCGGCTACGTGTTCGGCGAGCGCAGCGGCGCCTAGAGCGGCTTGCCCCGATCGGCTGGAGCGGACGCCCGAAGCGTCCTTTCCTCATTGGACACGCCAAAAAATATCTGCAGCCCATCGCGCGTCTTGCCGCGTTTGCCCTGGCGTATCCGCTGCCGCTTGGGCGGGGAATGTTCGCCAGTATTTTTGGCGGCTTATCTTCGGAAGCTGATATCTCATCTCCGAATCGGGCACGGCGGCGGTGTGTGGGGACGCTCGGTGCGTGCCGAGCGGCACGGCTCGGGAGCCTTGCGGCGCAACACTTGCTTAACCGTCTTGGCGCCTAAATGCCTCCACGACTGCACGACGGGATCGTGGTCTCTACGGCCACGCCCAGCCAAGGAAGAAAGAGAATGCCCTTCGCTCCAAACGCCCGACAGAACGTTATTGCCAGGGAGGAGAAGGAAGCACGGCTCAAGGCCTTCATCACACGCCATTCGGACTGCCACCGCGCGGCGGGCGTCGCTCCGGGCGTAACCGTCTACCGCCTGCTCGCGCTTTCCGTGGAGAGCCCCGTCGCGCTGGCCGTCAGGGATCTGATGCCGGAGCTGGCGGCAGCGGGCATCCGGGTGGAGGCGCTGTTCGTGCGCGAGTCCTCGAAGGCCAAGATTGAGGGTGCAGAGTGCCGGTTCGTCAGCGACCTCCGGCTGCTCGACGCCCATGAGCAGCTCGTTCTCGACCGCGTCACCGCCTGGATCGGTGATTGCATGCGGCGCGATCCCTTGAAGCGCGATGCCTACGAACTCTATTCCGAAAGCCCTGTGACGGCCGGCCACGCCGCCCGCTCGTTCGCACAGATCTGGCGGGCGGCAGGTCCCTCGGGCAGCCTGGCGGCCGGGCGCAAGTGGGTCGGTCTCAGGCAGGCGAGCCTGTTCGAGCCGTCGCTGATCGCGGGCGCCGAGGCCATGGTGGCCACACCGCATCTCCTGCCCGTCCGGCACTAGCGCGCAATCGCCATCGGGCCTGCGCATCGCGCTCGGACCAAACAAGGCGCGAAGCGGCTTGTGCTTCTGGTTTGGAGGGCGTAGCCGAAAGTCGATGCGTATGTCGCTCGTGGTCGCACGACTTTCGTGCGGGGGCAAAGCATCGCATGGCTGCGGGGGTGGCTTATCGTTGACAGCTCCCGATCCCGGTTTCATGACATGAGGGATCGTTCCCCTCCACGACCGCGAGGCTCGGCGCTCCATGGTTCAGCTCACTCTTCCCAAGAACTCGAAGATCAAGCCGGGCAAGACGTGGAATGCGCCCGATAGCACGGGCAAGTGGCGCGAGTTTCGGGTCTACCGCTGGAACCCGGACGACGGCGAGAACCCCCGCATCGACACCTACTGGGTGAACGAGGAACAGTGCGGGCCGATGGTGCTCGACGCGCTGATCAAGATCAAAAACGAGATCGACCCCACGCTGACCTTCCGGCGCTCCTGCCGGGAAGGAATCTGCGGGTCGTGCGCTATGAACATCGACGGCACCAACGATCTCGCCTGCCTCAAGGGCCTCGACGAGGTCAAAGGGGCGGTCAAGGTCTATCCGCTGCCGCACATGAAGGTGGTCAAGGACCTGGTGCCGGACCTCACGAACTTCTATGCGCAGCACCGCTCGATCGAGCCCTGGCTTAAGACGGAGACGGCGACGCCGCCCAAGGAATGGAGGCAGTCGCGCGACGACCGCGCCAAGCTGGACGGGCTCTACGAGTGCATCCTCTGCGCCTGCTGCTCCACGTCGTGCCCGAGCTACTGGTGGAACTCCGACCGCTACCTGGGGCCGGCGGCCCTGCTGCAGGCCTACCGATGGGTGATTGACAGCCGCGACGAGGCGACGGGGGACCGCCTCGACAATCTCGAGGATCCGTTCCGCCTCTACCGCTGCCACACCATCATGAACTGCGTGAAGGCATGCCCCAAGGGGCTGAAGCCGGCGTTGGCCATCGCCGAGATCAAGAAGCTCATGGTGCAGCGGCGGGTGTAGTGTTCTGCCGACTTCGGTTGAGGCCGAACCTTGCCGGCGAAAGACGGAGGGAGCCTGCGTGCTCGATCACATCGGATTTCCCGTGTCCGACTACGAGCGGTCGAAGGCATTCTATAGCGCCGCGCTGGCGCCGCTCGGCATCCAGCTCCTGCTCGACATGGACCTCTCCGACTCCGGCGGACCCGGCGGCTATGCCGGGTTCGGGGTCAGCCGCCCGCAGTTCTGGATCGGGACCGGGCAACCCTTGACGGGACGGCTGCATGTGGCCTTCGCCGCTCAGGACCGCGCCCAGGTGCGCGCCTTCTACGAGGCGGCGCTGGCGGCAGGCGCCACGGACAACGGGGCGCCGGGGCTTCGGCTCCACTATCATGCGAACTACTATGGGGCCTTTGTGATCGATCCGGACGGCCACAACATCGAAGCGGTCAGCCACCTGCCCGAATAGCCGGACCCCAGAAACGACAAGACCGGTGGCGCGTCGCGCTGCCACCGGTCTTCAAGTTGGCCGTCTTTCCAAGAAACCCGCCGACACCCGCCCTGTTGCCCAGACAGGAGCGGGGAAGGCGGATCGTGCCGTTACGCGGCGCGGCGCTTCTTGGCGGCAGGCTTGGCCTTGCGCGCAGCCGTCTTGCGGACGGTCTTGCGAGCGACGGGCTTCGCAGCCTTGCGAGCAGCCGGCTTCTTCGCAGCCTTGCGAGCCGGAGCCTTCTTCACAGTCTTAGCCATAGTATTCTCTCCCTCTAGAGTCCGAATCATTTCGGAACAAAAAAATCATGAGCAAGTTCGATCATTTTGTTGACATGCAAAATGGATTCAGCTCGTCGATTTATTCGCATTCGACGCAAAGTGTTGCGTGAAGTCAACAATTTCGTCCATATTCAAGACTCTACGACGTCATTCTCGACTCCATATCAGCAGCGCGCGAGCGAAACGGAGTGAGAAACTCCGCTCCTTGCGCTGCAAAAAAGATGGAGTCGGGATCGGGAAAGCGAGTCGCAGTGGCTTCACGCCGCCTTCACGACGCGGCGCTGCAGGTCGAGCACCGCCATCATGAAGCCCACGCGATCCTCCACCGCCTCGGCGAGGATCGAGAAGTAGTTCGGCTCCTGGGGGACGATCTCGCCGATCACCTCGCCGAGCTCGAAGCGCAGGTCCGCCTCGTGCTTGCGGGCAATGGCCTGCATCTTCGCGTTGGATGCGAGGCAGCTCATATAAATAAGGTGGACGCCGCGGTTGCGTGCTGCCCGGATGACGCGGCCCATGAGCTCGGTGCCGAGACCATGGTCCTGGTAGGCCGCCTCGACGGAGAATGCCGCCTCGGCCTCACGACCCCAGGTGTCACCCAGCTTCTTCAGCTCGGCAGCGGCGCGCACCTCGCCATCCTCGATGTAGGCGAACACCGTGGAGCCGGCCTCGGCCATGTGGCCCGCGTACTCCTCGATGAAGGAATCCGAGACGCCGTGCGCGAAGCGCGCCATGCGGCTTGCCTTGTCCAAGCGGAGCAGGTGGTCGCGAAACAGGCCTTTCTCATGCGGCCAGAGCTTGCGGATGGTGCCGCCCGCATGCGTATGCTCACTCATAGAGATACCCCTCCATTCGAGCCGTGGGGATCGGCGACGTCGGCGCCTCTCTTGAGCCGGTGCCACCTTCCTTCGCGGCTTGGCGCGCCGGAGCACCGGCCGCCGCTTTTCGATATAGGGCGCTTTGTGCATTGCACAATGCGCCAAATAAGTGACCGTACGTATAGCGTTTTGTCGCTTTTGCGGTGGTGTGGGCCTTTTGCCTACGCTGCACTGCAAAATCCGCTGGGCTGGGTTGTGGTTAACGCAGGGGAGAGCCTGTCCAGGCCCGCTATTCCACGTCGGATGCTGTCGCAAGCGGCGCGGCTTTCTGGCAGTTTCAGCGCCGCGGGTGCTTCGGGGTAGGCATGGCGGGAACGGTTCTGGCTCATTACGAACGGCGGGTTGCGCTCGGCGAGATCGAGGCGGACGATGCGCAGCGCACCGCGGCGCGGCGGCTCGATCGCCTGTCCGAGGAGCTCGATGGCTGGCAGGCAGCGGGGCGTGGCGGGCGCATTGCCTCGCTCTTCCGCCCGCGTGCCGCGCCGCCGCGTGGCGTCTATCTCCACGGCTCGGTCGGACGCGGCAAGACCATGCTCATGGACCTCTTCCACGAGGTGGCGACGTTCACGCCGAAGCGACGGCTGCATTTCCATGAGTTCATGAGCGAGGTGCACGATCGCATCCAGCGTGGCAGGGCGACGACGGATGGCGATCCGATCCCGTTCGTCGCCGCCGAGATCGCGGCCGAGGCGGGTCTTCTCTGCTTCGACGAACTGACGATCACCGACATCGCCGACGCCATGATCCTCGCCCGGCTGTTCAAGGCGCTGTTCGCGAGGGGGGTGGTGGTGGTTGCAACCTCCAATGCGCCGCCCGAGCGCCTCTACTGGAACGGCCTCAACCGCGCGCTCTTCCTGCCGTTCATCGATCTCCTGCAGAGCCATGTGGACGTCGTCGAGCTGAAGGCGGCCAAGGACTTTCGTCTCGACAAGCTCGCGGGGCGGCAGCTCTACTTCAGCCCCTGCGACGCGCGCGCGGCGGCCGGGGTCGAGGAACACTGGGTGAGGCTTACCGGTCACCACCCCGGGGCGCCGGCCTCCATCGACGTCAAGGGGCGCCAGGTGGTGGTGCCGCTCGCGTCCATGGGGGTCGCGCGCTTTACGTTCGGAGATCTTTGCGAGAAGCCGCTCGGGGCGCTCGACTACCTCCATATCGCGCACGCCTTCCACACCATCATGCTCGAATGCATCCCGGTGCTGACGCCGGCTCGCCGCAACGAGGCGCGCCGCCTCATCCATCTCATCGACACGCTCTACGACAACCGCAACTGCCTCATCGTGTCCGCGGAGGCCGAGCCCAACCAGCTCTATCCGGAAGGCGACGGTGCGGTGCTGTTCGAGCGCACCGCTTCCCGTCTCATGGAGATGCGCAGCGAGGCCTATCTGGCCAAGAACGGGCGGCTCGCGGCTACGGATTAAGCCTTCCGGCGCGGATTGAGCAGGCCGTTGCCCGCTTTGGCGGCACGAGAGACGTCCGTCGGACTTGAGCCCCTACCCGTTTCGTCCTACCAAGGCCGTGTTTCCTCGCGCCGGGGGTGAGCCGGCCACGGAGCCATCAGGACATCGACTCACCTCAGCAACGCAAGCCCGGCCCAGGGCGAACCTCCAGGGAGAATGGTTCATGGCGCGCACGAAGATCGCGTTGATCGGCGGCGGAATGATCGGTGGCACGCTCGCCCACCTCATCGGCCTCAAGGAGCTTGGCGACGTCGTCATATTCGACATCGCGGAGGGGCTGCCGCAGGGCAAGGCCCTCGACATCGCCCAGTCCGGGGCCGTGGAGGGCTTCGATGCCGTCTTGAAGGGGACCAATGCCTACGCGGACATCGAGGGCGCGAGCGTCTGCATCGTTACGGCCGGCGTGCCGCGGAAGCCCGGCATGAGCCGCGACGACCTGATCGGGATTAATCTCAAGGTCATGGAGCAGGTCGGTGCCGGCATACGAAAGTATGCGCCGAACGCCTTTGTCATCTGCATCACCAACCCGCTCGACGCCATGGTGTGGGCGCTGCAGCGGGCCTCTGGCCTGCCGCGCAACATGGTGGTCGGCATGGCGGGCGTGCTGGACACGGCCCGTTTCCGGCACTTCCTGGCCGAGGAATTTCGCGTTTCGGTCGAGGATGTTGCGGCCTTCGTGCTGGGTGGGCACGGCGACGACATGGTGCCGCTTGTGCGCTATTCGTCGGTCGGCGGCATCCCGCTGCCGGATCTGGTCAAGATGGGCTGGATCCGCCAGGAGCGCCTGGATCAGATCGTCGACCGCACGCGCAAGGGTGGCGGCGAGATCGTGGCGCTGCTCAAGACCGGCTCGGCCTACTACGCGCCGGCTGCCTCGGCCATCGCCATGGCCGAGAGCTTCCTCAAGGACAAAAAACGTGTGCTGCCATGCGCCGCGTACCTCAACGGCGAATACGGTGTTAAAGGGCTCTACGTGGGCGTGCCGGTGATCATCGGCGAGGGCGGGACGGAGCGCGTGGTCGAGATCGACCTCAACTCCGCCGAACGCTCGATGCTCATGAAGTCGATCGAATCCGTCAAGGGTCTGGTCGATGCCTGCATCAAGATCAACCCACAGCTCGGCGCCTGACGGCCCGAGCTTGCACCAGCCGACGCGGGGTACGGACGGGTTCCTTACTCTTACTGTGTGGCCGCCCCCTTGGCTACACACCCCATCCTATGCCGCGTCCCCACCATCGTCTCATCCCAGGGGATCACGCGCTGCCATGAACATCCACGAGCATCAGGCCAAGGAGCTTCTCGCCAAGTACGGCGTGGAGGTCGGAAGGGGCTTTGCGGCTTTCACGCCCGAGGAAGCCGAGAAGGCGGCGGGGCAACTTTCGACGCCGACGATCGTGGTCAAGGCGCAGATCCATGCCGGCGGGCGCGGCAAGGGCAAGTTCAAGGAGCCGGAGGCCGGCGAGAAGGGTGGTGTGCGGTTCGCCAAGACGCCTGCAGAAGCCGGCCAGCTCGCCGCGCAGATGCTCGGCAGCACGCTGGTCACCGTGCAGACGGGGGCGGCGGGGCGCGTCGTGCGGCGCGTCTATCTGCAGGAGTCGGTCAACATCGCACGTGAGCTCTATCTCTCGGCGCTGGTCGACAGGGCAAGCTCCAGGATCGCCTTCATCGCCTCCACCGAAGGCGGCATGGACATCGAGAAGGTCGCCCACGATACGCCGGACAAGATCCTGACGCTGACGGTCGATCCGGCGACGGGCCTGCAGCCGTTCCATGCGCGCAAGATCGCCTTCGCCCTCGGGCTCAAGGGTGACGAGGTCAAGGCCTGCGCCAAGCTGGTCTCGGGACTCTATCGGTTTCTAAGCGAGAAGGACGTCAGCCTGCTCGAGATCAACCCGCTGGTCGTCACCACGGAAGGCCAGCTCGTCTGTCTCGATGCCAAGGTGAGCTTCGACGGCAACGCGCTGTTTCGCCACCCGGACATCCTGGCGCTGCGCGACGAGACCGAGGAAGACCCGATGGAGATCGAGGCCGCCAAATACGAGCTTTCGTACGTGAAGCTCGACGGCTCGATCGGCTGCATGGTCAACGGCGCGGGGCTTGCCATGGCGACCATGGACATCATCAAGCTCTACGGGGCTGAGCCCGCGAACTT
This sequence comes from Hyphomicrobium sp., assembly GCF_020852195.1. GTDB lineage: Bacteria > Pseudomonadota > Alphaproteobacteria > Rhizobiales > Hyphomicrobiaceae > Hyphomicrobium_C. Next base: position 4,620 of record NZ_JADZBI010000044.1, on the reverse strand, counting down.
CCTGGACGTCGGCGGCGGCGCCTCCAAGGAGAAGGTGCAGGCGGCGTTCAAGATCATCCTTTCGGACCCGTCCGTACGCGGCATCCTGGTCAACATCTTCGGTGGCATCATGCGTTGCGACATCATCGCCGAGGGCATCATCGCCGCCGCGCGCGAGATGGCGATCTCGGTGCCGCTCGTGGTCAGGCTCGAGGGCACCAACGTCGATCTCGGCAAGGAGATCCTCGCCAAGAGCGGGCTCAAGATCGTGCCCGCCGACGACCTCGCCGACGCCGCAGCCAAGATCACGACTGCGATCAAGGCCGCCGCCTGACGGGCGCATCCAACCCCTTCCAACGCTTCCATTCGAACTGCCGGAACAAGAGACACGACATGGCCATTCTCGTCGACACGTCCACGGTTACCATCTGTCAGGGGCTCACCGGCAGCCAGGGGACGTTCCATACCAAGCAGGCGCGCAGCTACGGCACCAAGGTCGCGGGCGGCGTCACGCCGGGCAAGGGCGGCACAAAGCCGGCCGATCCCGAGCTTGCCGACCTGCCGCTGTTCAACACGGTGCTCGAGGCCAAGGAAAAGACCGGCGCCACGGCGACGGCGATCTATGTGCCGCCGCCGTTCGCGGCCGACGCCATTCTCGAGGCCATCGATGCGGAGGTGCCGCTCATCGTCTGCATCACGGAGGGCATTCCGGTGCTCGACATGGTCAAGGTGAAGCGCGCGCTCCAGGGCTCCAAGTCGCGGCTTATCGGGCCCAACTGCCCGGGCGTGCTGACCCCCAAGGCGTGCAAGATCGGCATCATGCCGGGCAACATCTTCAAGAAGGGCACGGTCGGCATCGTCTCGCGCTCGGGAACGCTCACCTACGAGGCGGTGAAGCAGACGACGGATGCGGGTCTCGGCCAGTCGACGGCGGTCGGCATCGGCGGCGACCCGGTCAAGGGTACCGAGTTCATCGACGTGCTCGAGCTGTTCCTGGCCGATCCCGAGACGCATTCGATCATCATGATCGGCGAGATCGGCGGCTCGGCGGAGGAGGAGGCTGCTCAATTCCTCATCAGCGAGGCCAAGAAGGGGCGCAAGAAGCCGATGGCCGGGTTCATCGCCGGCATGACGGCGCCTCCGGGCCGGCGCATGGGGCATGCGGGCGCGATCATCTCCGGCGGTCAGGGGCGGGCCGAGGACAAGGTGGAGGCCATGCGGCGCGCGGGCATCGCCATCGCCGACAGCCCGGCCTCTCTGGGGACCACCTTGACCAAAGTCTTAAAGGGCTGAACACGTACCATATATATAAGTGTCACCTATTGCGCGGAGAATTGCCTAAATCAGGAGAGATGGTCACCTCCTCTCCGGCCGCGCGCCGGATGCAACTGCGGGGTTTCACATGTCGAGGCACGCGCTCAACGAACAGTTCCTTCGCACGTCTTTTCTTGACGGCGCCAACGCGCCCTACATCGAAGAGCTGCAAAGTCAGTACGAGAAGAACCCGGGATCCGTCAGCGACGAGTGGCGGCTCTTTTTCGAGAGCATGCGCGACGGGCGCAGCGCGGCGGCCTCCGAGGACGGACACGATGGGGCGGGCGGCGTCCACGAGCCCTCGTGGGCGTTGCCGCTCTCGCAGCTCCAGGGCGCTCCCACGGAGCTGGTCTCGGCGCTGACAGGCGACTACGGCGAGGTCGAGCGGGGCTTGCGCGACAAGCTGCAGGCCAAGGCTCATGTCGGCGGCTTCGAGCTTTCGCCGGCGGTGTCGTTGCGTGCCATTCAGGACAGCGTGCGCGCGATCATGCTGATCCGTGCTTACCGCGTGATGGGGCACCTGGCGGCCGATCTCGATCCGCTGGGGCTCGTCGAGCGGCGCGTGCACAAGGAGCTCAAGCCCGAGACCTACGGCTTCACGGACGCCGACCTCGACCGGCCGATCTTCCTCGACCGCTACCTCGGGCTCGACACGGCAACGATCCGGCAGGTGCTGCGCATCCTGCGGCGTACCTACTGCCGCAAGATCGGCTACCAGTTCATGCACATCACGTCGCCGGCGCAGAAGTCCTGGATCCAGCACCGCATCGAGGGCGAGGAGAAGGACATCCGCTTCACGGAGATGGGCAAGAAGGCCATCCTGAGGAAGCTGATCGAAGCCGAGATGTTCGAGCGCTTCGCCGACGTGAAGTACACAGGCACCAAGCGCTTCGGGCTCGACGGCGGCGAGAGCATGATCCCGGCGCTGGAGCAGATCATCAAGCGCGGCGGCCAGCTCGGCGTCAAAGAGATCGTCATCGGCATGGCGCACCGCGGACGCCTCAACGTGCTCTCGAACGTGATGGCGAAGCCGTTCCGCGCCATATTCAACGAGTTCAAGGGTGGCTCGTGGAAGCCGGACGACGTCGAGGGCTCGGGCGACGTCAAGTATCACCTGGGCGCATCGTCGGACCGGCAGTTCGACGGCAACAACGTGCATCTGTCGCTCACCGCCAATCCCTCCCACCTCGAGATCGTCGATCCCGTCGTGCTAGGAAAGGCGCGCGCCAAGCAGGATCAGCTCCGGAGCGAGCCGGGCGACCGCACGGGCGTGCTGCCGCTCCTGCTCCACGGGGACGCCGCGTTCGCCGGGCAGGGCGTGGTCGCCGAGTGTTTCGGGCTCTCGGGCCTCAAGGGGCACCGCACGGGCGGCTCGATCCACTTCATCATCAACAACCAGATTGGCTTCACCACCAATCCGCGCCATTCGCGCTCGTCGCCCTACTGCTCGGATGTCGCGCGCGTGATCGAGGCGCCGATCTTCCATGTGAACGGCGACGATCCGGAGGCCGTGGTGCACGTCGCCAAGATCGCGACCGAGTTCCGGCAGAAGTTCCAGAAGCCGGTCGTAGTCGACATGTTCTGCTATCGCCGCTTCGGTCACAACGAGGCCGACGAGCCGGCGTTCACGCAGCCGATCATGTACGACCGCATCCGCAAGCATCCGTCGGTGGTGAACGTCTACTCCGAGCAACTCGTAGAGGAGGGGGTGGTCAAGGCCGAGGATGTCGAGGGCATGAAGGCCGAGTTCCGCTCGTTCCTCGACGGGGAGCTGTCGGCTGCGGAAAGCTACAAGCCGAACAAGGCGGATTGGCTCGACGGGCGCTGGAGCGGCGTCGGCTTCGCCGACGGCGACGAGCGGCGCGGCAACACCGGCGTCTCGCTCGAGACGCTGCGCGAAGTGGGCAAGCGACTCACCGTGATCCCCTCGGACTTCAACGCGCACAAGACCATCGTGCGCCTGCTCGAGCGCCGCCGCGAGATGGTGGCGAAGGGCGAGGGCATCGACTGGGCCATGGCCGAGCACCTGGCCTTCGGCACGCTCGTCACGGAAGGATACCCGGTGCGGCTCTCGGGGCAGGACTGCGAGCGGGGCACGTTCTCGCAGCGCCACTCGGTGCTGATCGACCAGGAGACCGAGCGGCGCTATACGCCCCTCCGGCACATCGCGCCCAACCAGGCCAACTTCGAGGTCATCAACTCGATGCTCTCGGAAGAAGCGGTGCTCGGCTTCGAGTATGGCTATTCGCTCGCCGAGCCCAACGCGCTCGTGGCCTGGGAGGCGCAGTTCGGAGATTTCGCCAACGGGGCGCAGGTGGTTTTCGACCAGTTCATCTCCTCGGGAGAGCGCAAATGGCTCCGGATGTCGGGCCTCGTGTGCCTGCTGCCACACGGGTATGAAGGGCAGGGGCCGGAGCATTCCTCGGCGCGGCTGGAGCGCTTCCTGCAGCTCTGCGCGGAGGACAACTGGCAGGTCGCCAACTGCACCACGCCCGCCAACTACTTCCATATCCTGAGGCGGCAGCTCCACCGGACGTTCCGCAAGCCGCTGATCCTGATGACGCCGAAGTCGCTCCTGCGCCACAAGCGCGTGGTGTCGCGTCTCGACGAGATGGGGCCGGGAACGACGTTCCATCGCGTTCTGTGGGACGACCTGCGCAAGACGGACGCCGAGATCAAGCGCGTCGTGCTGTGCTCGGGCAAGGTCTACTACGACCTTGCGGATGCGCGCGACGCGGAGGAGCTGCACGACGTTTACATCCTGCGGCTCGAGCAGCTCTATCCGTTCCCGGCGCGGGCCCTGATCAACGAGATCGGGCGCTTCCCGAATGCGGACTCGATTGTCTGGTGCCAGGAGGAGCCCAAGAACATGGGCGCCTGGACGTTCATCGAGCCGAACATCAACTGGGTTCTCGACCGCTTGGCTCCGGCCGGGCGGCGCGTGCGCTATGCGGGGCGCTCGGCGTCGGCTTCCACGGCGACGGGGCTCATGAGCAAACATATTCTCGAGCAGAAGGCGCTGGTGGCGGATGCGCTGAAGGGCTAGTGCTGATCAATACGATCTCGAGTTGCGAAACGCCGGGGCTGCGCCGGCGGCAGACGAGGAAAGAGGCGGGACTACGATGACGATTGAGATCCGCGTGCCGACGCTCGGCGAGTCGGTGACCGAGGCCACGGTCGGCAAATGGCTGAAGAAGCCGGGTGATGCGGTCAAGGCCGACGAGCCGCTCGTCGAGCTGGAGACGGACAAGGTGACGGTGGAGGTGCCGGCGCCGGCGGACGTCCAGCTTTCGCAAATCCACGTCGACCAAAGGGAGACGGAAGACA
>NZ_JADZBI010000043.1 GCF_020852195.1 Hyphomicrobium sp. | reverse complement strand
GCTTCGCGCGGGGCCTCGCCGGCTCGCGCGATCTGGGCGACGACATCCTTCAGCAGGCCTGCGAGAAGGCTCTGGCGCGGCTTGACCAGTTCGAGAAAGGCACGCGCCTCGATCGATGGATGTTCCAGATCGTGAAGACGACACATATCGATCGCGTGAGGCAGGCGCAACGCCGCAGGCCTGCTGATTTCACGGATGATGTCGTGGCGATCGTTCCGGTCGATACGCGTATCGAGGAGCGAACCATAGCACGCCAGGAACTGGCGCGCGTGCGCGAGGCCATATCCGAGCTTCCTCAGGAGCAGCGCGAGGTTCTGATGCTCGTTGTTGCCGACGGCCTTTCCTATCAGGACGCTGCAGAGGTGATTGGAGTTCCGCAAGGCACCGTCATGAGCCGATTGGCACGGGCGCGGCGCAAGCTTGCCCGCGCGATCGAGGCCCCACGGCCCCTGGCCGCACGCGAAGGGAGGATTGGTTAGATGGCGCGCCTCACCGATGAGCAGTTGATGGCTTATGCCGATGGCGATCTTTTGGGCTCGGCGCCGGAAATCGTGGGTGGTGTACAGGCGGGGCTCTCAGTCGAGGAGCAAAGCGCGCTCGAGGATTTTCGACGCACGCGGGAGCTCGTGCGGCTCGCTTATGCGGATGACGCAGATCCGCCATCCCCGGCGCTTGTGGCGATGATTCTGGGCCGTCAGGGCGACGCCAAAGATCCGGTCTCCGCCCGAGGGACTACCGAGCGCTCGGCCCGCGTGTTCCCGACGAAGTTGAGGTCGGAGCTTCTGCGTCCGGGCACGCGCCTCGGTCTGGCGATGGCCGCGTGCCTGGCGGCTCTCTTTGCCGCTGTCTTCATCTGGTCGTTGCCGAGCGCACGGACGGACATCGCGCGGGCTCTCGTGCCGGGGCCGGTTGATGCCGGGAGCGAGCTTGCGAGCATTCTCGAGACCCGGAGATCCGGCGATCCTATTCCTGTCGGTCGAGCGTCGGATAGCAGGGAGCATCTCATGGTCGCCGGCACCTTTCGCGACCGCAACGCCCGTATCTGTCGGGAGTTCGAAGTGCTCGCTCCCGACCTCGTGCCGCGCATGGCGGCAGTGGCTTGCCGCTCGTCGGAGACCGGGATCTGGAGCGTGGAGGGCACGGCCACCATTGCGCACCAGGACAGTGGCGACGGATCGCGTTACACCCCAGCGGGCGCACCGGAACAGGAAGCGCTCAAGGCGCTGGTGTCGCTGCTCGGCGGCACGGACGTCGTGAAACCGGATGAAGAGCAGCAGCTCATCGACAGAGCCTGGAAATGACCACGGCCCTGGCGCATAGGGCTGCCGTGCGAAGCGTTGTTCCTTGGCTCGTGTTCGCGCTTGTCCTCACGGTCTCCTGGTCTGTGACGCGGGGCCTGGAGGTGCAGGAACGCCTTGTCCTTGTCATCTATGCGGGCGCGCTTGCGGCGTGGTGCCTCGCCCTGTCGGAAGACTGGATCACCGGGGCGCTTGCAGTCCTGATGTTGGCAGCCCTCGACGTCATTGCGATCAGGGAGATAGTGGCCGCGGCTCGCCACGATCTCGTCTGGCTGCTGATCGCGGCTTACGTCATCGCGTTCGCAATACGGCGCGCGGGGCTCTTCGAGGTGCTGAGCGCCTTCGCCTTGCGGCGCTCCATGCCGGTGTCGTCGCTCGCCTACCGCACTACAGCGCTCGTCATGGCCACGGCTTTCGTCTTCCCCGCGACGTCCGTACGGGCGGCCATACTGGTGCCCATCCATCGCATGCTCGCCAAAGCGGTAGATGACGAGCTCACGGACCGTGCGTTCGCCCTGCTCGTTCCAAGCGTCGTTCTCCTGTCGGCCGGCGGGGTGCTGACGGGTGCTGCGGCCCATGTTGTGGCGCTCGAGATCATCGAGAAATCCGGTGGTGGACGCATCGGCTACTTGGGTTGGATGTTGCCCGCGTTGCCGGTTGCACTCGCGACCAGCTTTGCGGCTGCGTGGCTCGTCATGCGACTCTTTCTGGACCACGATCGGCGTCGACGGCTCATTTGCGCGTCTTCCGGCACCCATGGGCGGCTTGGCGCGGTGCGTGTGGGAATGCTCTCGGTCGTTGCGGCGACGGTGGCGTTGTGGATGGCGAGCGGCTGGCTTGGAATTGGCCTCGCCGGGGTGGGACTCCTCTCGGCCTTTTGCCTCGTCCTGCTGACGTCGCGACTTCAACCGTTGGCCATTGGCGACATGGGCAGAGCGATCGACTGGAAGCTCCTCGTGCTTCTTGTCTCCACCGTCCTACTGGCCGATGCAATGGTCGCCTCCGGCGCTGCCGGAACGATCGGTGCAGGGCTCATGGCCGCCCTGCCGCATGCTGTCCTGGCGAGTGAAGCGGCCACCGTCGCGCTGATCGCATGCCTCTCCATGCTCGCGCATGTTGTCATTCCCTCCCGCAGCGCGCGCGCATCCGTCCTCATCACCGCGATCGCGGTCCCCCTGTCCCAGACCGGCTTCGACATCGTGCCGCTCGCGCTCGTCATCGCGCTCGGGACGGGGTTCTGCCAGTTGACGCCTTATGGCGCGAAGTCGCTGTTGATCTTCGCGAGCGGCACGGACTCTGGATCCTTCCGCAGCGATCTCGTGCGGCTCGGGGCGCCGCTGTTTTTGATCTCGTGGATCATTCTCGTCGGGTTCGCGCTCGTCCTGTGGCCGGCGATCGGAATGTTCTCAGCAGCCGGTGGGAATGAAGTGGGCGGCTCGGCGTTCAATCCCTGATCCGGTGGCCGGCAGGGAGAGAGCGGCATGGCACTCAACATTCTCGTTGCGCCGAGCGGTTTCAAGGAAGGTCTCGACGCACCCCGCGTGGCCGCCGCGATCGCGCGCGGAGCGGCCCGCGCGCTTCCCTCTGCGCGCATCGACGTGTTGCCGCTCATGGACGGAGGGGAAGGGTTCACGCGCGCTCTCGTCAAAACGACCAACGGATTGCTGCACCGCGTGCAGACCACGGATCCGCTCGGGCGGGCGATCGAGGCGGAGATCGGGTTGCTCGGACAAGCAACGAAGTCGACGGCGGTTATCGAGATCGCGGCTGCGGCGGGCTTGCTACTCGTCGCGCCGGCCGAACGCGACCTCGCACGCGCTTCTAGCGCTGGCGTCGGGCGGCTCATCCGCCAAGCGCTCGACTTGGGGGCGAGGCGAATTCTCGTCGGCTGCGGCGACAGCGGCGTCAACGATGGCGGTGCGGGACTTGTGCGCATGCTCGGCGCCCGTCTTCTCGATCACGATGGCCATGAGCTTGGCGAGGGCGCCTTGCCACTCAGGAAACTGGCCCGGATCGATGTCTCGGATCTCGACCCGAGGCTCGCTGCATGCGAGATCGAGGTCGCAGTCAACTGGAAGAACGTGCTCACTGGACCGCGAGGCGTCTCGCGGATCTATGGGCCGCAGAAGGGCGCATCCCCAGAGCTGGTCGAGCAGTTGGACGATACGCTGTGCGTGTTTGCGCGGCGCGTATATGAGGCCACGGGCCGGGATGTTGCCGCCTTGCCGGGAGCTGGTGCCTCCGGGGGCATCGGCGCCGCGCTGGCGGGCCTTTGTGGTGCGACACTCATCCCGCGGTTCGAAGTGGTGCGGCGCTACCTCCCCTTCGATGAGAAGTTGGCAGGAGCCGACCTTCTCATCACAGCCGAGGGCGGTGTCGATGCGCAGAGCGCGCGCGGGAAGATTCCGGCCGAGGTTGCCTCCCGCGCGCGCGCGCTCGGTATTCCGGTCATCCTCCTGGCCGGCAGCATCGGAGACGGCGTCGAGGCGCTGCACGCTGTCGGCGTTTCGGCCTGCTTCTGCATTGCTCAAGGCCCGATGAGCCTGGCGCAGTCCATGCAGAACGCGGAACGCCTGCTGGAAGCCACTGCCGCTCAAGCCGTGCGGAGCTTCCATGCCGGATTTTGCTTTCGCACGGGTCTAAATCTCGCAAGAGATCCGAGCATCAGCTCGGCCGCTTAGATCCGGGCCACAGCCGTCGTTGTCGCAAGGGGCTCGGTGCGAGCCGGCCTGTGGTCAGGTAGAAGCGATCACTCAAGTCCGGCACGGGTTTCCAGATTCTCCAACGCGCGCAGAGCGTCGATGTGGCCGGCGCCGAATATCGCGGGATCCGCAGCGTTAGGTTTGCGCGCGGTCTTCGTCAGGATCGTACGCACTGCGGCTGGCGACGCGTCGGGATCGCGCTCAAGGATCAGCGCGACGATGCCGGTGACATGGGCTGCTGCCATCGACGTGCCGGACGAGAAGTCGTAGACCGCACCGGGCGCAGGCGCGAGGATATCGACGCCGGGTGCAGCAATAGCAATGTGCCCACCGTGCGTGGCCGCGGAATAGATCTGCTCGCGGTCGTCTGTGGCGGTGACCGCAATGACATCCGGAAACGCGCCGGGATAGGCCGGCGGCGCGTTCGGACCGCCGTTGCCGGCGGCGGCGACGAATATGGCCCCTTTCCTTGCAGCCGCGGCGATGACTTTGCCGAGCAACTCATCCCGCGGTCCGGCGAAGCTCATGTTGAAGACGCGCGCCCCGGCGGCAAACGCCCAGTCGATGGCGCGGACTAGGGCCAGCGACGTCGATTGTGGCGGACCGGATTCGCCGCCGGCGAATGCGCGAACCGACAGCACGCGCGCTTCGGGGGCGATGCCTTGCAGGCTGAGGCGCGCGGATATGAGGCCGGTAATCGCCGTGCCGTGAGGCTCGGCCCGTGGGGCTCCCTCGCGCAACGAGTCGAAGCGGTTGGCGATCGCACCGGCGATCTCCGGATGCGTTTCGTCGATGCCGGTGTCTATGACCGCCAGTTTGACGCCGCGTCCTCTGGCGATGGCATGCGCCTCGGGTATGCGCATCTTGGCCGGCGCGTACTGGAGACGATGCTTGACGCCGGCGATATGCATCTCGCTCGCCTCGAAGCGATAGTTGGGTTGCGCGGCCTGGATGCTGCTGTCGCCCGCAAGCGCGGCGAGGACCTGCTCGAGCGGGCGGTTGTCGACGAGGGTGAGGCGCACGAGCGTGGCATCGATCAAGGGGATGGGCAACGAGTCGACGGCGACGAGACTGTGCCGGCGCATAAGATCCGTTGTCCTCGCCTGGGCGTCGGCCGTGGGGAGCAGAACCAGGATCTCGCGCGGTCGATGCGGCCGGTTTGCGGTCAAGGCGAGGATCGACGGCGGGACGCTCGGCGGCGGCGTTGCGGTCTTGGGCGGCGCAGTGGGCGGTGCGATGGACGGCGGCGACGATGGCGGCACGACGGCGACACAGTGCTTGCCTCGCCGTTCGTAGCCCATGCGGCAGGCTTCCTCGGGAAATGTCACGACAGGCGGAACCGGAACTGCGCCGCATTTGCCCCGCCGCAGGACCTGGCCCTTCGGGCACGGCTGTGGCGTGACGATCTCTATGCAGCGCTTGCCGAGACGCTTATGGCCCTTCGGGCATGGCTCGACGATCCCACCAGGATTGGCGACATCGTCCGGAGTCTTGACGCAGGCTCCGTGACGACGCACGCGGCCCGGTGGGCAGACCTGCGGCGTGCCCACCTCGACGCAACGCTTGCCGCGGCGCTTGTGGCCCTTTGGGCAGGGCAAAGTGATGTTTCCGGGAATGACGACGCGGTCCGGCAGCTTGGCGCAGTGGCCCTTGAGGCGGATGCGTCCGGGTGGACAGAGCTTCGGGCCGACGTTGATGCAAAGACGGCCGATCGCCTTGCGGCCGGGTCCGCAGTGGCCGGCGAGCTTCCCGGCTTCGACATCACGCAACGGGAATTGCGCGTTGGCGGCAGACATCGGCAACGCAAGGAAAGCGAACAGCAGCGCGGCTGCAGCGGCGACCCGAGTCCGCATGGCTCAGCGTCCCGGCAGGACGGACGCCACGATCGGCGATGTCTTGAGTTTGTCCGCGAGCGTGGCCGCGTCGGCCTGCGATTCACTGCGCACGCGGTAGAGACCGGCGCGCGGACCATCGACGACGGTCAGTCCGTTCTCTTTGAGGAAGTGCGAGACGTCAGCCATGGTCGCCTCCGGGGCAAAGCCGATGAGCAGTTCGGCGGGGGACGAGCGTGCGGCACCGCCGTCTGGACCAGTCGCGGTCTGATATACGGCGTCGGGCATCATGAAAACTGTTCCCAAGGTAACAGCCTGCAGCATCAGCAGCGCGATAAGACCGGCGGCTGCATAGGCGAGTTGATGCGGCGCGAGCGAGCTGAGCCAGCGGGCCAGCCGCTCGATGAGGCCGGGCTTCGCCGCCGATGCGCGTCGATACTGCGGAGCGGATGCGATGGAAGCCATCAGGCGTTCGAGTGCTGCAGGGTCCGGTGGGGCAATCGCATCGCTGGCGGCAATGGACGCCTCCGCTTCCTCCCTGGCGAGCGCAAGCCCCCTGGCTGCGTCCGGATGCGCATCGAGATACGCTTCGACGCGCGCACGCTCCGCCGGCGCAAGACGGCCAGTCACGTACCACGGCAACAGTGCCTCAATGTCGTCGCGCTCCGTCATGTCACGGCCATCCTCTGTCGACGCCGCGCGCGGCGAGGAGCTCCGACAGCTTCTTGCGGGCATGGAACATGCGCGTTTTGACCGTGCCCTCTGGAATGCCGAGGATCTCCGCGGCTTCCGCGACCGAGCGCTCCTGATAGTAGACGAGGTCAACGATCGTGCGGTGCTCACTCGAAAGCGCGTCCATGCACTGGCGGATCAGCCGTCCCTTGTCCTCCTTCTGCGCGACGATGTCGGGCGTATCGGCGAGGTCCGCAACGTCGGCCGCGGCATCGAGCAGTGCCGTTGCCGCCTGGCGCTTGCGCATGCGGCTCGCCGCCTTGTTGTGGGCGATGGAGAGCAGCCACGTCAGCGGCGCGGAGCGGCCTTCGTAGCGGCTGGCGCCCTGCCAGGCGGCAAGAAAGACCTCGTTCATGATGTCCTCGGCCATACCCTCGTTTCCCGTCATGCGCACGAGGAAGCGGTAGATGCGCATGTGGTGACGGCCATAGATATCCTTCAGCGCCTCCCGGTCGCCGCGCGCAATCCGTTCGATCAAGACGCGGTCATCGCCGGGAGAAGTCATGTCGCCGACACCAGCCGTAACTGTTGGTCGCGAGGAGACCGCGAGACGGTTCAATCCCGCCGCGGTGCCGGAAGCATAGCCTATTCGCGCGTCAATGAACCGATTTTGAACCGGTCGCCGGCTCGCGGCGACTGACCTGCCGAGGTGGTGCATGTCGCGCCACGTCTCCCATGCTGGAGAACCGGTCATGCTTCGTTGGAAATATGGTCCCGCAACGTTGGTCCTCGGCGCGCTGTTCTGGGTTGGAACCTTGCACTCCACCCGCGCCGAGGATACGGCATTGATCCGGGGCGATGCCGTCGTGACCGGTTTCTCTGGCGTGCGGACGGCCGACACCGCGCCGTCCGCAGACGCGATCGACGAGACGTTCATCGACCTTGACGGCGCCTCGGTGAAGGTGTTGCCCTTGGATGCGGGCGCGCCGCCTTCGGGGCAAGTGCTCTCCGTCGCACCGCGCCTCGAGGTGAAGGCGCGCGACGTCGGGCAGGTGTTCGCGGTCGGCCTCGACGACGGCCTGAAGCCCGATCCTACGGTGGGCGTTCCGAACATCTATCTCGGCGCCACGTCCGCCTATGGATTGCAGATCGTCATCCCCGATGCCGACGGCGATGGGCACCCGGAGCGCGTGAAGGAAGGGCATCCCAACGCGGAATGGATGGCGGGCCAGTTCGGTCCCGGCGGCGGGCCTGGAAGCATCTGGAAGGTTGACGGCGCGACGCGCACCGTCTCGCTGTTCGCCACCGTTCCGGGCAACAGCGGTCCCGGCCTCGGCGACATCGCCTTCGACCAGGCCTCGCTGCATTTCTTCGTGTCCGATCTCGATACGGGCCTGATCCATCGCATCGATTCGGCCGGCAACCTGGTCGACACCTTCGACCACGGCATCGCGGGCCGCGAGAAGGCCGGCCTCTCTGCCGTCGCCGACGATGGCAGCAAGGCGGACATCAAGGAGCCCGCGTTCGACAGCATGTATCCCGCGACCTGGGGCTTTACCCAACCCGAGCGACGCGTATGGGGTCTCGCCGTGGACGGCGGTCGTCTCTACTATGCGGTTGCGGGCGGCCCCGAGGTCTGGTCGGTATCCATCGGGCTCGATGGCGCCTTCGGCAGCGACGCGCGCCGCGAGTTCGAGATGTCCGGCACGCCGGGCAACCATCCCATCTCCGATATCGCATTCGACGGCCAGGGCATGATGTATGTCGCGCAGCGCGGCGTCGTGCGCGGCAGCTACGACTATGCCGCCTTCTCCGCGGAGAAGGCGTCCGTGGTGTTCCGCTACCGGCGCGAGATCCCCGACGATCCGGCGACGCCCGGTTCCTGGGTTCCGGTGCCGGACGAGTTCGCCGTCGGTTTCCCGCCCGATCACCGCAACACGGCAGGCGGCGTGGCGCTCGGCTACGGCTACGACGAGAGCGGCCGCATGCGTACCGGCACATGCGGCGCGACGCTATGGGCGACCGGCGACAACCTGCGCGTCAGCGACACCAACGCCGCCGAGCTCGAAGCCGGCGGCGGCGCGATCGTGCATGGCCTGCAGGGCACGGATCGCCTGCTCGTGCGCCCGGACCACGAGCCGCCGATGAAATCGTATTTCGTCGACTACGACGGCGGCTTCGAGGATCCGCAGAAGATCGGCCACGTGGGCGACGTCGAGATCTGGCAGCCATGCGACAAGGCGAGCTTCGGCTACGGTCCCGACTACGCGCCGATGCCGTACCTGCCACCTGACTATGTGCCACCGAGCTCCTATCCACCCGGCTACGTCCCTTCGGGAGAGCCGCCGGTTGGCTGGGGCTGGGACTTCAATCTCCGCGTCGACAAGGCCGCAGTGCCGTTCGCCTGCACGCCGGGTGGCGCCGGGTTCCTGTGCTCGTATACCGTGCGCGTCACGAATACTGGGTCCGACCCCTACATCGGCCCCGTAACTCTCCAGGACACGCTGCCGGCCGCGCCGGCCGGAGCGTCGATGTCGTTCAACGAGCCGCCCTGGGCGTGCATCCCGGGAACTCCGACGGACTATAGCTGTACCTACCCGATGGCCGTGCTCTGGCCGGGCACCTCGATCGATCTCAAGGTCGAGGTCGACACGCCGGCCCCGGCGCCCGTGTGCTCGCTCGACAACCTAGTCCACATCAAGTGGCCGTGGGGCTTCGGCGATAGCAATCCGGGCGACGATTTCGCGGGCGCCACGGCCGGGATTCCGGCGGCCCACTGCCCGCCGGTCGCGGGCGAAAAGGCCAATCTCAAGATCGAGAAGTACCCCATCGCCGGGCAGACCATCTGCTGGGACATGCTTGGCCATTTCGAATGCCCCTTCGGCGTCCGCGTAACCAACACCGGCCCTGGCATCTACAACGGCAAGATCAAGTTCGACGAGATCGTCCCTAATGGCGCGACGGTCTCCTCGGGTGCGGTCAATTGCTCGGGCGCGGCACCCGTCGCGTGCGAAACCGGGCCCCTCGTCCTGAGCATGAACCAGGGCACCGCCGTGGTCATCAAGGTCAGGGTGCCGAAAAACCTCGCCGATGACCTGTCCTGCAAGGTCGTCAACAAGGTCAAGATCACCGACGCACCCGGGGGATCGGATCAAAATTCCGATGCAACGGACGACGAGGCGCAGGCCGAGATGATCCTTCCCGGCACCGAGCAGCAGTGCCCGGATCTCAAGCTCAGCAACCTCAAGATCAAGAAGGTCGAAGCCACCGGGGCCTACTGCCCGCCCGTCGGCGGCAATTGGGAATGCAAGTTCAAGATCACGGTGCAGAACTTCGGCAAGGCCATGCACAACGACGTAAGGTTCATCGACGCGCTGCCGCCTGGTGCGCCCGCGGGAACGACCGCGTCGTTCCAGACGCCGCTCAATTGGCAGTGCAATCTCGCGTTCTTCCCGCTGTACGTTTGCCAGACCGGCAACGCGCAGCTCGAGCACCTCGAAAAGGTCGACATCCTCGCAACCGTAAAGGTTCCGATCCACCCGACCACCAAGTGCTCCATCAAGAACACGGCTCAGATCATCGCGCCGGCCGCGCCCGCCGCACAAAACACCTTCGGCGGTGACGACCAATCGGACGCGACGGCGTACTTCGAGACGATCAGCCCGATGGGCGGCGATCCGTTCTGCGCCCACCCGCCCGGTCCGCCACCCAGCCCGGTCAAGACGGAAGCCAACTTGTCGATCAGCAAAACCGCCGGTGCGAGCACCGTGACGGCTGCCGGCCAGACCACGCCGTTCGTCATCACGGTCACCAACACCGGTCCTGGCGTCTATGCCGGTCCGATCGTCGTGCGCGAGACGCTGCCCGGCGAGCCGGAGAACGCCAGCTGGTCGGATCCGTGGGTCTGCGAAGGCCAGACGATGGCCGGTCAGCCCAACGATGCGCTGTGCACGCACCCCGCCGTGGCGCTCGACCCGGGCGACAGCGTGACGCTCAACCTCGACGTGGAGATGCCGAACAGCCTCATCGCGCCATCGGGATCTCAAGTGACCTGCGGCTACACCAACAAGGTGGCCATCGAGGCAGCCGCCGGCGGCACGCCGCAGAACACCAACGCGGGCGACGACACGGCCACCGCCGACGTCCACTTCGCGCCGTTCGAGACGCATGGCCAGAAGTTCTGCGGTATCGGCGATTTCACGCCGCCGCCGCCTCCGCCGCCGACCTGCCCGCAAGGCTGGTCCAGCACACCGGTCGCCGGCAAGTGCTGCCCGCCGCGCACCGCGTGGGACGGCAAGCGGTGCGTGCGCGACCTGCCTCCGGGCACGTGCAAGCCGAAGACGTGCAGCCGCCATCAGGTGTGGGACGTCGGGGTCTGCCGCTGCGTCGACCTGCAATGCCCGAACGGCACGGTCGGGACTTACCCCAACTGCAAGCCGACGCGGTGCCCTGACGGCTACCGTGGCACGCCACCCAACTGCGAACGGATCGTTATCGTCGATCCGCCGCCACGGTGTCCGCCGAACTCGGACGAGCGGTTCCGCTTCCCCGACTGCCGCTGCAAGCCAGGACTCGTCGGGAAGCCGCCGAACTGCAGGCTCGACCCGCCGAAGTGCACGCGGAAGTCCTGCGGCCGCAACGCGACCTGGGATAGTGCATCGTGCAGTTGTGTCCCCAAACAGTGCCCGGAGGGCACGGTCGGCAAGTATCCGAACTGCAGGCAGGTGCCGACGACGTGCGGCCCGGGCTTCCGCGGTACGCCGCCCAACTGCACGAAGATCATCGTCGAGCCGACGAAGTGCCCAGAGGGCTACACAGGCCGGCCGCCCAAGTGCAAGAAGGATCCGCCGCCGAAGTGCCCGAAGGGTTTCGCCGGCACGCCGCCCAACTGCAAACGGGTCGTCGTCGATCCGCCGCGCACGTGCCCGCCGGGCATGGTCGGCAAGCCGCCGAACTGCCGGAAGAAGCCTGAGCCGCCGAAGCGCTGTCCGTCGGGCTTCACCGGCACGCCGCCGAAGTGCAAGTTGATCCGGGTGCCGAAGGTCAAGCCGCTGCAGCTCAAGGCACCGCAGATCAAGTCGCTGCCTGGGACCAGCAGACCGGTGCGTTGACGCTGTAGGGCAAGGTCAGAAACAGGCAGCGCCGTGTGAGCGGCGCTGTCTCCCAACGGTCTGCCCTCTGGAGGCGACCAACATTTCACGAGATCTTGCCCGTCCCGTACCGCCCCGTATGGAGAGTGCGGCTTGCGCAACTCTATGAAATATCAACGTCAAATCTCATTTAACCCCGCCACGGCCAAGTCTCTCTCCATAATGTCAGATGGCGTTGCAATTGCGCCATCAAGCGGAGTTATACCCACCAGCCGGAGCCCACGCGCTTGACCGACCTGCCCCAAAAGCGCTAGTTCATAGCCCGTGTTCACGACGTGAACACGCATGGTGGGGTGGCATTTCATGAGTACACCACGCAATAGCACAGTCGAACGCCGGGAGCAGGCGGAAGACGCAATTGTCCTCGGCCTTCTTGATGCCGTCGAACACAATGCCACGGTTACCCAACGTCATTTGGCTCACGAGCTCGGCATCGCGCTGGGGCTTGCCAACACCTATCTCAGGCGCTGCATCCGCAAAGGGCTGCTCAAGGCCACAGAGATTCCCACCCGCCGTTATGCCTATTACGTGACGCCTCAGGGCTTTGCGGAAAAGTCCCGTCTGACGGCGCGCTATCTGTCCGCTTCCTTCGATTTCATGCGCCGGGCGCGTGCCGAGGTGGGCGAGCTTTTTGCCGAAGGCGTGCAGCGCGGCGAGGATCGCTTCGTTCTTGTTGGCCCCGGTGACCTCGCCGATGTGGCGCTGCTGGTTGCTCCGCGTGCGCAGGCCCGGATCGTCGCGACGTTTCCCGGTGCGCGTGACAAGGCTGCCCTTGCCGCGGCGCTGGGCGGTGTCGCCTTCGATCGTGTCATGATCACTGCGACGGAGCATCCGCAAGACGTCTTCAACGCGGCTGTCGCCGCATTCGGTGCGCAGAAGGTTTGTGCTCCCAAGCTGCTGCGCGTCCGCGCCGCCCGGTCATCCTCCGGCGGAGGCGCCAATGAGTGACGGCAAGCGCTGGTACGTCGTCGTGACGCAGCCTCATGGCGAGGCCCGAGCTGAGGAGAATCTTCGCCGCCAGGGCTTCTCGGTCTATCTGCCGCGCTACCGGCGCACCCGCCGCCATGCGCGCAAGACGGAAACTGTCACGCGCCCCCTCTTTCCCCGTTATCTCTTTGTCGCCCTCGATCTCGCGCGCGACCGCTGGCGCGTGGTGCAGTCGACCTTCGGGGTGCAGGGTCTCATCACTGCTGCCGGCGACAAGCCGCGCGAGGTTCCTTCGACGGTGCTCGACGCCATTCGCGAGCGCGAGGGGGAGGACGGCTTCGTCCAGATGTGCGCGCCGGCGTTGCCGAAGGGCGCGAAGATCAGGGTTCTGGATGGGATCTTCGTAGATTCCATCGGTGTTTTCGAGTGCGTTGCCGACCGGCAGCGCGTAGCAGTTCTCTTGCAGTTGCTGGGCCGAGAGGTGATGGCACTGCTGCCGAGCGAAAGCATCGAGGCGGCCTGAGCCGCGTTGCGTTCGTCGGCTGCCCTTCGGGTGATCGTTTCACCCGAAGTGCGGTAGCGTGCCGAAATTTATCGTGTTCTGGATCACCGATCATTCATGACATCATTTCTCGACCGCACGTTTGACCGCCCGGCGTTCGACCCGGACGAACAGTCCATCATGGTTACGGGAGGCACCGGCTCGTTCGGACGTGCCTTCGTGCGCAAGCTCCTTTCCATGCCGAAGCCGCCTCGCCGTCTGGTCGTATTCTCGCGCGATGAGCAGA
Organism: Hyphomicrobium sp.; assembly: GCF_020852195.1. GTDB lineage: Bacteria > Pseudomonadota > Alphaproteobacteria > Rhizobiales > Hyphomicrobiaceae > Hyphomicrobium_C. The sequence continues at coordinate 29,949 of NZ_JADZBI010000043.1, read as the reverse complement.
AGCAGGATACGATGGCGCGGGAGCTGCGCAGCGCGTTCTCCGAGGATCTGTTCGGGCGACTGCGCTTCTTCATCGGTGACGTGCGCGATGTTGCGCGCCTCGAGCTTGCGATGCGCGATGTGCAAGTGGTCGTCCATGCTGCCGCGCTGAAAATCGTGCCGACGGCCGAATACAATCCTTTCGAGTGCATTCTCACCAACGTGCACGGGGCCGAGAACATCGTGAAGGCTTCGCTGCGATCGGGCGTGGCCAAGGTGGTCGCGCTCTCGACCGACAAAGCCGCCAATCCTGTCAACCTCTATGGTGCCTCGAAACTTGCGGCCGACAAGATCATGGTAGCAGCGAACAACCTTTCGGGCGACGATGGGGCGCGCTACTCTGTCGTACGTTACGGCAACGTCATCGGCTCGCGCGGATCTGTGGTTCCGCTTTTTCAGGACATGCTGAGCAGCGGCGCCAAGAGCCTGCCCATCACCGATCCGCGGATGACGCGGTTTTGGATTACCTTGCAGCAGGGTGTTGCTTTCGTCCTCTCCTCGCTGGAGATGATGCGGGGTGGCGAGATCTTTGTGCCCAAGATTCCGTCGATGAAGATGACCGATCTCGCCGAAGCGATCGCGTCGGGCATACCCTATGACGTGATCGGCATCCGGCCGGGGGAAAAGCTGCATGAAGTGATGATCACCGAGGACGACGCGCGCGTGACGATAGAGTTGCCGGATCGCTATGTAATTTGTCCGGGGTTTTCGGTGCTGAGCTGGAATAGAGCGCATCTTGATACTCTCGGCGCCGTCCCGGTTTCAGAAGGCTTCCGTTATTCTTCGGATGCCAACATCGAATGGCTTAGCGCCGCCGGCCTTAGTACGCTTATCAGTAGTGCAGGCGCTACGGATTAGGCTCTGGAGTCTCGCATGAAGTCCTGTTCGAGATGCGTAATGCCGGAAACGGCAGAAACGCTCGGCTTTAACGACAAGGGCGTCTGCTCCGTCTGCCAGCAAGTCGAGTTCAAGCAAACTGCGATCGATTGGGCTGCGAAGGCCGTTGAGTTCGATTCGATCCTCGATTCCGTTCGGGGGAAGTACGCTTACGATTGCATCGTTCCGTTCTCTGGCGGAAAAGATTCCACGTTCACCCTTTGGCACTTGGTAAAGAAGAAAAAGTTGAAGCCGCTGGTCGTGCGCTTCGATCACGGCTTCATGCGTCCGACTTTGCTGGAGAACAATCATCGGACTTTCCGTACGCTCGGTGTTGATGTTCTGAGCTTCACCCCCAATTGGCAGATTGTGCGCAAGCTGATGCTGGAAGCATTGCGCCGCCGCGGCGATTTCTGTTGGCATTGTCACACCGGCATATTCGCCTATCCGATGTGGATCGCGGTCGAGAAGAAAGTTCCATTGGTGATTTGGGGCGAGCCGAGTTCTGAGTATTCCTCCTTTTACGGCTATGAGGAAGAGGAGGAGGTTGACGAGCGTCGTTTCAATACCATCGCCAATCTCGGCATTAACGCCGAGGACATGCTCGGAATGCTGGACAATAGCGTCAGCGACTACCCTGTGACGGCGCGGGATCTCAAACCCTACACATATCCACCTCTGGAGGAATTGCGGCAATTGCGGTTACGCTCCGTCTGCCTCGGTTCTTATATCCCCTGGGACGTCAAGGAGCAGGTGGCAATCATCAAGTCCGAGCTGGGCTGGAAAGGCGATGAAGTCGAAGGCGTGCCGCCGGAATATGACTACGAGAAGATCGAATGCTTCATGCAGGGCGTGCGTGACTACATCAAGTTCCTCAAGCGTGGTTTCGGCCGGACAACGCATCTAGCTTCGATCGATATTAGAAACGGCCGGCTGACGCGCGAGGAGGGAGAGGCACTGGTTGAACAGTACGACGGCAGGCGGCCGAATTCACTGGAACTGTTTCTGCAGTATGTCGACTTGACCGAGTCAGAATTCATGGAAGCGATCCGTCCCCATGTGGTGCCCCCACACCAGATGCCTGACCTAAATTGGGCTGGATCCCACAAGATGAATCATAAGCCGTGGGATTTCGAGCAATGGTCGTCGATTGTGGGCGATCGGTCGATCGATAAATAATCGAATGAACGTTACCATCGTCGACTACGGCGCCGGGAACTTGCGTTCAGTGTATCAAGCTTTCTTTCTGGCAGGCGCGGATCCGGTCACCTCGAACGATCCCGATGTGGTGCGACGGGCTGAACGCGTGGTGTTGCCTGGCGTTGGCGCGGCTGGCGCCGCGCTCGAAGCGTTACGGGCACGCGACCTCGATGCGGCGTTGGATGATGTCCGCCACGTGGGACGACCTATACTCGGAATTTGCCTTGGGCTGCAGATGATGGCCGATGAGGTCCAGGAATTCGGTACCCATCGTGGGCTTGGCTGGATGCGCGGCAAGGTCGCCAGGATTCCGTCGGATGGCAACATCCGGGTGCCACACATGGGTTGGTCGCCGGTAGATGTTACCGAGCGGGGGCACGACCTCATCGGTTCGTCTGCGAAGGACCGCAACTTCTATTTCTGCCATTCGAATCGACTTTATGCGGATCGTGATGTGGCGGCTGCGACGGTGGCCTACGGAGAGCCGTTTACAGTTGCGGTACAGTTTGAAAGTATATTTGCCGTGCAGTTCCATCCCGAAAAGAGTCAGCTAGCGGGGCAGCGTTTCATCAAACGTTTCCTCGATTGGGCGCCGTGATGCCACATGCCGGCGAACCGGATTATTCCCACCTTGCTCCTGCGGAATGGCCGTTTGGTAAAAGGCGTGCGATTCTCTGATCACCGCGATGCGGGTGCGCCGGCGACAACCAGTCGTGCGCATAGCGCACAAGGTGCCGATGAGATCGTGGTCGTCGACATCGATGCTTCGCGCGAGGGGCGCCAGCCGCACTTCGCAGTTCTTGAGGCGATTTCCAAAGAAGTGCAGGTGCCGGTCACTTTCGGTGGAGGGATTGCCAGCGTGGCGCTTGCGCGCCGAGCCCTCGAAAGCGGAGCGGATAAAATCGCTCTCACGACGACCGCGCTTGATCGACCGGATCTGATTGATGACGCGGCCCATGCGTTCGGTGCGCAGGCCGTGGTTCTAGGACTCGACCTAGTGTGGAGAGATGGCGTCTTGAGGCTTTACGATCATCGCCTCCGAGGAACTGTCGATCGGCCGAACCCGGTTGAGTGGGTGAAGGAAGCCGTGTCGCGCGGCGTGGGCGAAATTCGGGTGATGGCCGTGGATCGTGAGGGCGTCCGTGAAGGGTTTGATGTGCCGCTGTATGCGTCGATCCGCGAGCTCACCGATGTGCCGATCATCCTTGAAGGTGGTGCAGGCAACCTCACGCACATTGCGGAAGCAATGAAAGCCGGGGTGGATTCGGTTGGGTTGGGTACGTTGCTCGTATTTTCCGACAACAACCTGGTAAAGGTGCGTCGCTTCTTGGAAGGCGCCGGCCTTCCCATGCGGCCATGATCTTGCATCAGCAACTGCGAACGCAGCAATTGTTTCTGTCGTCATTGACGGCATCGCATGCTGGTGGGCCGTATTTGGCTTGGATGAATGATCCGGATGTTACTCGCTATACCGAGTCTTCCGGCCGGCGCTTCGATCGCGCTGACCTCGAGACGTTCATCGTCCAGTGCAACGAGGATCCGGTCGTGCTTTTGCTTGGGATGTTCGATCTCGATGACAGCCGGCATGTCGGGAACATCAAGCTGGGTCCCCTCGAGATGCGGCATCGACGTGCCGATGTCGGTTTGATTGTTGGCGACAGGTCGAAGTGGGGGCGAGGATTTGCAAAGGAAGCGATCTCGGCAGTCACCTCCTATGCATTCTGTGAGCTTGGAATCGAGAAGCTGACGGCTGGTTGCTATGCTCGGAATATTGGGTCGGCAAGAGCCTTTCTTGGTGCTGGTTGGCATGAGGAAGGATGCCGCTATCGACATGGCGTGGTTGATGGCCGGCGCGAGGATGTGATTCAGATCGCGCGCTTTAGCGACGGTAGTGTTCCTTACGAAACCGAACACCTCCTGTAGCGATGGTGCAGCTTTGAGCGCAGCGAAGTTCATTCCATACGGTCGCCAGTCGATCGATGCCGAAGATATTGCGGCGGTTGTTGCGGCGCTGCAGAGCGATTATCTCACCACCGGTCCGATGGTGGAGGCGTTCGAGCAGGCCTTTGCGCATGCAACGGGTGCGGAACATGCCGTGTCGTGCAACAGCGGTACGGCGGCTTTGCATCTTGCGGCACTCGCGTTTGACCTCCAGCCAGGCGATGCCGTCGTTGTTCCTACCCTTACCTTCCTTGCGACCGCGAATGTCGTCAGAATGTGTGGAGCCGACGTGGTGTTTTCCGACGTTGACCCGCATACAGGCTTGGTCACTGCGACGGCTCTCGAAGAGGCGCTGGCTCGCGTGCCTGCCGGCAAGTCGGTGCGCGCCGCTTTTCCTGTGCACCTCAATGGTCAGGTCTGCGACATGGAGGCCCTCTCGCGGGTCGCTGTCGAGGCCGGGATCGAGATGGTGGAGGATGCCTGTCATGCGCTCGGTGCACCGGGCATCGGCGCAACGAAATATTCGCAGATGGCATGTTTTTCCACGCACGCAGTCAAAGCCGTCGCGACGGGTGAGGGCGGCGTGGTCACCACCGCGGACGCTGAACGCGCACGCCGTATGAGATCGCTACGCTCGCACGGCATACTGCGAGATCCCGACCGTTTTCGCCAGTGCGAGCTCGCATTCAATCGAGGTACCTGGAATCCTTGGTACTATGAGATGCAGGAGATCGGGTGGAACTACCGCATGCCCGATATTCTTTGCGCGCTAGGCATGAGTCAGCTCAAGAAACTCGACGAGTTCTCTCGGCGGCGGCGCGAGATTGCGGCGCTCTATGACGAGCTTCTACGCCCACTCTTCCCGGCGATTCAGTCTGTCCCGCATGGCCAAGATGGTCATGGGTGGCATCTCTATGCGGTGCTCGTGGATTTTGCTGGCTTTGGCATCAGCAGGGGTGGGGCGATGGAGAGGCTTCGCGCGGCCGGTGTTGGAACGCAGGTTCACTACCTTCCCGTTCATCGCCAGCCTTACTATCGCGGGCTCTATGGCGATCTTCATCTGCCCGGAGCAGACAGCTACTATGAACGATGCCTGTCGCTCCCATTCTTCCCCGCTATGTCGAACGACGACGTAAAGAGGGTTGTGACTGCCCTGCGCGAGCTGGCCGGATAGCAATGGAGCGTGCGAACAGATCTTGCGGACCGGCCGTGCCCAAGCTTGCTCTTGGGACCGTCCAGTTCGGTTTGGCCTATGGCTTATCCCGGCCTGACGCGCCGGTCTCTCTCGCCAAGATTCGCGAGATTCTGCGCACGGCGTGGGAGGCTGAGGTCGACATGCTCGACACCGCTCCTGTGTACGGCGATGCGGAAAAGCGAATTGGAGCATCACGCCCTGCAGCAGCGCAGTTTTCGGTGGTCTCCAAAGTTGCCAGGTTCGCGGTCGACGAAATAAGCGCGGCCGATATCGCGCAGTTCCAGTCCTGCGTTCGGCGGTCTCTCGAACAACTTGGTACAGATAGGCTCTACGCGCTTCTTGTTCACAGCCCGGATGATCTTCTCAAGCCCGGTGCCAGCGATCTCGTGCGGGCACTGGTTGATCTAAAAAGCGCGGGCTTGACCGAACGTATCGGTGTTTCGGTCTACGATCGCGATATGCTCGATGCCGTCGCGGGTATATTGCCCTACGATCTCGTGCAGCTACCGCTTAACGTGCTGGATCAGCGCTTGGCGCGCGATGGTACGATCCGTTCGCTCGCCGCGCGCGGTATCGAGGTTCACGTTCGCTCGGTCTTTCTTCAGGGGGTGTTGTTGCTGTGGCCCGACGCGTTGCCTCCACGCCTGGCAGGAGCGAGAGAGCAGGTACTCAAGTTTTGGAGGGTTGCGGATGAAGCGGGACTTAGCCCTCCGGCTGCTGCCCTTTCCTATGTTGTGCACCAGGAGGGCGTATCGCGCATCGTGATTGGTGTCGATGATGTCGCGAGCCTTACAGAGAATCTCGAAGCCATGCGAGTTGCGACGAGCAGGCCCATGCCTGCGGCGCTGAACGACCTTGGGTTGGATGACCTCGATGTCGTCGACCCGCGCAGATGGGTTGATTGATGACAGATCGCGTTGTCGCGATTGTGCAGGCACGCACATCGTCCAGCCGCCTGCCGGGCAAGGTGCTGAAAGACCTGATTGGCGTTCCAATGATCGTCCAGCAGCTTGACCGGCTCGGCAGGACGCGCCTTGTGGATCGCTTGGTTGTGGCGACGAGCGACGACCCCTCCGACGACGAGTTGGTCGGGTTGCTCGTGGCGCGGGCACAGGATGTTGTCCGCGGTGCACTCGATGACGTTCTGGGGCGCTTTACCGAAGCTATGCGCACATTTCCGTCGGAACATGTCGTTCGTCTGACTGCCGATTGCCCGCTTGCCGATCCCGATGTCGTCGACGCTGTCGTCGCCTATCACCTTCTTGGAGGATCCGCCATCACGACCAACTCTGTCGAGAGCCGCATGCCCGATGGGCTCGATGTCGAGGTCATCCGGTCCAGTGCGTTGCTAACGGCGGCAGAGGAGGCCACGAAGCTCTTCGAGCGCGAGCACGTCACCCAGTTCCTCTACAGGCGTCCTGACCGATTTGGAGTTTGCCATTTTCCTGTGCTCGAGGATCTTGGGCATTTGCGCTGGACTGTCGATGAGCCGGCCGACCTGGACTTCGTTCGAGCCGTGTATTCGAAGCTCTATCCTGCAAACCCGCAATTCGGGTTTCGCGATGTTCTTCGGCTACTCGAGAGGGAGCCGGAGCTTGCGCGGATCAATTCCGGTATTGCTCGGAACGAGGGCCTTGCGTGCTCTCTTGAGAGAGAGCAGACGCGGGATTGACGTGATGTCCCTACGCTATCGCAATTCCGAGGAAATGCTTCGCCGCGCTTGGCGCACTGTGCCGTTGGGCGCCCAGACGTTCTCCAAGAGCATCACGCAGTTTCCCTTGGGCGTGTCGCCTTATTTTGTCGAGCGCGCCGCCGGATCGAAGCTCTGGGACGTTGATGGCAACGAATATGTCGACTTCATCAACGCCCTGTGTTCAGTAACGCTCGGTTACTGCGATCCTGATGTAGATGCTGCTGTCGCGGAGCAATTGGGCCGAGGGTCGATCTTCTCGCTCAGTCATGAGCTCGAGGCGACTGTCGCCGAAAAGATCGTCGATCTGGTTCCGTCCGCCGAAATGGTTCGTTTTGGAAAGAACGGATCCGATGCGACGGCAGGTGCCGTGCGTGTTGCTCGCGCTGCCACCGGTCGCGATCATATCCTAGTCTGCGGCTATCACGGCTGGCAGGATTGGTACATCGGTTCGACGACCAGAGATAGAGGCGTTCCGGCGGCGGTAAGCGCGCTGACGCACAAGTTTCCTTACAACGATCTCCCCGCATTGGAGGCAATGCTTGCCCAATTGAAAGGGCAAGTCGCGGGCATCATTCTTGAGCCGATGAACGTAGATCCGCCCAAGCCCGGCTATCTCGAAGCGTTGAGAGAACTCGCCACCCGAGAGAATATCGTGCTGGTCTTTGATGAGACGATCACGGGGTTTCGCTATGCGAATGGTGGCGCGCAGGAGCTTTTCGGCGTTACTCCCGACCTGACCACGCTCGGAAAGGGTTTGGCAAACGGGTTCCCGCTATCGGCGGTCTGCGGGCGCGCCGATCTGATGATGGAGATGGAGGAGGTCTTCTTCTCTTTCACGATGGGTGGCGAGACGATCTCACTTGCCGCTGCCTCCGCCGCTCTGGACAAGGTGAAAAGGCAGCCCGTCGTCTTGACAATGCGGCGTCATGGGGAAGCGCTCAAAGCCGGTCTGCAGGTTCTTGTCGACAAGCATGACGCTGGAGACTTCTGCCGGCTCGCGGGGGATCCCACTTGGTCATTCTTCTTGTTTTCCGATGCCCCAACGGCAAGTGCCTTTGAACTCAAGACTCTCATGCTTCAGGAGTTCTTCGCGCGGGGCGTGCTCACGTTGGGAACGCACAATATGAGCTACTCGCATAGCGAGGACGACGTTGCGCGAGTTCTCACCGTCTACGATGACGTGCTGCCCCTCCTGCGACGGGCTGCGCATGACGGTGCGCTTCGCAAACTTCTCGAGTGTGAACCGCTGGTTCCTCTGTTCAAGGTGCGCTGAGCGACGATGCAAGGGAACGCGATATTCCGTTGCGATGCCAGCCCGACGATTGGCGGCGGGCATGTGATGCGTTCAGTTGCATTGGCAGAAAGATTCCATGACCGTGGTTGGACGGTTGCATTCTTGGTGAAACCCGAAACTGTGCGTTATGTTCCCATCGGCAGCTTTCGCGACTTCATCGTCCTGGAAGCTTCTGAAGACATCCTGCATCAGGTCGCACAGATCAAGATGGTCCTGGGTGCAGTGGATATCGTCGTGATCGACTCGTACGAGCTCGACCGCGAGTATGAAGCGGTGCTGCGAGACTTGGGCGGTCGTATCCTGGTGGTCGACGATATCGAAACGCGAGAGCATGATTGCGATTGGTTGCTTGATGCGTCCCAAGATAGAGATTCGCAGAAGTATAAGGGACTCGTGCCAGACGGATGTATCCGCCTGTTCGGTCCCGACTACGTCTGTATTCGCGCCGATATTAAGATACACCGATCCCGTCTGGCGAAGGTGACAAACGGCGCCGAACACGCGATCTTTGTCTCGTTTGGTGCGAGCGATAGCGGTGGTGGAACGCAGTTAGCACTTGATGCTTTCGGGGAACTCTCTCCGCCCCCTGCATTGAGCGTCGCAACGAGCGGTGCCAATCCGATTGTGGCGAGCCTTCGCAATCGGCCGAATGTCCGCCTATTTGTCGACACTGCCGATATCGGCGGTGCGATGGCAGCTAGTAGCATCGGTGTAGGAGCTGCTGGCGTGGCGGCGTGGGAGCGCTGCTTTCTCGGCGTGCCCTCGATCATTTTGTCGACGGCCGAGAACCAGGTTTCGATTGCCAACACGATCGCCCGCGCAGGAGCTGCGCTTTATCTCGGAGCTGTGGCCGACTGCGCTCCCAAACTCCTTGCTTCAGAGATTCGTCGCCTTCTTGATAGCCCAGAGTTGCGGGAGACAATGCGGGAGAATGCTCTCCGCCTTGTGGATGGCTTAGGAGCTGACCGGATCATTGATGCGGTAATAGTGTGATGGACACGGCTTGGTGGCGCAAGCCGCGCGTTGTAAGCGTGGTGGTCGATAATGATAGTTGGGTGTTGCCTTTCGCGGAGCGTCTGGTTGCAAGAGTCTCGTCTGCTGGTGACGATGCGCGGCTCGTACGTACACACGCCGATATCGCTTCGGGTGGGGTCGCCTTTTTCCTTGGTTGCACGAAAATCGCTAAACCAGAGACGCTTGCTCGCAACCACAAGAACCTCATTGTGCACGCGAGCGACTTGCCGGAAGGGCGGGGGTTCTCGCCTATGACGTGGCAGATCCTCGAAGGCAAGGACCAGATTCCCGTTTGTCTTCTAGAAGCGGCGCTCGGGGTTGATTCGGGACCGGTGGTCGCGAAAGCTTGGGTCAGTTACGAGGGGCACGAGTTGAATGACGAGCTGCGGGCCCCGTTGGGGGATATACATATAGCGCTTTGCGAGCGCTATCTCGCGGCCGAGTTGCCGCCGGAGGGTGAAGAGCAGAAAGGTATCGTAACGACTTACGCTCGGCGACGGGCGGAAGACAGCAGGCTTGATCCGCACAAGTCGTTAGCGGTTCAGTTCAATCTCCTGCGGGTCGTAGATAATGATCGGTATCCTGCATTTTTTGAGCTACGCGGCCATCTCTACACGCTGCGTATCGAAAAGCAGAAGATCCAAGAGGAGTCATGATGCGTCCGACCATTGAGATAGCCGGTCGCAGGATTGGTGGTGGGAATGCGCCCTACGTCATTGCGGAACTCTCCGGAAATCACAATGGTAACATCGATTGCGCTCTGCGACTGATCCAGGCCGCCAAAGAAGCGTGTGTCGACGCGGTTAAGCTGCAGACCTATACAGCGGACACCATCACCATCGACCATGATGGACCGGAGTTTCTGGTCAAGGGTGGATTGTGGGGTGGACGTAAGCTCTATGATCTTTATCGGGAGGCTCATACACCCTGGGAGTGGCATGAGGCCCTCTTTGCCAAGGGCCGTGAGCTCGGCATCACGGTTTTCTCCACGCCTTTCGATTCTACTGCCGTGGACTTTCTCGAGGATCTTGGTGCGCCCGCATATAAAATCGCATCATTCGAAGTGGTCGATTTGCCATTGATTCGCCGTGTGGCGGCGACGCGCAGGCCGATTATTATGTCAACCGGTCTTGCAGACTTTGCGGAGATCGCAGAAGCAGTTGATGCGGCGCGAGAGGCTGGCTGTTCTGAGCTGGCGCTGTTGCACTGTGTAAGCGCCTATCCAGCTCCTCCTGAGGACATGAACCTAAAGACAATTTCTCATCTTGCTTCCGCGTTTGATGTGGTGACCGGGCTCTCGGATCACACGCTTGGAACTGTGGTTGCAACGACCGCGATTGGGGCTGGCGCGGCGATTATCGAGAAGCATGTTACGCTTCGGCGCGCCGAAGGGGGTCCGGATGCTGCCTTCTCGCTCGAACCGCACGAGCTCGAGCGTTTCGTTAAGGAGGCCCGGATCGCGCATTCTGCGCTCGGACAGGCATCCTATGCGCGAGAGCCATCAGAGCGGGATAGTCTAGTGTTTCGCAGATCACTCTACGCCGTCAGCGATATTGCTGCAGGCGAGGTTCTGACAACGCGGAACGTTAGGAGCATCCGCCCCGGCTACGGTCTTCCTCCCAAGATGCTGCCGGACCTGCTCGGAAGGCGGGCTGCACGCGAGATCAGACGCGGAACCCCACTTTCCCTGGACCTCATTCGCTAAGGCTGTTGCATGTCAACGCTTGCGCTTCTCGGCGGCTCGCCTTGTGTCCGTGGACCCCTGCCTCCTTTCCGAACCATCGGCGATCGTGAGCGTGTCCTCGTCAACGAGGTTCTCGATGGTGGACTGCTGTCGGGTTTCTACGGTTCCTGGAGCCCCGAGTTTTTTGGCGGCCCGTTCATTCAGAGGTTCGAGGCGGAATGGTCCGCAGCGTTTGGTGTCAAACATTCGGTCAGCGTGAACTCGAACACGACGGGCTTGCTCGCAGCGGCCGGAGCCATCGGTCTGTCGCCCGGCGACGAAGTGATCGTTCCGCCCTACACCATGTCGGCCACTGCCATCGCGCCTCTCTTCTATGGAGGCATTCCGGTATTCGTGGATATCGAGGCCGATACGTTCTGCCTGGATCCCGCGAAGGTCGAAGAGGCCATCGGGCCGCGCACCAAGGCCATATTCGCAACCAATCTGTTTGGGCATCCAGCACAATTGGCGGAACTTCGCAAGCTGGCGGACCGTCATCATCTTTTTCTCGTCGAGGACAATGCTCAGGGTCCGTTCGCCGAGGAAAACGGCTGCTATGCCGGCACGATCGGCCATATCGGCGTATTCAGCCTGAACGTGCACAAACATATACAGGCTGGTGAAGGTGGCGTGTGCACGACCGATGACGATGTCCTGGCGATGAAGATGCGTGCAATTCGCAATCATGGCGAGAATGTTGTTACCGCGGCGGGCTTGAGCGACATCGTCAACACCATCGGGCTCAATCTTCGGATGTCCGAGCTCACGGCAGCCGTCGGGATTGCGCAGCTCGAGAAAGGCCGGGACATCGTTGCAGACCGCATTGTGATAGCGGAACAACTGAGCAAGGCCGTCGCTGGCCTGCCTGGGCTTCGCGCTCCGATTGTCCGGTCGCAATGCAGGCATGTGTACTACGTCTGGCCTCTGCTTGTAAGCCCGGCCGACTTGGGCATAAGCCGATCTACGTTCGTCAAAGCGTTGTTTGCCGAGGGGGTGCCGGTTATGGAGGGATACGTCGCCCCGCTTTACCGCCTGCCGGCATTCCGTCATCGACTGGGTATTGGGCGTGACGGCTTCCCATTCGCGCTCACAAATCGTCGGTATGACGATGTTGTCTGCCCGATTGTCGAGCGTATGCACGAGGACACGCTGATCGCCTACGAGATCTGCGGATTTTCTCCGGCATCTGCGCAACTGCAGCAGATGGGCGACGCCTTTTCGAAGGTGATTACGAATCTCGGTGCGTTGCAAACCTTCGAGAGAGCGGCGTGAGCAGAGTCGGTGAGAGGCCTCGCGTGGTCGCGAGCATCGAGGCCAGGATGGGCTCGTCTCGTTTGCCCGGAAAAGTGTTGATGGATATCAGCGGAGTGCCGGCGCTCTCGCGCCTGCTCGAACGTTTGAGAGCTGTTCCTAACGTCGACGATATCGTGCTGGCTACAAGCACGTATTTCGGTGATGATGTACTTTGCGACTGGGCCAATAGCGAAGGTGTGAGGGTTTGGCGTGGAAGCGAGGACGATGTCCTCCAGCGCGTTGTCGAAGCGCACCGCTCAACGGAGACGGATATCGTTGTTGAAATTACCGGCGACTGTCCGCTGATCTGCCCCGAAGTTATCGAGCTCGCTGTTGAGACCTATCACGCGAACCGAGCCGACGTGGTTGCCAATGTCGTGCAGCCGTCATCCTATCCTCAGGGCACGGATGTGCAGGTCTACGCATTCTCGCTTCTTGAGGATGTCGAGAGGCGCATCGACGACCCCGCTGTTCGCGAACACGTGTCCCTCTATTTCTACGAAAACCCGGAAATCTATCGACTGCTCAACCTTGTCGCCCCTGCGAGTTGCCGTATGCCGCGGCAACGCTTGCAGCTCGATTATCCGGAAGATCTCGAATGCATCCGGCGAATCTACGAGCATCTGCTCCCGAAGCACGGCTCGGTCTTCGGCCTTGAGGCTATAACGCGTCTGTTGCGCGACCATCCCGAAATCGCTGCTCTCAATGCCGGCTGCGAAGAGAAGGCGCCCCGTTGACCCGTCCGCTTAGGACATTGCTTGTCGGCGCCGGACAGATGGCGTTCGGATACGGCCAGGATCCGAAGCTGCTTGAGACGTTCGAGTATCCGTCTCATGCGTCGGTGCTTTCAAAGCACTCGGGATACGTCTGGGATGCGGTCGTCGATATCGACAGGACAGCCGGCGAGCGCGTCGCACAGCACCACGGCGTCAAAGTGTTCTCCTCACCTGGAGAGATCGATAGCGCGGATGGCTATGATTGCGTCGTGCTCGCGATTCCACCTGCGGCGAGGCTGGATTGGCTGGCTGCCCTGCCTAACCTCAAGGCCGTGCTCGTCGAGAAGCCGCTTGGCAACAGCCTAGATGAGGCGGAGCGGTTTGCCAGTACATGTCGGGAACGCGGCATCGTCGTGCAGGTGAACCTGCTTCGGCGCTTCTGTTCCGAGATGAACGCGCTCGCAGCCGGACTGAACTGGGATCTAGGCGATATCCAAGGTGCAACCCTGGTTTATGGCAATGGGCTCCGTAACAACGGCACGCACATGATCGACCTCGTCCGGCAACTGCTCGGAGAGATAGCAGAGATTGTGCCGATTGGCCGGAGCGTTGCCAGTCGTGGGCCGCTGCCGGGGGATGTCGAGGCGACGTTCGCACTGATAACGTCAACCGGTAAGCCTGTGTTCGGCATGCCGGTTGACTTTGCATCCTATCGCGAAAATGGGCTCGATCTTTGGGGAACGCGCGGCCGCATCCTTCTTTGGCAGGAGACGATGAAGATGACCCGCGTTCCGAGGATCGACAGCCGGACAACGACCGGCGCGGGTGAATTGGCCGTCGACCATTCCGAAACCATCGCGACTGATTTGGGCAGATCGCTTTGGCGTGCCTACGATGATTTGGCCGACGCTGTTGAGACCGGAGGGGCCGTATTGAGTCCGATCGAAAGCGCGTTGGCGACGAGCCGCGTTGTCGAGTCCGTCATAGCGGCAACGCAAGGCGGACCGCATTGACAGGTAAGGTCGTGATTTTTGCGGAGGACCCCGGTGCGGCAAACTGGCTTGGGCCGCTCTCGCAACATCTGCATGAGCGAGGGAACCAAGTTGCGTTTCTCGCCGATGGCGTGGCCCTGCTCTATCTCCGGCAGCGCGGATTTCACGTTCAGTCGATAGCTCCCGAGGAGGATATTACCGCGTGTCTCCATGCGGACAGGATTCATGCCGTCGTCGTGGGTACGGCGGAGAACTTCGAGACGCGGGCGTTCGAGATCGTCGACGCCGCAAAGAGAATGCACATCCCAAGTTTCTCCGTCGTTGACCAGTCGACCAATGTGGAGCATCGCTTCCGTGGCACGACATCGAATAGGTTCGCGCACGTCACAGATATCGTTTTTGTGGCGTGTTCTGCCGTTGCGGACGAGTTTGTTCGATTGGGCTTGCCGCGTGAGCATTTGCGTATCGTTGGCAACCCGCACCATGATGCTGTACGAGAGCGGGGAAAGGAACTCGCTAGACTTGATCGAAAGCAACTGCGGAAGCGGCTGTTTCCCGGTCTCGCTGCGGATCGCCTGCTAGTCGTGTTCCTCACCGAAGTGGGCTACGTAATGAACCCGGAGGCAAAGCAGTGGGAACAGGAGTTTCGCTTGCTTGGCAGGGGAGGCTCCACGTATCGGACGCTGGTCGTGCTTGAGGAACTCGTTGGCGCACTTGCTGAATTGATGCCAAAGCCTCTCTTGGTTGTGAGGCTGCACCCGAAAAGTGAGCGCTCCGAGTTCTCGGCGCTCGAAAGCGAGATCGCGGACTTCTCGGCGGGCGGGGATCCTTTGATTGTCTGTGCCAGCGCCGATTTGGTTGTCGGCATGACCTCTTCGCTCTTGGAAGAGTCGGCTCTTATGGGCTGTAGGACACTCTCGATAGTTCCTCGCCCGGTGGAGGCGAAATGGTTGTCCGCCGTTGCGGACGGGCTCATCCCGTGCGTAAGCGAAAGATCTGACCTCCGCCAAGTCATACCAGGGCTTCTTTTCGGGCCGCCCCCGAAACCAGCGCTACACTTGGACGGCCCGCTCGCGGTCGAGGCTATTGCTCGTCACATCGAACAGGTGGTTGCCAGCCATGCTGCGCCGTAGAATGGAGCTCGATTCCGTCGACGGTGCCTCCGCACGGCGTTCGAAGATCTTGCGGACCTTCGGTGCGCGAGCGATGTTATTTGCGCGAGGCGCGCTTGATGGTGCGCGGTCGCTGTTGCCGTATCGGTTTCGGCACAACGCGAGGATGCTTCGCCAGCGCGCCGCCTTTGCGGAAAGGCTTTCTGCCCTGCCACGAGCCGGGTCGGCGTCTGGCTTCAAGAGCGTCCTTGTCGATGCCAGTTGGGACAACGCCAACTATTGGTATCGATATTCAATCCTCCGATCCGCCTTGGGTATCGCCCCCGGAGCGGAGACTGCCGTGATCGGTCCCCACAAGCGGCGCGTTGTATTGACGACTCTAAAAGCACTTGGAGTATCCCGATGCGAGGATTTCCAAACGCTGGTCGGGCAAGAGGAAAAGCTGCGCGAGAGCGCGGCGATGCTGCTCAGGACCGCCCAACGGCCGGCTGACATTCTCGCGTGGCGGTTGCCGTCCGACCTGCCGCCAAGCATTCTCTATGATGGGATCATCAAGCGGCAACGTGCTGCGCGAGTCGACCTGGCGCATCCCTTACTGCTCGATCACATCGCCGAAGCGCTTGGAAGCATTGCGGCGGCAGAAGCGTTGTTGGACAAAGTAAGGCCGGAGCTTGTGGTGCTCAGCCATGCGATCGAGTTTCGCTATGGCTCCATCGCGTGGTGCGCTCTCCGCCGCAACATCCCAGTCATTGTCGCGTTCGGAAATTATGGATTGCTCCGGTACTGCAAACTGAGCCGTCCGGAGGACTTCTTCGAAACCGTCGATCGCCCAGATTCTCAGCAAATAGACGCGCTCGATGCCGAGATTCGTCAACGTCTCGCGGACCGCGGTCTCGCATACCTTGGTCGGCGCATGTCGGGAGCAACCGACGATATTGGTGCGCGCTATGCTTTCGGTGCCAACATTGGAAACGGGCCTAGTCGAGGCTCGATCTGCCAAGAGTTTGGCTGGGACGAGAGCAAGCCGATCGTTGCGGTCTATGCGTCGAATTGGTTTGACTACCCACATGGCGTGGGCATGAGAAATTTCTCGGATTTTCTCGACTGGCTGGAGGTGACACTGGAAGCAGTCAAGAGCCAAACGGGCTGCAACTGGCTTTTCCGTGCTCATCCGTGCGATCGCTGGTATGGGGGTATCACCCTCGCCGACCTTATGGCGGAAGCTCCAATGGAGCACATCCGACTTTGTCCCATCGAGTGGAACGGAGCACACGTGCAGACCGCGGTCGACGGGCTTGTTACGGTGCACGGAACAGCGGGCATCGAGTATGCGGCCGCTGGGAAGCCGGTTCTTCTGGCGGATCGTGGCTGGTATCATGATGTTGGCTTTGCGCATCACTGCACCAGCCGCGAGGCTTACGTTGCGGCTCTGCTCGACCCTACCTGGCTCACGATGGCCAACCAGCGGACGACGGAGCTCGCCGCCATCTTTGCGGGAATGTATTTCTGTCCCTCTTCGGAGACAAACGTGCCGATGGGAGACGACAGCGAGCAGGACAGACTGCACGGCTTGGTGGACGACATGGTCTCCAAGCAGGTGGCCTTTGTTCATTCCGAGATTGCTGCCGTAGCGCAATGGTGGAACTGCGGAGCGGCGCACTTCCACACTTGGCAAGTTTTGCGGGACGTTGGTTGACTTGGCCCGATACATAGTTTTTCCGGCGCGGCTCTGGATTGGCAACCAGTTGCTGAGCGCTTGTCGCTGGGCATTTTGCGCAAGCAACGAACTCGAGGGGAGATCGACACTATCGCGCTGGTATGACTCCGGGCACCGATATTACCACATCTACAAGATGCTTGAGTGTGAACGATTCGGCGTTCAACGCGCCCAGCCACGAGCCATATAGCTGATCATGGGCAACCGCGCGACGACCGGAAAGAAGGCACAGATCGAACGCCGCCACGTCCGCATACGGTCGAACAAGCTCGGCGTGGTCGCGGGGATAGCCCAGGCCTTCGGCTACTTGAACGAGCGCGAGCGACGCCGGGCGGTGGGCGTGGTGGTCTCCACGTTCGTCAATGCGGTTCTCGCCTTGGTCGGGCTCGCGAGCGTCCTGCCGTTCTTCCAACTCCTTGTGAAGCCGGACCCACTGGCCCGTGGGACGCTAATCGGCGACACATTTTATCGGCTCGGCGTAACCTCCGAGTTCGATGCCATCGTGCTCACCGGGCTGGTCATTGTTGCCCTGATCGTGGCGAAAAACATCTTCACGCTCTTTCATACGCGTCTTACCGGCCGCTTCTGCGCAGCCTTGGAGACGCGTATCGCGTCCGACCTTCTCAAGAGCATCGTCGATGCCCCGCTGGGATGGTACCTCCGGCAGAACGCGTCGATGCTGCGTGACTCGGTGATGACTCATGTCACCGAGCTGGTGCGCGGCGTGATCCGTCAGGCGCTGAGCCTTGCCAACAACGGCCTGATGATGCTGACCGCGCTGGCGTTGCTGATACCGCTCACGCCGGTCGGAGCGCTGGCCGTCATCGCGGTGACCATGGTGATTGGCGTCGGTTTCCTCCGTCTCTCGCGCCCCAGGATCGCGCTCGCCAGCGAGCGTAAGCGCCATAATAGTATGATTGCCGGCGTCGCGGCCACCGAGGCCATCTCCGGCGGGCGCGATGTGCGGATGTCGAGAGCCGGCGATGTCCTGAAGGCGGAGTTCCACCGCAACTACGCAGTGTACGCCTTTTCGGATGCGGATGCGCGCCAATGGCAGTTGGTGCCCCGTGCCGGCATCGAGGTCATCGGTATGAGCGCTGTGGTCGCCATTGCGGTGCTGGCGCTGTTCCTCGGCGTGAATAGGCTCGAGGTTGCGTCGATGTTGACCCTTTATGCCGTGATCGCGGTGCGGCTGCTCCCCGTCATCGGAGAGACGGCGAATGCGCTCTCGAGCATCCAGATCTCGCTCCCGGCAATGGCGCATCTGGACGAGCTGAGGCGGGGGCTGCCGCCGGCCTGCGAGCGGTCGGTTCCTCCCATCCCCGAGCCGTGGGCCCGCATCGAACTGCGCGACGTGCACTATGCATATGGCGGAGGCAGCGCTGCAGCCGCGATCGATGGAATTGATCTCACCATCGAGCGTGGAAAAAGCTACGGCATCGTCGGCGCTTCCGGAGCCGGCAAAAGCACCCTAGTCGATATTGTAGCCGGCCTGCTGCTGCCGACGCAGGGGACGGTGTTGGTCGACGACTACCCGCTGTCAGACGAGGACCTGCTCGCGGAATGGCGCCGGCGCGTGTCCTACGTGGCGCAATCGCCGCTCATTTTCGATATGAGCCTTGCCGAGAACATCGCCCTGCGGCCGCTAGGCACGGCCCATGACGTCAAGCTCGGGGAGGCCATCGCGGCGGCCGGACTGACCGATGTCGTGGCACGGCTGGAGAGAAAAGAGAATACGCCGATTGGCGATCGTGGCACCCGTCTTTCGGGAGGCCAGCGTCAGCGCGTGGCCATCGCGCGTGCCATCTATCAGAACGCCGATCTCATGGTGCTCGATGAGGCGACGAGCGCGCTCGACAGCCTGACCGAGCGGGAGGTCGCCGACGCCATCGACTCCTTGAAGGGCAAGGTGACCATCATCGCCATTGCACACCGCCTCTCGACCATCATGCATTGCGATCAGATCGTCCTGCTGCGCGAGGGCCGGATCGTCGCTCGCGGAATGCATTCCGAGCTGGCCTCTGAAGTTTCTGAGTATAAAAGATTCATCTCGGCGCAAAACCTTTTGCCTGTTTCTGGGAAGTGGGAATGAGCGACGAAAATCATACGCGTGCCAGTGCCGGCCATTTCCTCGTAGGAAGGTCGATTTATCTCAGGTCGCCTTCAATAGAGAGGGACGTAGTTGGTGGCCGTTGGCATGAATGGTTCAACGATCAGATAAACACGAAATATATTTCACACGGCGTTTTTCCGGTGACCATGGAGATGCAGGCGGAATATGTCAGGGCCGCGATGTCCAATGCCTCCACGTTGCTGCTAGCTATCGTCGACATTCAAAGCGATGAGCACATTGGAGTCATTAGCCTGAAAAATATCGATCTGATAAGTCGGGCGGCAGAAATAGGAATTGTAATGGCGCCGGGCAGGGCGGCCGGAAAAACCGGAGCGATTGAGGCGATGGCCGTGTTGATGAAACACGCGTTCTCACGCCTTAATCTCGATATGCTTTACGCGGGGCAACACGAGGGCTTGTGGAAATGGGTAAACACGCTTTCGCTGATAGGGTTCAGAATTGATGGTATCAGGCAGCACGCAGGGAGGAGGGATGGGATTTCGTACTCCGTCTTTCTCACATCGGTCTTGGCATCCGAATTCAGGCGTCTCGAGCAGCAACGCGGTGGTGACATCTTGTCACCGTCTCCTCTCGAATTGTTGAGGGGACGGCCAAGAGAGAATCCGATGGACCTTGTCGGTCGCGCGTTGCAGGGGGCAAACGAGCAGTGGATCTGCGACATCTCAAAAAAATAGACCGCCGGACGCTCGTGGAAGAGCGGCCGGCTCGATTTGCAACATTAAAAAATTGACGAAAGTTTCCATCATGAAAGTCAAGATCCTTGGTGCCGGCTCGATTGGCAATCATCTTTCGAATGCCTCGCGCAGGCTCGGCTGGTCGGTGGATCTGGTCGACAACGATCCGGCTGCATTGGAGCGGACACGGTCGTCGATCTATCCTGGCCGCTACGGCGCATGGGATCTGGAGATCCAGACGTTTGCATCGGACAAGGCGCCCAAGGGTGGCTACGATCTGATCTTTATCGGGACGCCGCCCGACAGCCATATGGCGCTCGCGCGTGCGGCAATCGCGGAAAAGCCGCGTGCGATCCTGGTCGAGAAGCCGCTTTGCGGTCCGAGCCTCAAAGGTGCGCAGGAGCTCGCCGACGAGGCAAAGGCCGCCGGTGTGGCCGTCTTCGTCGGCTACGACCACGTGGTGGGCAAGGCCACGCGTTTGGTGTCGGACTATCTTTCGGGCCAGAAGCTCGGCGCACTGCAAACGCTCGACGTCGAGTTCCGGGAGTATTGGGGTGGCATATTCGCCGCGCATCCCTGGCTCGCAGGCCCTTGGGAGAGCTATCTTGGTTTCTGGCAGCGCGGAGGCGGGGCGTCGGGCGAGCATTCACACGCGGCGAACCTGTGGCAGCATTTCGCCCATTCGGCCGGCGCGGGAAGAGTTGTGGAAGTGCAGGCGAGCCTCGACTTCGTGCGTGACGGCAGGGTTGACTACGATCGATTGTGCCTCATGAATCTCAAGACCGAGAAGGGACTCGTGGGGCGCTGCGTGCAGGACGTTGTTACGCAGCCACCGCGGAAATGGGCTCGCGCACAGGGCAGCGATGGCCATGTGGAATGGTGGTGCGGGTGCGAGCCGGGTGTCGATGCCGTCGTTGCATCGCTGCCCGGAAAAGTCGCGAGCGAACATAAGGTCAGCAAGACGCGTCCCGATGATTTCATCGAGGAGCTGACGCACATCGATGCCGCCCTCGCCGGCGCCCCGGATGCTTCGCCCCTCGCGCTTTCCCGCGGGCTCGATACGATGCTGGTGGTTGCGGCTGCCCACCGCTCGGCAGAGACGGGTCGTCGGGTTGTTATCGACTATTCCAAAGGCTGGAGGCCGTCAGCACTGTCGCTGGAGTGATCGAAATGAACGAAAATCTCCACTCGTTCGACTTCGAGAATCTTTTCGTACTCGATGTCGCCAACAATCATCAGGGCTCGGTGGCGCACGGCACGGCGATCATCGATGCATGTGCTGACATGGTCGAAAAGCATGGCGTGCGTGCAGCCATGAAGTTTCAGTTCCGCGACCTGCCCGAGTTCGTTCACAAGGACGAGCGGGCGAAGCCGACCAACAAGCATGTGCCGCGGTTTCTATCGACGAAGCTCGATTGGTCCGAGTTCGGCGAGCTCGTGGCGGCTGTACGGCGGCGGGGCCTGCTTGCGACCTGCACGCCGTTCGATGAGGCGTCGGTGGACAAGATCGTGGAACTCGGCTTCGATATCATCAAGGTCGCAAGCTGCTCGGCGCGCGACTGGCCGCTCCTGGAAAAGGTTGCGGCGAGCGGTCTGCCGGTCATTGCGTCGACGGGCGGGCTGACGCGGGAGGAGGTCGACGACCTCGTGAGCTTCCTTCGCCATCGCGGTTGCGATTTTGCCCTGATGCATTGCGTGTCAATCTATCCGACACCCGACGAGGCGTGCCATCTCGCCAACATTGCTGATTTCCGCGAGCGGTATCCCGGCCGGGTGATCGGCTGGTCGACGCACGAGAACCCGGCCGACACCGACCCTGTGCTGGTGGCGACGGCGCTCGGCGCCGGTATGTTCGAGCGGCATGTCGGCATCGCAACGGACGACATCAAGCTCAATGCCTATTCCTCGACGCCCGAGCAAGTCGATGCCTGGATCGGCAAGTGGAAGAAGGCCAGGGTGCTGCTGGGCACACGCGAGCGCGGCGAGCCTCTTTCCGTAGAGCGGACGGCCATCGACGACCTCAAGCGCGGCGTCTTTGCGCGTGTGCCGATCGAGCCAGGCGTGCCGATCACCGACGAGCAGGTCTATTTCGCGTTTCCCTATCGCGCAGGACAGCTTGTCTCCGGCGATTGGAGATCCGGGATTATCTCGGAGGTTGCGATCCTGCCCGATGCGCCGCTGCCGCGCGACGCGCTCGATGTGCCGCTGAACAGCGACGAGAAGGTCCTCAAGCGCGCCATTCACGAGGTCAAGGCGCTCCTCGCCTATGCTCGTGTGCCGTTGAGTCACGAGTTCACCACCGAGTACTCGCATCATTACGGCGTCGCCAACTTCCGGCGTGTGGGCGCCGTGCTGATCACGGTGATCAATCGCGAGTACGCCAAGAAGATCCTCGTCCAGCTTCCCGGCCAAACGCATCCCTGGCATTTCCACAAGCTCAAGGAGGAGACCTTCCTGCTGCTCTGGGGGGACCTGACCATCGAGCTCGGCGAGCGCCGCAAGGTCCTCCAGCCTGGCGACACGCTGACCGTGCTGCCGGGGGTCTGGCATCGCTTTTGGACGGAGAAGGGCTGCGTGTTCGAGGAGATTTCGACTACGGCTCATCCTAACGATAGCGTCTATCGCGATCCCGAGATCAACAAGCTGAGTTCGGCGCAGCGTAAGACCGCCGTCGATCACTGGGGACGCTTCCAGATCAACGAGCAACTCCGCTCGGCGCGGGTGCCCGCCGCCGAATGATCCGGGTGGCGGTGTTCGATTTCGACGGTACTCTGGTGGATTCCAACGCCATCCGGAAAAGCTGCCGGCCATGCTCAAGAGATCGGCGGGATGACCATGGCTGATCCGGAGGAAGCCATTGAGTTCGATCCTAGTGATTTTCCCGCTTGTCCGATTTGTGGCACTGATCGGTGGTTGCTCAAGCACTCAGGTCCGGTTCGCGACGGCGCATACGGGCGGAGTGTGAGTAGCTCGATTCGAAGTTGCGCCGGCTGCGGCGTCGAGCGTCTGGCGGAAGGCGCCTGCCTGGAGTCCGTCGCTTATCGCGAGGATACCTATCGGCGCCACGTCGGCCAGGACCATGATATCGGCAGGCACTATGCCAGCCACGATGAACTGGCACTCTTCACTTTGCAGACGATCTGGCCGACATCGTTACGCGGAAAGCGCGTGGCGGATGTGGGATGCGGAGGCGGGAGCCTTCTTGATCACATGCGGGGACTGCCAGAGCAAATCGTGGCCGTCGATCCCGCCGAGGGGTTCGCCCAATCCTTGATCTCCCGCGGCTACAGGTGGTTTCCTACTGTCGGCAAGGCTGCCGAGGAGTTCGCGGGCCAGATCGATGTTGCTTTCGCAATTCAAGTCATCAAGCACGTGGACGACCCGCGAGAGTTTCTGGATTCCATCCGATCGCTATTGAAGCCGGACGGACAGTGTGTCGTATCCACTCCCAACCGGGCTGACATCCTGATGGAGCTCCTGCCCGACGCGTTTCCGGCCTTCTTCTATCGCACCCAGCATCGCTGGGCGTTCGACGCAGACTCCCTCTCGGCGTGCGCACGGGCGGCGGGGTTTCACGTCGACAGCGTCCGTCACGTTCATCGCTATGGGATGGCGAACAGTCTGCTGTGGCTGCGTGACAAGAAACCCTCCGGCCGGTCGTCGCTTGAGGCGATCGACGGGAGCGCCGACGCTCTTTGGCGCATGTGGCTGGAGTCGACCGGCCGCGCCGACAATCTGTACCTTATTCTTCGAGCCCCTTCATGACCCATCCAAATGCACAGTCAGTTCCGGTGCCGCTGGCCGATGATGTCTTCGCGCAACTGAGAAGTGGCATCTCGGATGCGCCGGATGTCGGCGTCTTCGTCAACGAAGATCGAAGCTTTGCATATCTCGATCCCCAGCCGTCGGTGGAATATTCGAGCTATGCGCCCCGCCACGCAACGCTGGGGCTTTCTAAGTACAAATCCACCTTGGCGGTCATTGCGCGCAGATACGAGAAGATCCGGCACGTCATGCCAGAGAAAGGTGCTGTGCTTGAAATCGGCGCGGCGGAGGGTGGGTTCCTCAGGCGTGCTCATGAAGACCGTCCCGACGTGCGGTATTTTGCTGTTGAGCCCGATGAGAAGACGGCGGCGCAACGGGAGGAGCTGCCGTGGCTGACATCCTATTGGGATCTAGGCGCGGCTGTGGCGGCGGGCATCAAGGCGGACTTGGTCTGCTTGTTCCATGTATTCGAGCACATTAAGGCACCGGCGGAATTTCTTGCTTCGGTTCGCCAGGTGCTCGCCCCGCGTGGGCGAATACTGATTGAAGTGCCGTCGCTTGATGATCCCTTGCTGACGATCTATGGCTTGCCGGCATATGAAGCGTTCTACTTTCAACGCCAGCATCCCTTTGTTTACACGGGGCGTTCGCTTGCGCGCGTTCTGGCCGCGAACGGCTTCACGGTTCAGGAGGTTCTGCCGTACCAGCGCTACGGCCTTGAGAACCACCTGGGATGGCTGAAAAACGGAAAGCCTGGTGGCGATAGTGCGTTTGCGGAGGCTTTCGCCGGGATCGACGGATCGTATCGCGCCACGCTTGAGTCGAGAGGAACGGCGGATACGGTTTTCGTTGTGGGTGAGATCGCGTGATTGCCGGCAATACAGTGCTCGCTGTCGTTCCTGCACGCGGTGGGTCGAAGGGGATCCCGCTTAAGAATCTTCGCTCAGTGGGTGGGCGCCCGCTGGTCGCACGGGCGGGAGATATCGCCAATGCCGTCCCTGAGATCGATCGTGCGGTCGTCTCCACGGATCACGAGGAGATTGCGCGGACGGCGGAGGACGCAGGGCTCGCAGCGCCTTTTCGCAGGCCTGAGGCGCTTTCGGGCGATCGCATCGGAGACCACGATGTCCTCGTTCAGGCGCTGGAGTTCATGGAGGAGCATGACAAACGCCGCTACGATATCGTGGTTGTGCTTCAACCGACATCCCCGCTTCGTACCCCCGAAATGGTCTCGGGCGCGATCCGCATGCTCGTCGATGGACATTGGGATGCCGTCTGGACGGTTTCGGTGACGGACTCGAAGGCGCATCCGTTGAAGCAGCTTACCGTCGATGCGGGTGCCTTGGATTACTACGATCCTGCTGGTGCCCAGATCATTGCTCGGCAGCAGCTCGTTCCGGTCTATCACCGCAACGGGATTGCCTACGCGATCACACGCGCGTGTCTCCTCGATCAGCGCTCGATCAAGGGGAGGCGCACCGGCGCGTACGTGGTCGAGGGGGATCATGTCTCCATCGACACCGAATGGGACATCGAGCTCGTGGAGTTCATCCTGTCCCGCCGCGAGGCCGGCCGGGCGTGAAAGTTCTCGTCTTCCTGGAGCACGACATCATCTGTCGGAACTTCGTTATGAGCGGTGCGCTGGCAGCTTTGCCGAGGGCGGCCGATGTCAAGTATGTCTTTCCTGATGACGGCGGCAAGCGGATGAAGCTTGACCCGGCCGCCTTGCCTCTTGGTGCGCCTTTCGAGCGATTGAAAATCGACAGCATCCGCCAACAGACCTGGCGGTGGGTGCTCTTCGCCGACCAACTGCGCCTGCGGCCGGGAGAGCACGAGCGCGCCATCCGCAATTTTCGCCGGCAGGTGCTCGGCTGGAAAGCGGCCCTGCTGCTGACGGTCGCCGGTCTCCCGGTCGCATCCTCGATCTTCCGCCGGATGGTTGATCGCCGGCTTGTCGAGCATCCCAATCGGGAGATGGACGAACTGCTCGACCGCGAGAGGCCGGATGTTGTTCTCCACCCTTCGGTGCTGGAGAGCGTCTTCATGAACGACCTTGTCGCGGCATGTAAGGAGCGGAAAATCCCGCTCGTGGTCGCGATGAATTCCTGGGACAACCCCTCGACCAAGCGCGCCGTCGTCGGCAAGCCGGACCTTCTGCTGGTGTGGGGACCGCAAACCTATGAGCACGCGCGGCGCTACATGGCGCAGCCTGAGCACCAGATGGAGGAGTTCGGGGCAGCGCAGTTCGATATCTTCCTCGATGAGCCACGCGTCACGCGCGAGGGATATTGCCGGGAGATCGGACTCGATCCCGCGAAACGTCTGGTGTTGTTCGCCGGATCCAATGCGCAGACCGACGAGCTGTCCACGCTGGAAGCCATCGACGACGCGATTTCCTCCGGTCGGGTGCGAGACGTCGCTGTCATCTATCGACCGCACCCGTGGGGTGGCGGTGGCCGTGGCGGTGAGCGCTTGGTGGCCGCCAGATGGCGCAATATCGTCATCGATCCGGCCATGCGCGAATACATTCAGGGACTGACGGAAAATCGGGACCGCATCTCCTTGCCCGACGCGCGCGACACCCACGATCTCCTTTCCGTGGTCGATACGGTGATCTCTCCGCTGTCGACGATCCTGCTCGAGGCGATGCTGAATGGAAAGACGCCTGTGGCCTTCGTGCCGGGTGATGCCGTTGGCTCGCAGCCGATGTTGAACAATCTTCCCTTGCGGCATTTCAAGGAATTCCTCGACTTACCGAGCGTCAGGGTGGCGCGTTCGGTCGAAGAGCTTCTGCAGATGCTCGAAACCGCGCTGCCCTCTGCCAAAGACAGAAAGAATGGCGAAGCGCTGAAACAGGCTGCCGGCTGGTTCGTGCGGGCGTTCGACAGGCCGTGGCGGGATCGCATCGTTGACCGCCTCGCCGCGATTGCAGCGACGTCGAAAGCCGGACGAGCTTAGTGTGCGCTCAGTCGCATTCCTTTTCAGCTCGGGCCGGCGGCAGCGGCTCACGAATGGTGGCCCGGGCGAGTTTCTGTATGGCTTTGCGGAGCTCGCGCGCGCCGGCAAGCCGGTTGCCATGTTCGAGGAGGACGACCTCGGCTTCGGAAAGCCTTGGCCCAGGCTCCTGGAAGCCGCGTCCGCGCGCGTGTCGCATGCGGCCGGCGTCAGTCCGCGTCTCTTGCCGCGTCTGCGATCGGCCATTGCGGGGCCTTTATCGCCCTACGACGTCCTCGTGGCCACGACGCAGTCCATCGGCATGGCGATTGCCACGTTGCGCGCCATGGGCCAGCACGACAAGCGGCTGATCCTTATGACTATGGGGCTCGTGAGTCCGGACGCCTCGGCTTGGCGGCGGTCTCTGGCGCGCAAGCTGCTCGCGGGTGTGGACCTGGCGGTGCTTTCCCGGCCGGAGGCGGCGTCGATCCGCTCATGGGTCGGCGACAGGAGCCGCGTGCATGATTTCGTCTTCGGCGTGGATGTGGGGTTCTGGACGCCGGGTGGGACCGGTGCCGTCAGCGAGGAAGTGCTCAGCATCGGCAACGACCCGGCGCGCGACTTCGCAACGCTGGTCGCCGCCTGGCGTCCGGAGTTTCCGCGGCTGTCGATCATTACGTCCCAGTCGTTTTTCACCGATAAGCCCAATGTGTGCGTCGAGAGGGGCGACTGGCGTCAGGCGGCCATGACGGATGAGGACGTGCGCGAGAGATTTCGGCGTGCCCGTCTCGTCATCACGCCGGTCATCGACACCATTCAGCCATCGGGGCAAAGCGCCACGCTCCAGGCCATGGCCTGCGGGCGGCCGGTGATCATGACGCGCAACAGAGGCTTGTGGGACCCCGAGTTCATGAATGAAGGGGTGTGCCGGCTCGTGCCCCCGGGCGACGTCGATGCTCTTTCGCATGTGATCCGCTCCCTGCTCGACGACAGGGCCGCTGCCGAGCGTATGGGGACGGCTGCGCGGCAGGCCGTTGTTGCGCACGACGTCACTTCGGCCGGGATGGCGCGCCAAATCGAGAGGCTTGCCGGTTAAGGCGAGGCGGCGCGTGGCAGCATGAGCGAGATCGTCTTTGACAAGTATGCGAAGCGCGGCGCCTACCATTGGGTCGAGTGTTTCGGGCCGGTGCATCGACTCAACGCTTACACGATGGGCCGTTACGCAAAGGTGCTGGATGCCTTGCGAGCGGCTGGGATCGGCAGGCATAGCCGCGTGCTGGACGTCGGCTGCGGGGACGCCGCGCTCGCCGGGCTCGTAGTGATGAAACTGGGGGCCTCGGTCGAAGGCATAGATACGGATCGTCTCTCCATCGACCTTGCGCGCCAGCAATTCGCAAATCGCAATCTCGAGGGCAAGTTCAGCGTCCTCGACGGCTATCGCTATCCGAGCCCCGACAACGCGATGTCTGCCGTCATCTGCTCCGACGTGATCGAGCATGTGCAGCAGCCGGACGTCATGCTGCGGGAGATGTGGCGTGTCCTCGCGCCCGGAGGTGTGCTGGTGGTGACGACGCCCATCCGTTATACGGAGCAACCGCTCGACAGAATGCACGTGCAGGAATGGTTTCCGGAGCAGTTTCGCCGCTTCTGCTCGGAGACGCTCGGCGTCGACGCGAGCCTCGAGGTGTCGCACCCGGTGGCGCTCTCGGAGCTCTATGCTTCCTCACGTCCGATCATCGGGCGCGTGTCGCGTCTTCTGCTCAACATTCTGGCCAAGCTCGGTCGCGAGCCTTTCCTTACCAGCCGCGGTTTCCGCGCCTTCTCCACGCAAACGATGGTTGCACGAAAACCGCTATGAAGGTTGCAGTCGGCTCGCGTGCGTATGACGGCCCGTGGGGGGGCGGCAACCGCTTTGTCGCGGCATTGACCGAAGCGCTCGGTGTGGCGGGCCATCGGGTCGTCAATGACCTCGCGGATGATGACATCGATCTGATCCTGCTTACCGATCCGCGTGTGCGCTCTCCCAACGTCTGCTTCGGAGCCGGCGCCATCCTGCGCTACCTCGCGTTCCGCAATCCGGGCGCCATCGTTGTTCATCGCGTCAACGAGTGCGACGAAAGAAAGGGGGAGGCGTTCATCAACGCGCGCCTCGCTCGCGCCAATTACTGTGCCGATGCGACCGTATTTGTGGGTTCATGGCTCGCCAGGCTTCCGCTTTGGCAAAGGCGTTTGCGAGACCCATGGTTTACGATCCTCAATGGAGCCGACTCACGGATTTTCAATGCGGACGGTTTCACGCCCTGGGACGGTCGGGGGCCGTTGAAGCTCGTGACGCACCACTGGGGCTACCACCCCATGAAAGGATTTGACGTCTACAGGCGGATCGATGAGCTGCTCGATGCAGAGCCATGGAGCGAGCGTATTTCCTTCACCTATGTCGGACATTTGCCGCGCGGGTTTTCCTTTCGCAACGTCAGGTACGTCAAGCCGCTAGACGGCGCGCCGCTGGCGGACGAACTGCGCTCGCACCATGCCTACGTAACCGGCTCCGTGAACGAGCCCGGTGGCAATCATCAGAACGAGGGGGCGCTGTGTGGCCTGCCACTGCTTTATCGTGCGAGTGGATGCATGCCGGAATATTGCTCCGGTTTCGGCGTGGCCTATTCCGGGCCCGGGGAAATCGAGCTTGCCTTGAATCGGCTCATTGCCGACTATCCGACGCTTGTCGCGAGCATGCCGGACTATCCGCACACCGCAAAGAAAATGACCAGCGAGTGGATCGCCCTTTTCAAGACGCTCATGGACCTGCGCGATGACCTTGTCGCCAGGCGGAAGCTCTGGCGTGATCCGCTGGCATTTGCTGCAAACCAGATTCCCTTGTGAAGCCCCCCGTCGCCCTCATCGTCGGCGCCACCGGCCAGGATGGTGCCTATCTCGCGCAACTGCTGCTCGCGAACGGCTATGCCGTTTACGGCACTTCGCGCGATGCCGAACTCACCACGGCGCGCAACCTGCATGCGCTCGGCATCCGCGATCGCGTGCCGCTGCATTCCGTTTCCCCGGCCGATTTCCGCTCGGTGATGCAGACAGTGCAGCTTGTGCAACCCGATGAGATCTACAACCTCTCGGGCCAATCGTCGGTGGGGCTTTCCTTCTCGCAGCCGGCCGAGACCATCGAAAGCATCGCGACCGCGACCCTGAACCTGCTCGAAGTGTTGCGCATCGCGGCGCCGAACGTGCGCTTCTACAATGCCGGCTCGTCGGAGTGCTTCGGCGATACGGGCGGCGGTGCGGCGACGGAGGAAACCGCTTTCAGGCCGCGCAGCCCTTATGGCGTGGCAAAGGCGGCCGCTATTCAGCTCGTCGCCAATTATCGCGAAAGCTATGGGCTCTTTGTCTGCTCCGGCCTTCTCTTCAATCACGAGTCGCCGCTCAGGCCGCCGCGCTTCGTGACGCGCAAGATCACGTCTGCGGCAGCCCGCATCGCTGCCGGATCGCGCGAGCGCCTAAGGCTCGGCGATCTCTCCATTCGTCGCGATTGGGGTTGGGCGCCGGATGCCGTCCGCGCCATGCACCTCATGCTCAAGCAGGACGTTGCGGACGACTATGTCATCGCCACTGGCAAGGCCCATTCGCTG
>NZ_JADZBI010000042.1 GCF_020852195.1 Hyphomicrobium sp. | reverse complement strand
TCGACGTCGATCTCGATCTCGCCCTCGCCGACGATCGGCTGCTTGTACTGGCTGATCTGGTAGCCCTGCGGCAGGTCGGGATAGAAGTAGTTCTTGCGGTCGAAGACGCTATTCAGATTGATCTCGGCCTTGAGGCCGAGGCCGGTGCGGATGGCCTGGGCGACGCATTCGGCGTTGATGACCGGCAGCATGCCGGGCATGGCGGCATCCACCAGCGACACGTGGCTGTTGGGCTCGCCGCCGAAGGCCGTCGAGGCGCCCGAAAAAAGCTTCGAGGCGGAGGCGACCTGGGCATGCACCTCCATACCGATCACGACTTCCCAGTCGCCGGTGGCGCCGGGGATCAGGTTATTCGCCTTGGCCTTGCCGCCGCTTTTCGCCGTGTCCTGCATCTCATTCCTCTCACCGGACGTAGCGCACGCAAGCGCTCGGACCGGGTTGCAACGTTGCCCCCTCCCCCTCGCGGGGAAGGGCCAGGGGTGGGGGCTGATCTTGGAGCAGGACTATAAGCCGATGCTCCAAGCTCTTCACCCCACCCGGCGCCTGCGGCGCCACCTCCCCGTCAAGGGGAGGGTAAAAAGCGGGCCGCCGGCTCAAGGCCTAGCGCGGGCGAAACCAATAGCCCAGTGCCGCCCAGGCGAGGCCGAAGACGAACTGGAGCATGAAGATCGCCGCCTCGCCGCCGACCGCATGGATGGCGAACAGCCCGATCTGGCCGCCGATCCAGTAGAGCGCGAAGCCGGTGAGCGAAGCGGCGAAAGCTGCGACCAGAAGCTTCTGCCACTGGTCGGCGCTGCGTCCCATCAGAAAGGCCACGGCGATCGTCGCAGGGTTGACCGCCGCCAGCAGCACGAGCGTCACCGGATCGAACGACGTAATGGAGATCATCCGGCGTTCCCGCCGTTGCCCGCTTCCTGCTGGCGAAGCTTCTCCTCCTCGTACTGGACGAACCAGCCGATCATGTTGCGCCACTGGGCGGCGACCATCTCGACCATCTCGGGCGGCAGGCCGCGCTCCTCGGCGTGCGCCTTGACCTTGTCGATGACCTGCTGGATGCGCCAGGGCACGTGCGCCTCGCTCGGGTCCTTCTTGAGGTGCCAGGCGCGCTCGACGTAGCCGAAGCGCTCGGCAATCAGACGGACAAGCTCGCCGTCGATGCGGTCGATCTCCGAGCGGACCTGGCTCATGTCCGCGCACTCCCAGGGACGCTTCGGGTCCATCTCACTTGCCTCCCGGCTTCTTTCTCGCCGCGGCCTTCTTCGCCGGAGCAGGCTTCGAGGCAGCAGCCGGCGCCGACGCGCCCTTACGTGCCCACCAGCGCGCCTCGACCGTGAAGCGGCCCGCCGCATCCTCGATCGCCTGCGCGGCGCGGAACAGGGTCGCCTCGTCGAAGGGCTTGCCGATGAGCTGCAGGCCGAGCGGCGTGCCCTCCGAGGACAGGCCCGCTGGAACGGAGATGCCGGGCAGGCCCGCCATGTTCACCGTCACGGTGAAGATGTCCTCAAGGTACATGGCCAGCGGATCACCGGATTTCTCCCCGAAGGCGAAGGCCGGCGACGGTGTGGTCGGCGTCAGCACCACGTCGACTACGCCCCATGCCTCGTCGAAGTCGCGCTTGATCAACGTACGCACCTTCTGCGCCTTCAGGTAGTAGGCGTCGTAGTAGCCGGCGGACAGCACATAGGTGCCGATCAGGATGCGGCGGCGCACCTCCTTGCCGAAGCCCGCGGCGCGCGTGTTCTCGTAGGTGTCGATGACGTCCTTGCCCGGCACGCGCAGGCCGTAGCGCACGCCGTCATAACGGGCGAGGTTCGAGGATGCCTCTGCCGGCGCGACGATGTAGTAGGCGGGCAGCGCGTACTTGGTGTGCGGCAGGCTGATCTCGTGGATGGTAGCGCCGGCGGCTTTCAGCCACGCGATGCCCGAGGCCCAGAGGTCCTCGATCTCCTTCGACATGCCCTCGACGCGGTACTCCTTGGGTACGCCGACGCGCAGCCCCTTCACGCCTTCCGCAAGCGCAGCCTCGTAATCGGGCACGGGCGCATCGACCGAAGTCGTGTCCTTCGGATCGTGGCCGGCCATGGAGCCGAGCATGATGGCCGCGTCGCGCACGGTCTTGGCGATGGGGCCAGCTTGGTCGAGGGAGGACGCGAAGGCGACGATGCCCCAGCGCGAGCAGCGCCCGTAAGTGGGCTTGATGCCGACGGTGCCGGTCAGGGCCGCCGGCTGGCGGATCGAGCCGCCGGTGTCGGTGGCGGTGGCCGCAAGGCAGAGCCCCGCCGCCACGGCCGCCGACGAGCCGCCCGACGAGCCGCCGGGCACGAGCTTGTCGTCGCGGCCCTTGCGCCGCCACGGCGAGACGACGGGTCCGAAGGCGCTGGTCTCGTTCGACGAGCCCATGGCGAACTCGTCGTTGTTGAGCTTGCCGAGCATGACCGCGCCGGCGTTCCAGAGGTTGGCGCCGACCGTCGATTCATAGGTCGGCTTGAAGTCGTCGAGGATCTTCGAGCAAGCGGTGGTGCGGATGCCCTCGGTGCAGAAGAGGTCCTTGTTGCCGAGCGGCAGGCCCTCGAGCGGGCGCGCTTCGCCCTTGGCGCGGCGCGCGTCGCTCGCCTTCGCCTGCGCGAGCGCGTGGTCCGGCGTCGGCAGCACATAGACATTGAGCGCCGGGTTCGCGGCCTCGATAGCTTTGATGTGGGCTTCCGTCAGCTCGGTTGCCGAGAAGGTTTTCTTTTTCAGCCCGTCGCGCGCTTCGGCGAGCGTCAGGCGCGTCAGATCACTCACTTTAGTCGTTTCCCTTCCTGGCATCGCAGCGCGTGTAGACCTCGGGGCCGTCCTGATCGGTGGAGCTGTGCACCTCGAACCTATCCTCACCCTCCGATTTGACGAAGACGTAGGTGGCCGGCGTGACCGTCATGCCCTCGGAGCAGACCATCAACGTCAGCCACGTCTGCCCGGGCTCGTGCTCGAACACCTTGGTGAACTCGCAGCCGCCTTCCCAACTGTGGAAGCCGTCGGCATCGAGAAGCTCGGGCGAGGTGCCGACGTTCTTCGGGCCGCCGGCCTCAACCTTGCGCAGCTTCTGGCACTGGTCGGCCGTCGCGTACTGTCCGGCGAGGAACGTGGCGCGCTCCTTGGCCGCGGCGGCCATGGGCACCGCCAGCGCCAGCGCAATCAGGATACGGCGCATCGGATCTCCTGGGGCGCGCGCATCAGACCGAGCGCGCTTTCTCGGCTGCATCGCGCGCCTTGTGGATGTTGTAGGTGCGGCGCGAGTAGTAGAGGCTCACAAGCCCGAAGAGGATCGAGAGCGGAGCGTTCACCTGCTCGGCGAGATCGCGCGCCCTGAGCAGATAGGCCGGCGTGTCGCTCACGGACTGCGGGGACAGCGAGCGTGCGCCGGTGCTCCCCTCCTCGCGCGGCACGGCGAGAACCAGAATGCCGGTCGCGATCAGCGCGACGGCCAGCAACGCGAATATCTTGGACATCTCCGAAGTCTCCGCTCTCTAAATTCGGCTGCCTCAGACTATTCCACCACCTTGGGAACGACAAAGTAGTGGTCGTCCACAACGGGGGCATTCTTGACGATCGCGTCGGCGATGCCGCCGTCGGTCACGCGATCCTCGCGCTTCTTGAGCTCCTGGGCCACGACTCGCGTCATGGGCGGGACGCTGGACGTATCGACCTCGCCCAACTGCTCGACCCAGTTCAGGATTCCCGACAGCTCGCCCTCGAGGCTCTTGGCCTCCTCGTCCGTAATCTTGATGCGCGCCAAGCGCGCTATGCGCCGCACGGTGCTCTCGTCAACCTGCATGGGTCCTGCTCAAGATGGCAAAAAAAGACGGCGGCTGAGGCGCCGCGTGTTCCTCATAGCTGGCCCGCCCCAGGCGTGCAACAGCGCCCCGTTCAGTGGTGTTTCCGGTACTGGGACAGGAAGGGGCCCAGGACGTCGGAGAAATCGTCGGTCCAGGGCCTGAGCCTGGGCTCGGGAAGATTGCGTGCGCCGGGGATGACGCGGAAGCGATCGATGGCCTCCCAGCTCTTGCCGAAGACCACCACCGTGGATCCGGTGACGGCATAGCCGTCGTCCTCGGACTGGTCCTCGATGGTCAGCGCGTGCAAGCCGCCGATGGTCGGGAAGGTGGCGGCGAGAACCTGCTCGAGATCCAGATAGCGGTTCGAGATGTGCAGCACCACAGCGCCCTCCGGCTTGATCTTCGATGCGTAGAGGCGGAGCGCCTCGGCGGTCAGGAGGTGGACGGGAATGGCGTCCGACGAGAAGGCGTCGACGATCAGCAAATCGTAGCTCTCGTCCTCCTCCCTGGCGACCGTCAGACGCGCGTCGCCCAGGATGATGTGCGCGTCGGGCTGGCAGTTGGCCAGAAACGTGAACTTCTTGGAGTTGGCGATGCTGACCACCACGGGATCGATCTCGAAGAACCGCCACGTCTCTCCCGCCGAGGAGTGACAGGCGAGCGAGCCGGCGCCGAGACCGATGACACCGAAGGTCGGCTCGGATCGCGTCGCCGCGCCGATCATGCTGGTGAGCCGTACGGCCGACGCCATGGGGCCACGCGCGTGGTAGTAGGTCGCGGGCTGGATATTGGCGACGAGTTTGCCATTCGCGTCGCGGATGCGCTGCGCGCCGTGCAGCGTTGTGCCATGCTGGAGCACGTTGAACTCCCCGTCGCCCGACTGGATGACGCGATAGACGCCGAAGTAGCTCCTCTCGGCGTTGCCGCGATGGACGCCCGACGGCAGCAGAACGACGGCCATGTACAGGCTCATGGCCACGACGAGCAGGTGCGGGGGGTGGCGCCAGACGGCGAGGGCAACGAGCGCGAAAAGGGCAGCGATGGCGGCCGTCGAGCCCCAGCCGCGGAAGTCGAGCTGATACTCCGAGGCCAGGCCGGGACCCCAGTGGATGATCGCGGCCGCCGCTGCGACCAGCGCGATCAGCACCGTCAGGGCGTGCTGGTTCTCGCGGCGTAGATCGAGCGCGCCGGGGCGGCAGGCGAAGCTCAGGGCGAGAAGCAGCGGGTATTCGAAGACCTCGGCGAAGATCTGCGGCGCGAGGAGGGCGGCGAAGATGCCGCCGAGCACACCTCCCACCGACATCCACAGATAGAACTCCGTCAGGTGGCGCGCGTCGGGCCGCGCCTCGTAGAGCGTGCGGTGGGCGACGAGCGTTGCCGTGACGAAGGCCGCGACACCGAAGCCCGCGGAATAGAACCAAGTTTCCTTCTCCGTCTGGGCAAGCTGAAGGAGGGCGAGCACGACCGCGACCGCATGCAGCGTCAGAAGCACCGGGCGCGGGATCAGCGCGCGCTCGCGGAACACGACGACGAAGGTCGCGAGATAGAGCGAGAGCGGGATAACCCAGATCAGCGGTGCCGAGGCGATATCCGTCGCCACATGCGTCGTGAAGGCCGTGAGCAGCGCCGAGGGGACGAAGGCCAGACCCACCCAGGCGGCGCGCGCCTGCCAATCCGGGTCCGTCCGCGGCGCGAGGCCCGTGGCGGCCGAGACCGGCTCCGGGATGTCGGCACGCGGCGCGGTTGCGCCCCTTACCACCAGGAAGCAGGCAGCGAGCGCGAGCACGAGCAGGGCGAAGCCCGCCGCCCACAGGGAGGCCAGCGCCTTGAGCCCGAAGGCCGGCTCGAACAGGAGCGGGTAGCCGAGAAGCGCGAGCAGGCTCCCGAAGTTCGAGGCGGCATAGAGAAAGTAGGGATCGGCGCTGTCCTTGTGGCCGGTCCGCGCGAACCAGGCCTGCAACAGCGGCGCGTTGGCGGAGACCGCCACGAACGGCAGGCCGATGGCGACGGCGAACAGTCCGAGCTGCCAGAAATAGGGATCGCTCGTCGGCGGCTCGGACCAGCCGGCCGGAATGGCGATGGGCAGCGCCAGGAACGCCAACGCCGCCAACGCAAGATGGACGAAGCCGGTCGAGGCGGCCGGCACGCGGCGCACGAGCAGATGCGCATAGCCGTAGCCGACCAACAGCGCGCCCTGGAAGAACAGGAGCGCGACCGCCCATACGGACGGCGCGCCGCCGAGCAACGGCAGCACCATCTTGGCGAACATCGGCTGAATGAAGAACAGCAGGAACGCCGACAGGAACGTGGTTGCCGTGAACAACGACAGCACGCCCCAACCCTGACGGTCCGGCAGGCTCAGGCGACGGGGGGAGCCGGCGGGCTGGGTCTCGGTGCGTGGCGTCACGTTTCCCCCTTCTTGGGTCCGGCTCGTCCGAACGTCGTCGGCCGGTTCTCGTTGCCGGGACCATAAACGGGAAACTCTGTTCTGTCAGGCACTTCGCTCACATCCCTGCATGCCACCCTCGGCCCAATAATCTCCTGGGGGAGGCGGAAGCCCGGCCGCGAGGCAAGCGAGTGGCCCCTCTCGTCCCGGTCCCCTAGGGCAAGGCCCTTAGTGTCCGCCGGGAAGGGCAGCAGCAGAGGGTCGTGCAATCGGCCGGCGATGCCTATAGTTGAGGGATGACAACCTCCGAATCCCCGCCTGCCACGGATGCCCAGGCCGCACCCCGCGGCGTCACCGTCGGCGACGCGGCGGCGTTTGCGGCGCTGCTCCCGCCCGGCCGGCTGATCGGCATCGATGCCGGCACCAAGACGCTCGGGCTCGCGCTCAGCGACGTCACGCGCTCCATCGCCTCGGCGCTGGAGACCATACGGCGTACCAAGTTCAAGGACGATGTACGGCGGCTCCTCGACATCGCCGAGCAGCATGCGGTCCAGGGCTTCGTGCTCGGCCTGCCGGCCAACCTGGACGGCAGCGAGGGCCCTAGGGCGCAGGCAACGCGGGCCTTCGCGCGCAATCTCAACGCGGTGACGCCGTTGCCCATCCTGCTTTGGGACGAGCGGCTTACCACGCTCGAGGCAGAACGCATGCTCATTGCAGCGGATGCAAGCCGCAAGCGGCGCGCGGACGTGATCGACAAGATTGCAGCGACACTGATCCTGCAGGGCGCGCTCGACAGGATGCGCGGCCTCCCACGGTGAAAGCGCCGCATGGTGCACGGGCGGTGCGCATCTCATGTTGGTCAAACTGAGGTCGTACGCGTGCCGTATTGATCGCGGACGTATAACGTGACGATTGGCGGGTCGCGCCAGATGCGCGTCATCGCGTTCCGGCTGGATGGCCGACGATGCGTAGAGTGAAGTCCTCGTACTCCGTGCCCGGCGCGTTTCCCGACGAGGAGACGCGTGACGTCGAGAAGATGGTCAACCGCTTCGACGCGGCCCGCCGTTCCGGGGTCCGCAGGCTGGTCAACTCCTCTCCCCGCGTTCTCGATCTTGCGGTGGCGTTCCCCGGTGCGCTCTATGCGCTCGCGAGCCGCCAGGGCGCTCACCAGCGGCGCCAGAAGGCACTCGACCTCGTCGTGGCAGGCGCGCCGCTCAAGGATGTCGCCCTCGCGCTCGACCTGCCGCTCTGGCTGAGGCGGCTGCCACCCGAGGCGTTCTCGGGGTCGATGGGCGCGCTGCCAAAATCCGAGACCTTCGCGCGGCGCATTGCCAATCACCTGCCGACATCGGCAGAGAACAGCGCCTTCTGGCTCCGCTCCGTCGTCTTCGGTGCCCACGCGTGCGACGACTACTTCGCGCTCTGGCTCGCGCAGCAGGCGATCTTCATGGAGCCCGGCGAGCCCGAATGCCTGTTCGGGCTTCTCGCCGCCTATGCGTGGTTCTCCAATGCGGACCTTGCGCGCGCCCGCGGCCTCATCGTCGTGCCCTGGCGGCCGGAGATGGCGCTCGACACGGCCGTCTGCGCGGCCAAGAGCTGGCTCAACCGCATGCGCCTCGTGCTGCAGCTCGGCGAGGGCGTGATCACCGATCCCTGGCTTCAGCCCGGCGAAGCGCGGGGATACTCGTTCGTTCCGCTGCTCGACCACGGGGCGATCCTGGCCGAGGCCTACGCCATGCAGAACTGCGCCGATCAGTACGCCGACCGTTTGGCGCGCGACAAATGCCGCCTGTTCTCCATCCGGCGGCGGGGCGTGCGGGTGGCCACGCTCGAAATCGGCCCCCATCCGCGAGAGGCCGGCGTGCTCGCCATCTCGCAGCTCAAGGCCCGCCACAATCTTCCGGCCAGCGCCGAGACCTGGCAGGCCGCGCACACCTGGATGGGTGTGCAAAAGGACCTCCGCCGAACTGTCAACGGTACGCAAACAGAACGCCCGTTCGATACGGAGGCATGGAGCCAGCTCATGGCGACCTACCGCGTGCGCAAAGGCGGGGCGGCGTGGATTCCGGAGCGTGCGAGCAAGGACACATTTTCGGCCATCGACAACGGGATCGGGGAACTCGCGCGCCGCGCCGGCATTACGTCGTGGCTATTCACGTGACGGGGGCCGCGATGCCGAAGGGTCAAATTGCCCAGTCTGCCGAGCAAAAGAAGCATTTTGCGCAAAACGCGTGACCACACGCCGCGCGGACAAACCCGTGAACGGCCATCTTCGAATGCCATTCAGCGGAAGATATGGGTACAGAACGGCTCTGATCAATAGACGGAACATCCGTGTGTGACCTGCTCTTTCGTACAGTTCAAGTGCAGGTAAAGGGGGAGCATAGTTCAGTTTGTGAGTGTACGTATGACGTGCACGACTGAAACCCGCCCATTGCGGGACTTGGATCATCGGGGAAACAGCAACGCGAGCAAGAGGACATGATGACGAATGAAACATGACACCGGAGACGACAGGATGTCGTCGGCCCTACATCTGCTGCACAGGGCAGGACAATGTGCAGACGAGATGTTTGCCGTCAGCGTGGGCGAGGTGGGACTCACACCCCGCCAGTTCGCGGTCATGACGGCGATCGCCAACAGCGACGAGCCGAGCCAGACCACGCTCGTGGAACGGACCGGGATCGACCGCTCGACCATGGCGGACATCGTGCGGCGCCTGACGTCGCGCGGGCTCGTGCAGCGCCGGCGCACGCGTCGCGATGCACGCCGCTATGCCGTCCGGCTGACGGATAAGGGTGAAGGCGCGCTCAGGATGGCGGAGCCCGCCGCCCGCTCGACGGACGAGAAGATCCTCGCTGCGCTCGCGCCGACTCAGCGCGATGCGTTCC
The DNA here is from genome assembly GCF_020852195.1 of Hyphomicrobium sp. Taxonomy (GTDB): domain Bacteria; phylum Pseudomonadota; class Alphaproteobacteria; order Rhizobiales; family Hyphomicrobiaceae; genus Hyphomicrobium_C. Next base: position 3,622 of record NZ_JADZBI010000042.1, on the reverse strand, counting down.
TGCGCTCGCTGTCGCGTATCGTGATGGCCGTCGAGCCGGACGGCGCCGGACGCGGCGGGAGAACCTGACCACCCTTCGTTGAGTTGTGCGCACGCGATCGGGCGCTGCGCACGCCGCTCAAAAGGGTGCACTTCTTTCGAAGCCGGCGCATTAGCGCGGCTTCCCTGCGAACGGGCCGGCATCCGGGCTTGTGCTCTTCGCTCCCAGCTTCCATGCGCGCTGTCGCCCCTTTCATCTCTCCGGTTGCTGGATACGATGTCTGCCACTAGCCTCACCGGGCGTTCTCGGGGTCGGCATCGGTCATGATCAAGGTCGGCAACATTCTCATCGCCATCGGCGCGCTTCCGCTTTCCGCGCAGGCGGCTCTCGCAGCGGCGGACTTCGTCCTCACGCCGGCACCCCTCTCACCACTCGAGACCGCGGTCGCGTATCTTGCCCCGGCCGCGCTCGGCTATCTGCTCGGGTCCATTCCGTTCGGCCTACTCCTCACGCGGCTGGCCGGGCTCGGCGACATCCGCGGCATCGGATCGGGCAACATCGGAGCAACAAACGTGCTGCGCACGGGGCGCAAGGGGCTTGCCGCCCTGACGCTCGTGCTCGATGCGCTCAAGGGCACGCTTGCCGTGCTGCTCGGCTACGCGGTCGGTGCGCGGTTCGGCCTCGCGATCGACGGCAGCCTGATCGCCGGGCTCGCCGCCTTCCTCGGGCACCTCTTTCCCGCGTGGCTCGGCTTCAAGGGCGGCAAGGGCGTTGCCACGTACATCGGCGTGATCGGCGGCCTCGCCTGGATCGGCGCGCTCATTTTCTGCGGCGTCTGGCTGGTCACCGCCCTCGTCACGCGCTACTCGTCGGCCTCGGCCCTGGCTGCGAGCGTGGCAACGCCCGTGGCCCTGTTGACGCTTGGCCATGTTCCGGAGGCCCTGCTCTCGCTCGTGATGACATTGCTCCTCCTGTGGAAGCACCAGGGCAACATCAGGCGGCTCATCAAGGGAGAGGAGCCCAGGATCGGTGCCAAGGCATGACGCCCCTCCGCTTTTCGCGGCCGCGCCGCTCCCCGTCTCCGTGCTCGACGACGGCGAGCGCCTGGCCTGCCTCAGGCTGATCCGCACGGCGCAGGTCGGCCCGGCGACGTTTCGCGAGCTGATCAACCACTGCGGGGGTGCCAAGGAGGCGCTGGCAGCGCTGCCGACGCTGGCGCGGCGCGCAGGCGGCCGAGCGGTGCGCATCTGCCCGCAGGATGAGGCTGAGGCCGAGCTCGAAAGCGCGCGCAAGGCGGGGGCGACGCCGGTGTTCACCATCGAGCCCGGCTATCCTGCAGTGCTGGCGGCCATCGATGCTCCGCCGCCGCTACTTTACGTGAAGGGGCGCACCGAGCTGCTCAACCGGCCGGCCGTCGCCATCGTCGGATCGCGACAGGCGTCGGCGGCGGGTGTCACGCTGGCCCGCACGTTCGCGCGCGAGCTCGCCTCGGCCGGGCTCGTGATCGTGTCGGGGCTCGCGCGCGGAATCGACGCGGCGGCGCACGAGGCGAGCCTCGAGGCCGGCACCGTCGCCGTGCTCGCGGGCGGCGTCGACATCGTCTATCCGCCGGAGCATGCGGCGCTGCAGGACCGCATCGGCGTGGCGGGATGCCTGGTGACAGAGCAGCCGACCGGGTTCGTTCCGCGCGCCAAGGACTTTCCGCGGCGGAACCGGCTCATCTCCGGCATCTCGCGCGGGGTTCTCGTGGTCGAGGCGGCGCGCCGCTCCGGCACGCTGGTGACGGCGCGCTTTGCCGGGGAGCAGGGGCGCGAGGTGTTCGCGGTGCCTGGCCATCCCCTCGATCCCCGCGCGGAGGGCACCAATCAGCTCCTGAAGTCGGGCGCCACGCTCGCGACCGAGCCGCAGGATGTGCTCGATACGCTCGCGCCTCAGCTCGCGCGCGGCACGGCAGGGCTCGCCGAAGCATCCGCCGCGCACTTCGCACCCGACGCAGCGGACGACATACCGGCATCGCGCCCAGAGCCAGGCGAGGCGGAGCGTGCGCACGTGCTGTCTCTCCTCGGCGTGCATCCCATCGGCATCGACGAGATCGTGCGCGCGACCGCGCTCGGGGCGCGCGAGGTGCGTACCCTGCTTCTGGAGCTCGATCTCGCGGGGGAGATCATCCGCCATGGCCACCAGCTCGTTTCGCGCGCCGTGCGGTGAGGCGGCGCTAGAGCGTGATCAGCTTTGATTGAATCGAGATCGCGCTCTAGCCTTTTGGTGAGACCGATGATTGCACGCTTCGGACTGATAGGGGTCCGAAGCGAGCATGGGTCTAGGCGTGATCCTTGGCTCGCTGGCGGGCCTCCGCATGGGCCAAGTCGAGAATTCCTGCCAAGGTCGACAAATTATACTTGCGCGCCAATTCTCTCAGCTCAAGCACAAGGTCGGCAATGTATTCAATCTGATCTATCTCGGATTGAGACGTTCCTACGGGAACCTGACTTTCTTGGGTATTACCGGTCTTCCCCACGGTGCCATCCCCTTATTTCTTCACAAGCTCACGATACCTCGCACAAATTCTGCTGAAACCCGGCATTACGTTAACCCTACGTGCGTCCGGTTGCAATTCCGTAATCATGCTTCTTTAGATTGAGATGCGACGGGGCGCACACGCCGCCTTCGACCCTCTGCCGTCGCCTTGACCTCGGGCATGGCGCCTCTTAGAACCACCGCATCCGGCTGGCACTTACATCCCTAAAGTGCCAACCGACGGGCCGCACCGAAGCCGCGCGGTCAACCCCTCAGGCCTGCTGGAGTTCAATAGTTTCATGACGTTCCGACCCCTGCACGATCGCGTCGTCGTCCGCCGCGTGGACAGCGAGACCAAGACCTCAGGCGGCATCATCATCCCCGACACGGCCGCGGAGAAGCCCCAGCAGGGCGAGGTTCTCGCCGTAGGGCCGGGCTCGCGCGACGAGACCGGCAAGATCGTGCCGCTCGACATCAAGGCCGGCGACAAGGTGCTGTTCGGCAAGTGGAGCGGCACGGAAGTCAAGATCGACGGCACCGACGTTCTCATCATGAAGGAGAGCGACATCCTGGGCGTCATCGAGAAGTAAGTACCCCTCCGGGCACGCGGCAGACGGTCGGCGGCGAGGCAGCACGCAAGCCCTCGCGCCTGCGCCTGCCGCTCTTCGGCTCCGGACCCGGTCGCTCTTCCGCGTTGCCGCTCCCTCTTTGCTCCTCGCTTTCGAACAACCTCCAAGGATCCCCCCAATGGCTGCAAAAGACGTCCGCTTCTCCGCCGAGGCCCGCGACAAGATCCTGCGCGGCGTCGATATCCTCGCCAACGCCGTCAAGGTCACGCTCGGCCCCAAGGGCCGCAACGTCGTGATCGAGAAGAGCTTCGGCGCGCCGCGCACCACCAAGGACGGCGTGACGGTGGCCAAGGAGATCGAGCTCGAGGACAAGCTCGAGAACATGGGCGCGCAGATGGTGCGCGAGGCGGCTCAGAAGACCAACGACCTCGCCGGTGACGGCACCACCACCGCCGTCGTGCTGACGCAGGCCATCGTGCGTGAAGGCTTGAAATCGGTTGCCGCCGGCATGAATCCGATGGACCTCAAGCGCGGCATCGACCAGGCCGTCGCCCAGG
>NZ_JADZBI010000041.1 GCF_020852195.1 Hyphomicrobium sp. | reverse complement strand
GTCCTCGAGCTCGATCTCCTTGGCGACCGTCACGCCGTCCTTAGTGATGCGCGGGGCACCGAAGCTCTTCTCGATGACGACGTTGCGGCCCTTGGGGCCGAGCGTGACCTTGACGGCGTTGGCGAGGATATCGACACCGCGCAGCATGCGCTCGCGGGCGTCCTGCGAAAACTTTACGTCCTTAGCTGCCATGTTGGCACTCCGTTAGAATGTTGGGGAATTTGGGTTCGGACGGGAGGCGCTTACGCGGCCTTCTTGGTCGCCGTCTTACCTTCGAGGATGCCGAGGATGTCGCTCTCCTTCATGATCAGGAGATCCTCGCCGTCGATCTTGACCTCGGTGCCGGACCACTTGCCGAACAGAACGCGGTCGCCGGGCTTCACCTCGAGGGCAACGATCTTGCCCTGCTCGTCGCGGGCGCCGGGGCCGACAGCGACGACTTCACCCTGCTGGGGCTTCTCCTTGGCCGTGTCGGGAATGATGATGCCGCCAGCGGTCTTGGTGTCCTCCTCGACGCGCTTCACGACAACGCGGTCATGCAAGGGACGGAATTTCATGGGTAGACCCTCATGATGCAAATGGTTGATTCTGTTAAGAAATGAACCCCGGCAGAGACGAAGCCTCGTTGCCTGAGGGTTGCATGCGCCAACGACCGCTGAACGCATAGCCGACGGCGCAGCGCCTATATGTGGAGACCTGCTAGCACTGTCAAGCATTGAGTGCTAAGCAAGCTCAACGCAGGCTCGCGATTTTTTTGGTCGAGAAACCAGTTCCAGGCCCGGATCTGCCGACCTTAGTTTCCAACCATTGTGAGCGAAAACAAGGCGCGAGCGATCTCCCAACGGCGCCATTGCGCAGCACGCTGGCGTTTATTGCGAAAACCGCATTCGGCATCGGGCTTTTCGAGGCGCCGACATTCCATACATGCGGACAAAATGCACTGCGGGCTGACGTTATAATCGCCCGCTGCGCCCCAATACGCGCCACCAGGTACGGCCCAAAAAAAAACCAGTGCGCCGCCTATCCGGCGACGCACCGTTTCGACATCGTCGATTGCCGATGAATCAGACCGCAAAATCGGTGATTTTGGCGCCTTTGCTCAGCTTCGCGACGAGCCAATTCGGCTTTCTGCCGCGGCCCGTCCAGGTCTCGGACCGATTGTCGGGGTTAATGTATTTCACGGCAACCGACTTGCCGCGCCCGCGGCCACCGAACAACTCCCCGACGGAAAACCCTGCATTTTCGGCAAGCGATGAAATCTTGTGCTTCAGCTCGGCGCGCTCACGGTCCTTCGCCGCGTTCAATGCCTTCTGAGCGCGCGCGATATGGTCCGTCAGCTCTTTCACCGACAGCTTATCGTAGTTGATGCTTGCCATTCTCCACTCCCGTTGGTCGTCCGATCTCTCTGCTTCCGTCCATTCGGCCAAGCTCTATTATGCCTGGAATTCCGATACATCCCAAAATTTCTGAAAATGGATAAAAAACACCAATGGCTTATGCTACGCCCACGTACATTCTCGACTGCTGCGAGCGAAAACGGCCGTGAGCCGCGCGAACGCGGCTCGGAGGTGGTTCAGTAAAATCTTTTGGGGGGTTCCGTCAAGGCCGGCGAAAGTATTCGCGCGTCCTATTCGCTTCGCAAAGCGTCGATGGGATTTAGAAGAGCCGCGCGACGCGCCGGAAACAATCCGAAACAGATGCCCGTTGCGGCGGCTGCCGCAAGGGCGCCGCCCAGAACCGCGGGCGAGACGAGCACCGGCCAATTCGCCACAAAAGCGATGACCGCCGAAGCCGAAACGCCGATGGCAATTCCGATCAGCCCTCCAAGGAGACACAGGGAAACGGCCTCGACGAGAAACTGAAGCATGATATCGCGGCGGCGGCCGCCGACCGCCATTCTGAGCCCAATCTCGCGCGTGCGCTCGGTCACGGAGACGAGCATGATGTTCATGATGCCGATGCCGCCAACAATGAGCGAAATGACCGAGGTTGCCGCCAGAAGATAGCTCAGCGTGGTCAAAACCTCGCTTCTCGCCTTCATGGTTTCCGCGAGATTGCGAACCGAGAAACTGTCCTCGGCGCCCGCCCGCGTCTTGCGGCGCTGGCGCAGGAAGCTCTCGATGTCCTCCTGCACCTCCGCCATGTCGGCCCCTTCGTCGACCTTGACGTAAATGCGCCCCACGCGGTCGTTTTGGATCTGGCTCTTGCCCGAGACCCGGAGCCGGGCCGTGGTGATCGGCAGGAGCACAATGTCGTCCTGGTCGCGCCCCATCACGGACTGCCCCTTGGCCGTCAGAACACCGACGACCTCGAACGGCACGTTCTTGATGCGAACCGCGGCGCCGACCGGGTCCTCGCCGGGAAAAATCTCCTTGGCGACGGTCGCTCCCAGAATGGCAACCTTGGCGCCGCTGCGGACATCCGCCGCGTCGAGGTCACGGCCCGAGGCAATCGGCCAGTCGCGCACGCTTGCGTATTCCGCGTGCACGCCGCTCAAGCTCGATGTCCAATTGCTGTTGCCACGTACCACGGGGCCTGAATCCTCGATCTGCCCCGCGACGGCGGTCACGCCCGGGACTTTGTCGCGGATGCCGGCGACGTCGATCTCGCTCAGCGGGATGTCCGTGCCGGCCCCGCCCTGCCGGCCCATGACGCGCATCGAGCCGGGAAACACCACCAGCATGTTGGTGCCGAGCGCCTTGATCTGCTTGTCGACCTCGCTCGAGGCGCCCGTGCCGACGGCGACGAGGATGATCACGGAGGCGACGCCGATGACGATGCCGAGCGTGGTCAGCACCGAGCGCAGGAGGTTGACCCGCAGCGCCCGCACGGCGATCAGAACGCTGTCCCACAGGTTCATGGCGCGGCTCCCGGCGCGGATGAGGCATCCGACAAGGTCACGCCGCCCGCGTAGGGCGTCTGGCGGATGTCGTCGACGATGCGCCCGTCGCGAAACGTGATGCGCCGTCCGGCCCACAGCGCGATCTCCGGCTCGTGGGTGACGACGATGATGGTGATCCCGCCGCGATTGAGCTCGGCGAAAAGCTGCATGATCTCCTCGGAGGTACGGCTGTCGAGGGCGCCCGTCGGCTCGTCGGCGAGCAGGAGCTTCGGATTGTTGACGAGAGCGCGCGCGATGGCGACGCGCTGCTGCTGGCCGCCCGAGAGCTGGCGCGGCGTGTGGTCCATGCGGTTGGCGAGGCCGACCTGCTCCAGGCGCCGGCGCGCCATCGCCTCGCTGTCGGCGGGACGGGGATGGGCATAGAGCAGCGGAAGCATCACCTGCTCGAGCGCGCTCGTGCGCGGCAGCAGGTTGAACTGCTGGAAGACGAAGCCAATGGAGCGGTTGCGCAGGTCCGCCAGCTCATCCACCGCCAGCGTGCCGATATCGCGGCCGTCAAGCACGAGGCTGCCCGAGGTCGGCACGTCAAGCGCACCGATCAGGTTCATCATGGTGGACTTACCGGAGCCCGAAGGACCCATGATGGCCACGAAATCCCCGGCTGCGATGTCGAGCGTGACATGGTCGAGCGCCACGAGGTCCTGCTCGCCCACGCGGTAGACCTTCGTCAGGTCGCGGGCGGAGACGAGCGGGGGGCCGAGGGGCGGGGCTTCCCCTTGCGGCTCAGGACCGGCAGGACGCTCGATGACGGTCACGACTTCACGTCCCGGGCTCGAATGATGACGGGCTCGCCCTCGGCCAGGTTGCCGCCGACGATCTCGGTGAACTGGTCGTCGGAGATGCCAGTGCGGACGTTGCGCCGCTCCGGGACGCCCGTCTTGCCGAGCACCCACACCGTCGCCGGACGCACGGCCTCGCGGCCTTCCTTCCAACGCTGGAACGCCGCCCGCTGGTTGTCGCTCAGCAGCGGTGCAAGGGCCTGCTCGATGCGCGACATGAACCGCTGGCGGATCTCGCCGCGGTCGCGCCCCGGCCCGCCGCCGATGAAGCTCGTCTGCCCGCTGCTCTCGCGCATCTCGCTGCCGAGCTGATCCACGGCCTCGCGCACCGCCGCCACCTGGGCGTCGGTCAGCTCCATCTCCGTCTTGAGGCGCTCGATCATGCGGGCGCCGCGGTCGCCTGCACCGCCGCCCTCGCCGCGCTCGCGCCCGCCCGAGGCGGCGACGTCGCCCTTCGGTCGGAAGCGAAGCGCCTCATTGGTGACGCGCAGCACGCCGTCGCGCGTCGCCGACACGATCACCACGTTGGCCGTCATGCCGGGGAACAGCTTGCGGCCTTCGTTGGCGGCCTCGACGATCACCGTATAGGTGACGACGCTGTTGAGCTCGGTCGCGGCCAGGCGGACCTGGGTCACGCGGCCCTCGAACTGCCGGTCGGGATAGGCATCGACCGTGAAGGTCGCGGCATTGCCCTCGGCGACGGCACCGACGTCGGCCTCGTTCACCTGCGCCTCGATGCGGATGCGCGACAGGTCCTGGGCGATCTTGAACAGCTCCGGAGCCTGCAGGCTGGCGGCCACGGTCTGTCCGGGATCGACCGTTCGCGAGATCACGGTGCCGTCGATGGGCGAGCGGATGTCGGAGCGCTCCAGGTCGATCGCGGCCTGGTCGAGGGCAGCCTTGCGCTGCGCGACAGTGGCGCGGGCGCTCGCCACCTGCGCCTCGGCCACGGCGATGTCGGCCTTGGCAACGTCGCGATCGCGCACGGCGGTCTCGAGGGTGAGTTGCGGCGAGAGACGCTTCTCGGCCAGGCCTTGCTGGCGGGCCACGTTGGTCTCGGCGGCCTGCAGCACGGCCTTCGCCTTTTCGAGCGTGGCCTGCTGATTGAGGAGCGCAGCGTCGGCGGCCTCGAGATCCGCCTTGGACTGGGCCACCTTGGCGGCGAACGTCTTGGCGTCGAGTGTGGCCATGATATCGCCGGGCTTCACCTCGCTATTGAAATCGACCTTCACGTCGTCGATCTGACCGGAAAGCTGCGAGCCGACGCTGACCGTCACCAGGGCCCGCACCGGGCCCGACGTCGAGACGATCTTGCGGATCTCGCCCTTGGTGGCAGGCACCGTCTCGTAGACGACGCCCTTGCCGGGCGATGCGCCAGGGCCGAACAGCCAGAGCAGGAAAAGGCCGGCCGCAGCCACCGGAACCGCGAGGGTAAACAGGGAACTCAGGCGTCTTGTCATGTGTTTCGACCAGTTCGGCTCCGCGATGGGCGCATTTAATTCTACTAGAAGACGGAATTGCAGCCGACTTCCGTCGCGCCTTTAGCGCCCTGCGCGCTCAGCCGGCGCCATGACGCAAAATGGCCACAACGATGAACGGCAGATGAACGCGCCATTCAGGACGGGTTCAGAGGCTCCTGGCTAGGTTGGGCTCACCCTGAGATCCTATCTTCCCCGGCGTGATCCACGGGGGTGCACCGCTCAGGGTCGGTGCACCCCCACCCTTCCCTCCCCCATCGTTCTCGCCGGCACTTTTCAACCCGCGTCGTTCGACCGCGGCGGCCTCCCGACAATGCTTGAATGGAACCTCCCGAGCCGGTAGGCATTGGGCGACATGATTTCCGCTCAAGACGGAGTATCCGCCCGTGACCTTCAAGCTCCCTGACCTTCCTTATGCCTACGATGCGCTTTCGCCCTATATGTCGGCGGAGACGCTCGAGTTCCATCACGACAAGCATCATCAAGCCTATGTCGACAACGGCAATAAGCTGATCGTCGGGTCCGGCCTCGAGGGAAAATCGATCGAGGAGATCTGCGTCGCCGCCTACGCGGGCAAGAACCAGCCGCTCGTGAACAACGTCGGCCAGCACTACAACCACATCCACTTCTGGCAGTGGATGAAGAAGGGCGGCGGCGGCAACAAGCTGCCGGGCTCGATCCAGAAGCTCGTCGACGGCTACGGCGGCTTCGACAAGGTGCGCGCCGACTTCCTGAACGCCGGCACCACCCAGTTCGGATCGGGCTGGGCCTGGCTCGCCGTCAAGGACGGCAAGCTGGAAGTGACCAAGACGCCGAACGGAGAGAACCCACTGATGCACGGGTCGCAGCCGATCCTCGGCGTCGACGTGTGGGAGCACAGCTACTACATCGACTACCGCAACGCGCGGCCGAAGTACCTCGAGGCCTGGTTCGACAACCTCGTCAACTGGGAGCACGTCGAGGAGCTGGCGAGCTGAGGCTCGCCATCACTCTCGAAAAGGCTCGGCGCGGGACCTCACGGTCCCGCGTTTTTTTGCATCGCGGGCTTTGGAGCGGTCAGCGGCGGTGCCAGCCGGCAAGGGCGGAGACGAGGCTCTCGTTCTCCGGAACCTGAATCTCGATCGACAGGCGGCGGTCCGGAATGGCGACCGGGGCAGGCACCCCGTGACGGTCGCGCAGCAGCGCCGAAATGCGGATGACCAAGTCTTGGGGTCCCGCCGCGTAGGGGGTCAGGAGCCAGGCCCAGCGCCCGAACGTGGCGGGATCGCGTGCGGCAAGGGCGTGCTTCGCGCTCACGAACTGCGTGCGCTCCGACTGGCGCTCGATCTCGAAGGCCTCGGCGCTGCCGTACACGCTCACCGAAAGCGTCTCGATGTTGTGGCCCTGCTGCATGAGCCCGGCGAGCATGTGGCGGCCCAGCGTGACCTCGACGGTCGTCGGCGCACCGAGCCACACCACGTCGGGCACGTGAGGCACCAGCAGGCCGGCATCGACGGCCCGCGCGAGATCGTCGGCGGAGAGAACCTGCGTCGCGGGGCGGGGCGGCTCCGACCTAGGCGGCTCCGTAGAGCGCTGTCCGGCGTCCGCTGACATCCTGACCTGTGGCTGCGGTGCCCGCTCGGGCTCCGAACGCTGCTGGGCCGCGGCGATCAGCGCGGCATCGGCCTCAACCTCGGGCAGATCCGACAGCGGGCGGACGCGGACGCCTGCACCGGGCCGAGATACAGGCCCCGTCTCGGCACCGGGCTTTGCTGGCGGCGGCTCCTTCGCCGGGGCAGCCGTCCGCTTCGGAAGCGGCGGCGCGGGCAGCGGCGTGCCCTGGGTCTGCTCGAGCGCCGGCTCGCCGGACGCCCGGCGGGCCGCCTCGCGCTCGCTCATTTCGCGCAGCGAGGTTGCGGCCGCGCTCATGCGGGCGATCACGCGCGCAATGCCGTCGATGTCGCGCGGGGCAAGCATATTGAGCTTGCGGAACATCAAGGGCAGCTTGGTCGGGGCCAGATCCGCCGCGCGAACGGGAACCAGGAGATTGAGCGGCAGCGTCTCACGGGCAATGTCGGCAAGGCCCACGGTCGGCGCGGATGCCTCGGTCCACAGCACGATCACCGCCTCGAACTGGCGCAGGCGCGAGGCGCGCTCGGGGCGCGGGTTGTCGGGCTCGCCGTCGAACGAGACGAAGTGGCCGCGCCCCATGAGCGCGGCTCCCAGCTCCCGCGCCAGGCTCGCATCCTTCGGCACATGACAAATGAGTGTGCGTGCCATGCCGGTTCCTCAACACCGCAGCCCTCCGGGCTGCGCGCCCACGCCAACACAACGCTGCACAACGCCTGCTGCCCGCCGCCTCAGCGGCTCCGGCCCGTGATCGACTTCACGATGATGTTCTTGATCGTCGTCGCAATGGTGCGCGAGATCGACCGCTGCAGATCCTTGCCGATCATCTCGCCCATGCCCTGGCTCGGGCGGCCCTTGCGCTTGCCGTCGGCCGACGTGCCTCCGCCGCCCCCACCGAAGATGACGTCGCCCCAGCCGCCACCGCTCGAGCCGGCCTCCTCGGCCGCCTTGTTGGCGCGCTTGGTCAGGATCTCGTGCGCGCTCTCGCGGTCGACCGTCTCCTCGTATTTGCCGTAGACGGGGCTGTACTCGACGATGCTCAGGCGCTCGTCTGCCGAGATCGGTCCGATGCGGCCTTCGGGCGGGCGGATCAGCGTGCGCTGGACCATCGACGGCTCGCCCTTGTTCTCCAGGGTCGAGACGAGCGCCTCGCCGACCTTGAGCTCCAGGATGACGCGCTCGGTGTCGAGGTCCGGGTTCTTGCGGAAGGTCTCGGCCGCGGCCCGAACCGCCCTCTGCTCCTGGGGCGTGAAGGCACGCAAGGCGTGCTGGACGCGGTTGCCGAGCTGGGCGGAGACCGAGTTCGGAACGTCCATCGGATTTTGGGTGATGAAGTAGACGCCGACGCCCTTCGAGCGGATCAGGCGCGCGATCTGCTCGATGCGCTCGAGCAGCGCCTTCGGCGCCTCGTTGAAGAGAAGATGCGCCTCGTCGAAGAAGAAGACGAGCTTCGGCTTCGGAAGATCGCCGGCCTCGGGCAGCGTCTGCCAGAGCTTGGTCAGCATCCAGAGCAGGAACGTCGTGTAGAGCCGCGGCTTTTCCATCAGCTTGTCGGCCGCGAGGAGGCTCACCACGCCACGGCCGTCCGGAGCGACGCGCATGAAATCCCTGATGTCGAGCGAGGGCTCGCCGAAGAACAGCTCGGCGCCCTGCTCCTCGAGCACCAGCAGGCGGCGCTGGATTGCCCCGACGGACGTGGTCGCCACGTTGCCGTACTGCTGGATCAGCTCCTTGCTGCGCTCGGCGACGTTGGCGATGATGGCACGCAGGTCCTTGAGGTCGAGGATCGGGATCTTCTCGTCGGCTGCAACGCGGAACGCGATGTTGAGGACGCCTTCCTGCACCTCGTTAAGCTCGAGCATGCGCGACAGCAGCAGCGGGCCCATGTCGAGCACGGTCGTGCGTATAGGGTGGCCTTCCTTACCGAATACGTCCCAGAGGATGGTCGGGAAGGCGCGAGCCTGCCATTCGGCGCCAAGCCCGATCTGCTCGTTGCGTTTGACGATAAAGTCCTTGGGCTCGCCGACGGCGGCAATGCCCGAGAGGTCGCCCTTGATGTCGGCGGCGAAGACCGGAACGCCAGCGGTGGAGAAGCCCTCGGCCAGCACCTGCAGCGTCACCGTCTTGCCGGTGCCGGTGGCGCCCGTGATCAGGCCGTGCCGGTTCGCGAAGCGCAGCTCCAGGTACTCGGGCTTCGTGCTCTTGCCGAGGAAGATCTTTCCGTCCTGAAGCACAGACTCGCTCATTCCGCTCTCCGCATTGACACCCGACCGGCACCTCGTCCGCAGCACAAAATCGTGCCGACTCGGGTCGCTTCGCACCTCAAGCCCTCATTGCATGGGGCTCGAGTCATTGCAAATTCAGTTGCATGGCCCTCTCCGTCAAGCTGGGGAAATTTCGGTGTCGCCGAGGCGTCGAGAGGGCGACCTTCGGCGGTGCAGGCGCGGGTCTGTCGTCGAACTGTCGCACGGGACGATTCCGCGTGCGCAGACCGCGGCTTTTCCCTATAGAGCAAGGCATGGGTCGAGGCCCAATGGCCACTCGACAACACCAATCCGATCAACGGGGTCCGATGTCACGATGACGGCCGCAGGCAACACACAAGGCGTTTCTGCAACTACGCTCGCGTCGGATTTCGAGGCCGCCACGCGCGACCAGTGGCTGGCGCTCGTCGACAAGGCGATCAAGGGCGCCGATTTCGAGAAGAAGCTCGTCACACGCACCGCCGACGGAATCCGCATCGAGCCGATCTACACGCGCGAGACGAGCGTGCCGGCGCTGCAGACGGCCACTCCCGGCCATGCCCCCTTCACGCGCGGGACGCACGCAGCGGTGCAGGGCCTCGGCTGGGAGATCCGCCAGCGGGTCAATGCCGGCGATGCGGAGCAGGCCAACCGCGAGATCCTGTCCGAGCTCGAAGGCGGCAGCAACGGCATCGTGCTCGAGATCGAGGCGCCGGGGCAGACCGGATGCCGCGTCCGCAGCGCCGCCGACATGGCGGCCGCGCTCGCCGGCGCACGGCTCGATCTGGCACCGGTGGAGATCAAGGCGGGCCTCGGTGCGGCCGACGCCGCGGCCCAACTCATCTCGGCGCTGCCAGGGCTCGGCATCAGGGCCAAGTCGGCGCAAGTGTTCCTCGGCCTCGATCCGATCGGGTCGCTGGCCCGTTGGGGCACGCTGCCCTCGCCGGTGCAGCAGGCGCTGGTGGAAACCATCGCGCTGGCGCGCGAGGCGCACGACGAGGCGCCGCTGGCGCGCACGGTCAAGGTCGATGCCACGGTCTATCACGAGGCCGGCGCGACGGAGGCGTTCGAGCTCGCGGCGCTCGGGGCGACGCTGATCGCCTATCTCCGCATGTTCGAGGCCGCCGACGTCGCCCCCGCCGACGCGCTCGGCCAAATCTCTTTTACGGTCTCCTCCGACACCGACCTGTTCGCGACGGTCGCCAAGCTCAGGGCCGCACGCCGCCTCATCTGGCGCATCGCCGATGCGTCGGGCGCCGGCGAGGCCGCGGCCAGCCTGCACCTTTCGGCCTCGTCCTCGTTCCGCATGCTGGCAAGGCGCGATCCCTGGACCAACATGCTGCGCTCGACGCTTTCCTGCGCGGGCGCGGTGCTCGGCGGGGCGGATGCCATCGCCGTGTTGCCGTTCACGGCGGCGCTCGGCGAGGCGGACGACTTCGCGCGGCGGACGGCGCGCAACATCCAGATCGTGCTGCAGGAGGAGTCGTGGCTCGGACGCGTGCTCGATCCCATGGGCGGGTCCTGGTACATCGAGGCGCTCACCAACGAGATGGCCAAGACCGCCTGGGCACTGATGCAGGAGATCGAGGGCAAGGGCGGCATCATCTCCGCGCTCGACCAGGGGTTCGTGCAGGACAAGGTCGCCGCCGATGCCGCGGCCCGCGCCAAGGCCATCGCCACCGGGCGCGCGGCGCTGACCGGCGTGTCGGCATTTCCGCTGCTCGGCGACGATGGCGTCAAGGTGAAGCCGTCGCGGGCCGCGCCGCCCGTCACCGGCGAGCAGATGGTGCGCCCGCTCGCCCCGCACCGGCTGGCCGAGCCGTTCGAGGCGTTGCGCGATGCGGCCGACGCCTTCACGGCGAAGACGGGCCAGGAGCCGCGGGTGTTCCTCGCCAGTCTCGGTCCCGTCATCGAGCACACGGCCCGCTCGACGTGGATCAAGAACTATCTGGCCGCGGGCGGGATCGGCTCGCTGACCACGGATGGCTATGCGTCGGCCGATGAGGCGGCCGCTGCTTTCAAAGCCTCATGCGCGACGGCAGCCTGCATCTGCTCGTCCGACGCGCTCTATGCGGAGCACGCGGAGGCGACCGCGCAGGCCCTGAAACAATCGGGCGCCAAGCTGGTTCTGATGGCGGGGCGTCCCGGAGAGCGGGAGGCGGCGCTCAAGGCGGCCGGGGTCGACCAGTTCCTGTTTGCCGGCGCCGACGCGGTGGCCACCCTCAAGGGTCTTCAGGAAAAGCTCGGAATTTCGTAAGCTTCGGCGATCGGCCCGTCATATTCGCGCCAGGGGCAGTCCCCAGAGAAACGGCTCAAGGCATGACCAGCATTCCGGATTTCACCAAGATCAAGCTCGAGGGCACGCGCAAGGCCAACGGCGTGGCGCACGAGGCGCCGGCCGCAGCGAACGGCGATGTCTTCACGACGCCGGAAGGCATTCCCGTCAAGCCGACCTACACGGACGCCGATACCGCCGGCCTCGACTTCCTCGATACCTGGCCCGGCATCGCGCCCTACGTGCGCGGCCCCTACCCCACGATGTACGTGACCCAGCCGTGGACCATCCGCCAGTACGCGGGCTTCTCGACGGCGGAGGATAGCAACGCGTTCTATCGGCGAAACATCGCCGCCGGGCAGAAGGGCCTCTCGGTGGCTTTCGACCTCGCGACGCACCGCGGCTACGACAGCGACCATCCCCGCGTGCGCGGCGACGTCGGCATGGCGGGCGTGGCCATCGATTCCATCTACGACATGCGCACGCTGTTCGACGGCATTCCACTCGAGCAGATGACCGTCTCCATGACCATGAACGGCGCCGTGC
>NZ_JADZBI010000258.1 GCF_020852195.1 Hyphomicrobium sp. | reverse complement strand
GCGCGGCATGGCGCATGCCTGCAGCACCCGCTCGAAGCAGGTGTCGAGAGTCACGCGCCAGTGCGCCGCCTGGCGCGCGCGGCGTACCACCTTGGCCAGCGAGCGGGAGGGCTTGAACTCGTCGAGGTAGAGGACCATGCGTGGATCGGGCGACCACCACATCACCGGTTGCCCGTCGCTGTACCAGGGGAAGATGCCGCGTCGATAGGCGGCGAGCAGTCGCTGCGCCGACAGATCGGCGCCGGCCGCAAGCAAGCCGTTCGGTTCGCGCCAGGCCTGTGACGGATCGGGCAGGGGATCGCCAGGGCCAACCCAGGCCAGTCTGCGCTGCAGCGGTCGGATCATCGGCCTGCGGGCGTTCACGCCTCTCGGGCGCTGCGATGCGAGGCGGAGCGGATGGCACCCGTATGCATGACATGGACGCCGCTGCGGCGATCCTCGAAATACCAGCGCAGCGTCTGGGCCACGGTGCGAAAGGCAATCGAATCCCAGGGGATGTCGTCTTCGGCGAGCAGGCGCACTTCGAGGCTGTCAGGGCCCGGTGCGAAGTGCGCATCGAGCAACTCGGCGCGAAAGAAGACGTGCACCTGGTTCACATGCGGCACGTCGACCATCGAGAAGACTTCGCCGAGCGCGATGTTTGCGCCGGCTTCCTCGAGCGTCTCGCGTTGCGCCCCCTCGGCGGTGGTTTCGCCGTTCTCCATGAAGCCGGCCGGCAGGGTCCAGAAACCGTAGCGCGGTTCGATGGCGCGCCGGCACAACAGGATGCGATCGCCCCAGACCGGGATCGTGCCCAGCACCAGGGTCGGGTTCTGATAGTGGATCGTGCCGCATTGCGCGCAGCGGTAGCGCGGCCGGTTGTCGCCGGGCGGGACGACGAACTGCACTTCATGGCCGCAGACGGAACAGAATTTCATGGACGGGCGCAAGGGTTGATTCGAGTGTAGCAGTGCAGGCCGGCGATGGCCTGCGTGCGGCCTGCTTGTCGCCGGCCAGAGTTGACAACATTGCCTAGGCAATTATCCTTGCGCATGAGCGCCGAAAAGTCCTTCTACGATTCGCACGACTACCCGCTCGCCAGCAGCATCGGCTACCTGGTGCGCCAGTTGCGCCTGTCGCTGGTGCGCTGCGTCGATGCCGAGATGGTCCACTACGGGCTCACCGATGCCCAATGGACGCCGCTGCTGCTGATTCGCCACGGTCGGGCGAACACCGCATCGGCGCTGGCGCAGGAAATGGGCATCGATGCGGGCGCGATGACGCGCACCCTGGGGCGCCTGCAGGGCAAGGGCCTGATCCGGCGCAGTCGGTCGCGGCGCGACCGGCGCGTCTGGACACTGGAACTGACAGCGGCCGGCGAGCAGGCGGCCGCGCAGGTGCCGAGCGCACTGGCGCGCGCCAACAACCTGCACCTGGCCGGCTTCCAGCAGGTGGAATTCGAGCAGTTGCGAGGCTACCTGTTGCGCATGATCGACAACGGCCGCCACGGCTGCGGCGCCAGGCTGCCCGGGATCGAAGCCGGCGACCTCTCGCGGGGAGGCCGGTGAGCCCGGCGGCTTGCGCCACGCGAATGCGCGCGGTCGCGCGAGCCGCTGCGCTGCTGGCGCTCGTGCTGCTGGCTGGCTGTGCCAGTCGGGCAGGCATCGAACCGGTCGCCACGCCCATCGATGCGCACGCGCTCGGCGCGCGTGATGGTGCCTTGTCCGATGCGCAGTGGCCGCACGAGCGCTGGTGGGCCGGCTATCGCGAGCCCGGGCTCGATGCGCTGATCGCGCGCGCACTGCAGGACAACCCGAGCCTGGAGGTGTCGAAGTTCCGCCTGGCCAGGGCGCGTAGCGCCGCCCAGGTGTTCGATGCGGCACGCCTGCCGCAGGTCTCCGGCTCGCTGGGCTCGACCCGCCAGCGCTACTCCGAACATGACCTGTTTCCGCCGCCGATCGCGGGCGGCGTGTTCACCAGCAATGCGCTGCGCCTGGACGCCGCGTGGGAACTCGACTTCTTCGGCCGCAATCGCGCCGCCCTCGATGCCGCTCTCGGACAGGCGCGTGCGGCCGAGGCCGACCTGCAGGCGGCGCGCGTGCTGCTGGCTTCCGAAGTGGCGCGCGTGTACTTCCAGCTCGCGCGAATCGTCGCCTTGCACGCGCTGGCCGGTGAAACGCTGCGTCAGCGCACCCAACTGCGCGAACTGGTGAGCCAGCGCGTGGCGGCGG
>NZ_JADZBI010000251.1 GCF_020852195.1 Hyphomicrobium sp. | reverse complement strand
TGCTCTCAAGCGGGCTCGCTACCGCTCGCACCAATGCTGGGTCGGTCATATCGGCGCTGCCGCTCACCTTGTACCGCATCGATGTTTCTCTGCCTACGCCGGGTCCGGCCGCGGGCCTGAAATGCTCCTGAGAAACAAGTTCACGGCTGAGGCATTTATGCAGTTGCGCGTCGTTTGCCCGCTGCTGGCCCCTTTCGAACCTGATCAACCTCTGGGGCGGTGCCACGCCATCGGGCACCTGGGAGATCTGGCTGCCGGTCGAGCCCGGCCGCGTGCGGCCGCTGCTCCCCGCCGCCCCCTCGAACCAAGGATCGGGCTCGTGACGAACACCATCGCGTCGCCTTCGCTGCGTCCGGACTTTCACCGCGACTCCGCCTCGATCTCCGCAGCCGAGGGTCGTCTTCTCGCCGAGCGGGTCCGGCAGTGCGTGCCGCTGCGACATCCCGCCTTCGGCAAGCTGCTGCAGTTGCTGTCGCTCGAGGCCACCGACGCCGTGCCCACCGCGGCGGTGACGGTCGGCGCGCGCTCGCGGCTGCTGATCAACCCGGCATTCGTCGCTGAGCGCTGCCGCACCGACGCGCACCTGTCGATGCTGGTGATGCACGAGCTCTACCACGTGCTGCTCAGCCACACCCGGATGTACCGGCGCCCTACCCTGGCCGCCAACTGGGCCTTCGACTGCATCGTCAACGCGCAGCTGTGTCGGCTGCACCCCGACGTCGAGTTCACGTCGTTCTTCTCGGCCGGCGCGGCCGCCGAGGGGCCCTGGAGCCTGCTCGGCCCGCCCGCGGGATGGCCGGCCACTCCCGGCGTTCGGGTCCGACGACGGGCCCTGGGTGAGCCGCCCGGTCGAGACCGAGGCCTTCACGCCGCTGCCGCAGGCCGGGGATCGCCGCGCGCAGCTGCATCGCCTGATGTGAACCGAGCCGCTGTGGTGGCACGGGGTTCTGCATCACGCGGAGCGAGAGCCGGCGGGCCAGGTGACGGTGTATCTGGACGTCTCGGGGTCGATGTCCCCGTGGCTGCCGGTCCTGCTCGAGGCGCTCACGGAGTCGGCTGCGTTGGTGCCGTGGCCGCTGTTCGGCTTCTCGACCGAGGTGCACCCCGTCACGCGTTCGGAGCTCGCGTCCAGCCGCTTCCGTTCCACCGGCGGCACGCACATCGCCAGCGTGGCGCGGCACCTCGCCGAGTCGCGCGTGGGCCGGGCCGTCGTGATCACCGACGGCGACGTGCAGGAGATCCCCTCGGCGCTGGCCGACCGGCTGCGTCGCGCCAAGCCCCGGGTGCGGGTCGGTCTGCTGGACGGCTGCAGCGGAAGCTTCTGCGCGCAGATGGAATGGCCGGTCGCCCGCGTGCCGGCGCTGGACGAGCCTGGCCGCTGAACCCCGGTTGCTTCTCTTGGCCGGAGGCGACAAGTCGAGTCAGTCGAAGGACATCCAGTTGGCTATCAGGTTGGCCAGAAGCTTCAAGGAGTAGTACGTCATGCCCCGTGCCGCAAGCAAGACTATCAAGACACGGACGACACCCTACGACGTCGCGGAACACCTGCGCACGCCCGAGGAGATGGCGGCGTACCTCGACGCCTGGCTCGAGGAGGCGCCGGATGACGCAGCAGGTATTGCAAAGGCACTCGGGGACATTGCCCCAGCCAAGGGCATGAGCCAAGTCGCCAAGGATGCCGGTCTTAGCCGCGAGAGTCTCTATCGGGCCCTGAGTGCCGATGGCAATCCGAGCTTCGCCACAGTGCTCAAGGTTGCGCATGCACTAGGGGTCAAGTTGCAGGCAGAGGCGGCGTAGCCGTCGCAGCGATACGATGCCTGACTGGTCGCTGCAGCGGAGGCTTGACCCAGCCGCCCGCGCGCTGACGCACGCGGCCGTCTGCCCCACGCGCCGCTGAACCAAGACGTTAGGCGGCACAAGCTACTTGGGTACACGTCCCAACCGGCCTACTTGAGGCCGGCGCAGCTGGCACCAAGCCACCGGGAGCTGAGTTCAATCCGCACCGGTGCTCCGCTCCTGGGAACGCTGGTCACTATCGCCCCCGTCACCTTCTCCGGCGATTCAGCGACGAACTCGGCATGAACGGTTCTGCCGTCCGAGCACTTGCGGTCGGCTACCCACTTGTTGCCACTCGCAACCGGCGGCTTCACCAACTTGCACGAGTCGTCATCGTCTTGGTCGCCACCCTTAGCCAACTGCTCGAGGTCAGCCTTCGTCACGCAATCCTTTGCCACCACCGGGCGCGGAAGCATCGCGCTCTTGGTCGTCGTTTCCCAAGCGCCGTTCTTCACTGCCAAGGTCTGCGCTTGGACAAGTACGGGCAACAGTGCCAGCAACCCGAGCACACGTGGCATATCGTTCTCCTTGCGAGGCGCCCCGTAATCCTACGCCTATGCCGCCGAGCGGCCATCCCACATCTGCAAGCCAGCCTACGTTCCCCGAGTACCACCTGACCCTTCGCGAGCCGACCCTCTTATCAACGCCAGCGGCCATCCCAAAGCGGGCTGGACCCACTTTGCGCCGCCGCTCATGCTGGCCGGCTCGATCATGGAGCGCGGCGGCATCTCGCAGCAGCTGATCGACTTCTCCGACTCGCTGGTGGGCTGGGCACCGGGCGGGCTCGCCTGCGCGGTGATCGTGGCCTCGATGTTCTT
>NZ_JADZBI010000040.1 GCF_020852195.1 Hyphomicrobium sp. | reverse complement strand
GCCGACGAGCTCCCCTATTCCAGCCGCGACGGCTCCGGCTTCGAGAACAAGATCGCCACCGCGCTTGCCGAGGCCATGGGCCGCAAGCCGCACTTCGTCTGGTTCTCGCGCCCGGGCATCTACATCGTCCGCGACCAGCTCGACATGAAGATGTGCGATGTCGTGATGGGCATCGACACCGGCGACGAGCGTGTGTTGACGACCAAGCCCTATTACCGCGCGCCCTACGTCTTTATCCAGCGTACGGACACCAAGCTCGATATCAAGGACTGGAACAGCCCTGATCTCGCCAAGGCGACGAAGATCGGATTCACGCCTGGCTCGCCGGCGCAGATCATGCTCGAGAAGCTCGGTCTTTTCCGTGAGCACTTCAACTACATGCACTCGCTGACGAACTTCCAGGACAAGCGCAACAAGTTCACGCGCATTCCTCCGCAGCGCATGGTGAACGAGGTCGCCGACGGAACGGCTGACGTGGCTGTCAACTTCGCTCCCGAGGTGGCGCGCTACGCCAAGGCCTCCGGCAAGGTGACGCTCACCATCATCCCCGACAACAACGTGCGCAGCGACGGCGAGAAGGTTCCGCACCATTTCGACCAGTCGATCGGCGTGCGCAAGGACGACACCGAGCTCCACGCGGCGCTGGAGCTCGCGCTCGACAAGGCGAAGCCGAAGATCGAGGAGATCCTCAAGGACGAGGGAATTCCGCTCGTGGCCGGCCTGCCGAGATCATGAGCGTCTGACGGACAAGAAACGCGAGAAACCACGGGTTCGACCACAGGATGAAGAATACAAAGTTAGTTAGGGCTGCGGCACTGATCATGGGCTGCGTGTTGGCAAGTGCGAGCTTATCGGCAGAAGCCTTCCGCCATACGATCACGGGCGAGGATCTGAAGGTGCCGGAGACCGCTCTCCCGGAAGGACGGGACACGGAAGCTGCAAAGCACTTCCTCGAGTCCGGCGTGAACCTGTACACCGAGGTGGAGGGTTGCCTGCCGAAGGGCGAGGAGATCTACCTCACGGCCTGCTCGGGCTGCCATGGCCACTATGGCGAGGGCAAGCTCGGCCCCGGCTTGGCGGACTCGTACTGGACCTATCCCAAGAACAAGACCGACAAGGGTCTTTTCGAGACCATCTATGGCGGCGCCCAGGGCATGATGGGACCGCATAACGATCACTCGATTGATGATCTGCTGAAGCTTATCGCCTGGATCCGTCACATGTACACGGGTGAAGCAGCCGATGCGGACTGGCTGACGGAAGAGCAGAAGAAGAGCTTCAAGCCGTTCAAGCCTGAGGAACACAAGCCTGCTGAAGGCGATCAAGTCGCTGATGCCGGCGAGTGCAAGGCAGCCGCAGCAAACTAGCCGGCAAACGGCGCCGACACGGTGCTCGCCGGAAGATTGCGGATGTCAGGGCGGGTTAAACCGCTCGCAACGGAAGACGTGGATTGGAGGAACTGACCCATGAAGAAGTCTATCGTGACGCTCGCCGCGAGTGCGGTGATCCTCGCCGTCGGCGCCGGCGTGGCTGGCGCCTACGACGGCACCCAGTGCAAGGCTGCCGGTGTTTGCTGGGAGCCGAAGCCCGGCTACCCGGACAAGGTCGCCGGCTCGAAGTACGACCCGAAGCATGACCCCAAGGAGCTCGCCAAGCAGCAGAAGGCTCTGGACGACCAGTCCGCGCGCAACGCGAAGCGCGCCGAGCACTTCAAGAAGACCGGCAAGTGGGTCTACGACGTCTCGAAGCTCTAGGGCTTCGCGCGTTCGGATTTCCTCGGCTGCAGTGCCACGCTTGCAAGAGCGCTGCTTCCTCTCCGAGGGTTCTTGGGGTGCGGTTTCGGCCGCACCTCCTTTTTGAACCAGGCCGCGGTTCGGCTCCGCGTGCCGCGAGGTCCTAATGCCGCACGATAAGATCGACGCCGGTGATCCTGCCGGACGGAGCGACTTGCCCGCTTGGCGCACACGGGCTCAAAGATTCGAGACAGAAGTCGGGAAGGCGGTGATCGGACAGGAGCGGGTCATCCGCCTGTTGACGATTGCGCTTTTCTCCCGCGGGCACGTGCTGCTCGAGGGCGATGTCGGCGTCGGCAAGACGACGCTCCTGCGCGCGGCCGCCCGCTGCGTGGGTGGCGCCTACGAGCGCATCGAGGGCACCATCGACCTGATGCCCGGCGACCTCATCTATCATACCTATCTCGCCGACGACGGCCGCCCGCGCGTCGAGGAAGGCCCGGTGCTCAGGGCCGGCGAGAACCTCGCTATCTTCTTCTTCAACGAGATTAACCGCGCGCGGCCGCAGGTGCATTCGCTGCTGCTGCGGCTCATGGCGGAGCGCAGCGTCTCGGCCTTCAACCGCGAGTTCCGCTTCCCGCATCTCGTCGTGTTCGCCGACCGCAACCGCGTCGAGCGCGAGGAGACGTTCGAGCTGCCCGCTGCAGCCCGAGACCGCTTCCTGATGGAGATCGCGATCAACACGCCGGCGGATCCCGAGACACGCCGCGCGCTTGCCTTTGACACGCGCTTTCACGACGGCGATCGGCTGATCGGCTCGCTTGAGGAGGGCATTCTCGAATATGACAAGCTGAACGACGTCGCGCGCGCCATCCAGAGCGAGATCAAGACGAGCGACGCGCTCGAGCGCTATGTGCTCAGCCTCTGGCAGGCGGTGCGCAACCCTGCCGAGGCCGGTATCGAGATCGACGGCGTCGACACCGCGCGGCTTGTCGCTGCTGGCGCAAGCCCGCGCGGGCTGAGCTACCTCGTGCGCGCCGCCCGCGTTGCGGCCTGGCTCGACGGCCGCACCATGGCCGTCCCCGAGGACGTGCGGGCGGTGTTCTTCGAGACCATGGCGCACCGTATCTTCTTCGAGCCAGCCTACGAGATGCGCCGCGAGACGATCGCGCGGCAGCTCATCGACGCGCTGTTCGAGACGGTCCCGGTGCCATGACGGCGCGCGCCAAGACCGCCGCGCCGCTTCCGGTCGATCTTCCCTATCGGATCGTCTGGAAGAGCCGCGCGCTGCGTCAGGGCGCACATCGCAGCGTGCAATCGGGCGCCGGCGGTATGTTTCGCGATCTCGCGACGCTGATCGAATACAATGATCCCCGCCGCATCGATCTGCGCCAGAGCCTGCGCGATCCCTTCGAGACGCTGTATGTGCGGCGCTTCGAGGAGAAGAGCCAGATCGGTGTCGCGATGCTGCTCGACGTGTCGGGCTCGATGGGCTTTCACGGCGCCGCGCGCAAGATGGCGCTGGCGGCCGAGCTGGCGCAGGTGTTCGCGACCGCGGTGCGCCGCGCCGGCGACACGTTCGCGCTTTACGCGGCCGACGACACCGTGCGCGAGGGGCTTTCGGTGCTGCCGACGCGCTCGCGCGCCGGCGAGGCCGATATGGTTGCGGCGCTGCGGGCTTTCGTGCCTGCGCGCAGGGGTGCCGCGGGTCTGATCGACGCGGCGCGCAGGGTCGGCCGAAAGCGCAATCTGGTGCTGGTCGTGTCGGACTTCCTGCTGCCTGAGGACCAGCTCGAGGCGCTGTTCGAGGTCCTGTCCGGCCATGACGTGGTTCCCATCCGGATCGCCGACTCGCGCGAAAGCGCGGCACTTCCGTCGTGGGGGCTCGTGGAGCTTGCCGATCTCGAAACTGGCCGGCGGCGCCTCGTAGCCATGCGGCCGGCACTCAGGGCCGAGTGGCAAAGGAGGTACGAGGCTCGCCGGTCCTTTTTTCGCCGACTCGCGGCGCGCTACGGGCGCGAACCGTTCGAGATCACCGATGCCATCGCCTGGGACCGCCTTGGCGCCCATCTTGCCGCGGGAGCATGAGGTATGCGGGCAAGCCTCGCCTTCCTCCTGGCACTTGCCGCGCTGGCGCCGAGCGCGGCCGCAGAGGTGCGCTCCGTGCACACCATCGAGCCGCGTCCCTTCGGCTACTTCCTCGGCGATATGCTCGAGCGTACGGTCGAGATCGAGACCGGGCCGGACGACGAGATCGTGCAGGCGTCGCTGCCGCGCACCGGCGCCTCTAACTACTGGCTCGAGCTGCGGGCGATCGCACAGAGCTCCGCCCGGCAGGGTGACGGGCGCCTGCACACGCTGAAGCTCACCTATCAGGCGTTCTATGCGCCGATCGATCCGAGAAAGCAGACGATTCCTTCGACGGAGATTACGATCCGCGGGCCGAACGGCAGCGAGACCGCGCGCATCCCGCCGTTCACGTTCATCATGTCGCCGCTGCGCGAGATCTTTCCCGAGAAGAGCGGCGAGACGGCCGAGACCTTCCTTCGTCCCGACGTGGCACCGCAGCCGCGCCGCTCCGGAGGGCTCCGCACCGGGGCCCTGATCGCTGCCGGGCTCTCCGCGCTCTTCCTGGTGCTGCTCGCCCGCGACCTTGCCTGGTGGCCGTTCCATCGCCGGCCGGCGCGTCCCTTCTCGCGCGCGGCGCGGGAGATCGGGCACGCGCTCGCCAAGGGTGGGGCCGACGGCTATCGCGCTGCGCTGCTCGCGCTGCACCGGGCCTTCGACACGGCCGCCGGCCATCGCCTGCTCGCCGCGGACCTCGACGGCTTCCTCACCGCCCATCCCGAGCACGGCGACACGCGGTCGCTGGTCGAGCGCTTCTTCTCCGCCTCGCGGGCGGTGTTCTTCGGCGATGCGCAGCGGGAGGGCGAGACGCGCCTTCCGCCCTCCGAGCTCAAGGAGCTGGCGGCGACGCTGGCGCGTCAGGAGAGGGCTGCGCGATGACCGATTTCGCCCTCACCACGCCGAGCGTTCTGCTGTTGCTGCCGCTGGCGCTGCTGCCGCTGGTGGTGTCCGCGCAGCGGCCCCAGAGCTATCCGTCCATCGATGACCTCGAGATCGATCCCCTGTCCGTTGCGCTCGACTGGGCGTTGCGCATCGCCGGCGCGATCGCCATCGCCGCGCTGATCCTCGGCATCGGAGGGCTGCATCGGCTCGGGCGCACGATCGAGAAGACGGGCGAGGGTGCCCATATGGTGCTGCTTATCGACCGCTCGTCGAGCATGGACAACACGTTCGCCGGGCGCGCGCCGGAAGGCGGCGAGGAGAGCAAGTCCGCCGCCGCGCGCCGCCTGCTCAAAGACTTCATCCTGCGCCGCGACCATGATCTCCTGGGCGTTGCGGCCTTCTCCACCTCGCCGATGCACGTGCTGCCGATGACCGATCACAAGGGGGCGGTGGTCGCTGCCATCGACGCGATGGATCGTTCGGGCCTGGCCTTCACCAACGTGGGCCGCGGCCTCGCGCTGGCGCTCGACATGCAGGAGGCGGACACGTCGCCGGCGGCGCGCGTGATCCTGCTGGTCTCGGACGGCGCCGCGGTCATCGACCGCAAGGTGCAGGAGACGCTGCGCGCGGCCTTCGCCCGCCGTCCCATCAATCTCTACTGGCTGTTCCTGCGCACGGAGGGCACGCCCGGCATCTCGACCGTGCCGGGGCCTGGCGAGGAGGACACGCCGCAGGCCATGCCGGAGCGGCACCTCGACAAGTTCTTCAAGTCGCTCGGCACCAGCTACCGGGCGTTCGAAGCGGAGAATCCGGAAGCCGTTGCCGAGGCCATCGCCGAGATCAGCAAGCTCGAGCGCAGCCCCATCACCTACCATGAGCGCATCCCGCACGACGACCTCAAGGCACGGTGCTTTGCCGTCGCGCTCGCGGCGCTGCTCGTGCTGTTGGCAGCCAGGCTGGCCGAGGTTCGCCTCGTTCCCGCAACGGAGGAGACGTGATGTCGTCGGCGTCCCGGAGCGGTCTTTCTCGCGTGCTCACGCCGGTTGTCGCGGCGCTGCGCAAAGTGCGGACTCCCGCGTTGGCCGCGCTGCTGGTCGCCTCGGTGGCCGCGCTCGCCGTGCTCACGTGGCGGATCTACGAGGTGCGCCGCGACAACGCCATCATTGCCGCCCTCAAGGCGGGCGACGACATTCCCGTCGATCCGCGCGGCGCATCGGGTGAGGTGCTGCTCGCGCGCTCCGCCTTCCTTCTGCACACCGACCGGCGCGACGAGGCGCAGGCGCTGCTCGATGCGTCGTCCGGCGTGGTCGATGCGAAGCTGCGCGCGCGCCTGCTCTACAACCATGCCAATGCGCGCATCCGGGATGCCATCGCCGCTATCGAGCGCGCCGACAACGACAAGGCCATTCCGCTCACGCGGCTGGCCAAGGACGAGTACCGTCTCGCGCTGCGCCTCGATCCGGATGCCTGGGACATCAAATACAACTACGACGTCGCCATGCGCATCGTGCGCGACTTCCCGGGCTACGAGCAGGAGGGGGAGGAGGTGCCGCCCGACGCGCCGAAACGCCTCTGGACTGATCTTCCCGGCGTACCGAGGGGGCTGCCCTGATGCGGGAGCGGTTGCAGGATGCGCGCTTCTGGGCGCTGCTTGCGGCGCTGGCGCTGACGTGTCTCGCGCTCGCGCTGCCGCGCGTCACGCTCACGCGCGATGTCTACGATGTGCTGGCCGTGGTCGACATCACCGGCAGCATGAATACGCGCGACATGGCGCTCTCCGGCCAGCCCGTGAGCCGGATCGACGCCGCCAAGGCGGCGCTCGAGCGCCTGCTCGCGGACCTGCCCTGCCAGTCCCGGCTCGGCCTCGGCATTTTCACCGAGCGGCGCTCGTTCCTGCTCTTCAATCCGATCGAAGTCTGCGAGAACTTCGCGCCGCTTGAGACCGCCATCCAGGAGCTCGACTGGCGCATGGCGTGGGAGGGCGACAGCATGGTCGCCAAGGGCTTCTATCACGCCATAACCATCGCCGAGGATCTTAAGGCCGACCTGGTCTTCGTCACCGACGGGCACGAGGCGCCGCCGCTGCCGGGGGGCGGCACGATGCTGCCGGAGTTCGAGGGCACGCCCGGAAAGGTGAAGGGGATTCTGCTCGGCGTCGGCGGCCGGGACAAGGTGCCGCTTCCGAAGTTCGACGACGAGGGACACGAGGTCGGGACGTACACGGCGGATGAGGTGCCGCAGGAGAACCGTACCGGTGCTCCCCCGCCCGATGCGCACTTGCGTCCGGGCTATCACCCGAAATGGGCGCCGTTCGGCACCGATCCGCCGAGCGGCGACGAGCACCTGACATCGGTGCGCAGCGCGTATCTCGACACGTTGGCGGCAAGCGTCGGGTTCGGCCACGTGGATCTGGTCGACGCGCCGGATCTGCTCGGCGCGATCTCCGAGCATGCCCGCACGCGCCCGGTCGAGGTCGCGGTCGATATCCGCCCGATTCCGGCGGCGCTGGCGCTGGCGCTGCTCGTGGGCCTCTATGCCGTTCCGTTCTTCACAGCCCGCTTGCGCATGCCCGCCAGGCGGTCCACCGCATCGGCGCCGCCCCTCGGCGCTGCAGCACTCAGACCCTGACAGATCGAATGAGGATGACGATGACGTTCATTGTACGCGCGATGGCAACACTGGCCCTCAGCCTTGCGGCCGCGATGCCGGCCTTTGCGCACGGGCCAACGCCCCAGAAGGCCGAGGAGAAGATCACCATCGCGGCACCGCCGGCGAAGGTGTGGGAGGCGCTCAAGGAATTCGGCGACGTGAGCTGGAATCCCGCCATCACCAAGGTCGAGGCGAGCGGCGGCAACGAGCCCGGCAGCGCATCGCGCACCATCACGCTCAAGACCGGCAATCTCGTCGAAGGCCTCGACGAGTACAGCGACAAGGACATGAGCTACGGCTACCGGCTCTCGACGGAGAATCTGGAGGCGCTGCCAGTCAGCTTCTACTCGGCGACCATTGCCGTCACGCCGGCGGGCGAGGGCAGCGAGGTGACCTGGGTCGGCCGCTTCTACCGCGGCGACACCAGCAACTTCCCGCCCGACAATCTCAACGACGAGGCGGCCGTGAAGGCGATGACCGAGTTCATGCAGGGGGGCCTCAACGGCCTCAAGGCGAAGGTCGAAGGCAAGAGCTGAGGGAACGAACGCGATGAGCTTGCGGCGGACGAGCATCGCTGTGCTGGCCGCGCTTGCGGCCTGCGTCTCGCTTGCCGACGAGGCCGGTGCAAAGGAGCGCGTCTACGTCCTGAGCCAGGCCGGAGCGGCGCTGAGCGAGATCGAGGATGGAGCGGAGAAGACGGCCGCTCCGATCCCTCTCGACAAGGCCCCTGCCGCGCTGGTGCTGTCATCCGACGGGGCGCAAGCCTATGTCAGCCATCCCGATATCGGTAAGGTGTCGATCGTCGACCTCGGCCAGCGGCGCGTCGTCAGCTCGCTCACCGTCGCCGGGTCACCGTTCGGGCTCGCCGTGGCGAAGGACGGGCGCCTCTTCGTCGGGGACTGGAACGGAGCGCATGTCTCGGTGATCGACACCAAGGGCCAAGCGCCGCCGCGGACCGTCGACGTCGGGCGCGCGCCGGCCCACCTCATCCTCACGCCGGACGAAAAGCTGCTGTTCATCGCCAACCGCGAGAGCGACAGCGTGAGCGTCGTGCGCACTGAAGACCTTTCCGTTGCCGCCACCATCGCCGTGGACCGCGCGCCGTTTGCCATGGCGCTCTCGCCCGATGCGACGCGCCTCTATGTCGGCAACGTCCAGGGTGGCACCGTCTCCATTGTCGATACGGCGGGCTTCAAGGTGACCAAGACCCGTGTCAGCGGTGCCATGCCTTACGGCGCGGCGGTAACGGGCGACGGATTGCGCCTCGTCGTTACCAATCAGCAGGCAAGCACGGTCTCGGTGATCGAGGCCAAGGACGCACCACCTAGCGTGATCAAGGTCGGCGGCTATCCGGAAGGCGTCGCCATCAACGCAGACGGCACGCGCGCCTACGTCGCCAACTGGTTCTCGGACGACGTCTCAGTGCTCGATCTCGAGAGCCTGAAGGAAATCCGTCGTATCAAGTGTCCGCAAGGTCCGCGCGGCATCGCGATCTCGCATCATTCTCCGTAGGACGTCTCAGCAAGGGAAGCGCAGCGATGCTTAGAAGGTCAGGTCCGGCGTTCACCGCTGTGCTGCTGGCGCTCCTCAGTCCCACCCTCGCAGAGGCCGGTAAATATTGCGGCGACTTGGTGGAAGGCGGGAAGTCATCCGGCGCGGCGCAGGAG
>NZ_JADZBI010000039.1 GCF_020852195.1 Hyphomicrobium sp. | reverse complement strand
TTGATCGCCTGCTTGAGATCCTTGTTGGTTGCCGCGACGATCCGGACGTCGGTGCGGATCGGCGTGCGACCGCCGACGGTCGTGTATTCGCCCTGCTGGAGAACGCGCAGAAGCCGAGTCTGCGCCTCCATCGGCATGTCGCAGATCTCATCTAGAAACAAGGTGCCGCCTTCGGCCTGCTCGAAGCGGCCTGGCGTGCGGGTCTGCGCGCCGGTAAACGCGCCCTTCTCGTGGCCGAAGAGTTCGCTCTCGATCAGTTCGCGCGGGATCGCGGCCATGTTGATCGCGACGAACGGACCCTGCCGGCGCTTGCCGTAGTCGTGCAGCACGCGGGCGACGAGCTCCTTGCCGGTGCCGCTCTCGCCCTGGATCATCACCGTGAGGTCGGTCTGCGTGAGCCGGGCCAGCGCGCGGTAGATCTCCTGCATGGCCGGCGAGCGGCCGATCAGCGGCAGCTCCTCGCTCTCCATGTCGGTCGTGGCGGCGCGCGGGCGCCGGCCCGGCCCCGCAAGCGCTCGGCTCACGACCGCCACCACCTCGGAGAGGTCGAACGGTTTCGGCAGGTATTCGTAGGCGCCCTTCTCGGCCGCCGTCAGCGCGGTCATCAGCGTGTTCTGGGCGCTCATGACGATGATCGGAAGCTCGGGGCGCACCTTCTTGATGCGCGGGATGAGGTCGAAGGCGTTCTCGTCGGGCATGACCACGTCGGTGATCACGACGTCGCCTTCGCCCTGGCTCACCCAGCGCCAGAGGGTGGCCGCGTTGCCGGTCGCGCGCGGTGCATAGCCCGCCCGCGCCAGCGCCTGATTCAACACGGTGCGAATGGCGGTATCGTCGTCCGCGATGAGGATGGTGCCGCGGGCCATGGTCTACCTGCTCCTGTCGTTGATGGGTACCGGCCGTCGGAACGGGCCGGCCTTGGGGCTCTGGTCTTGCATCGGCAGGAGAACGCGGAACACGGTGCGGTTGGCCTCGCTGTCGCACTCGATGATGCCGCCGTGATCGCCGATGATCTTGGCGACCAACGCGAGGCCGAGACCGGTGCCGTTGTGCTTGGTGGTGACGAAGGGATCGAAGAGGTGCGGCTTCAGATGGTCGGGGACGCCGGAGCCGTTGTCCTCGACCTGGATCATGAGCGGAAGCGTGATGCGCGCGTCCGCGCCCGGCACGGAAAGCCGCACGCCGGGGCGGAAGGACGTCTGCATGATGATGCGGCCCTGCCCGTCCCTGTTGTCGCCGATGGCCTCGGCGGCGTTCTTGATCAGGTTCAGGAACGCCTGCACGAGCTTGTCGCGGTTGCCGGGGATGGGCGGCAGCGACGGATCGTAGTCCTCGATGATGCGCACGCCGCGTGCGAAGCCCGTCTCGGCGAGGCGGCGCACGTGGTTCAGCACGTCGTGGATGTTGACCGGCTCCTTGGTCAGCGGCCGCTCGTCGCCGAACACCTCCATGCGGTTGACGAGGGTGCGGATGCGCTCGGTCTCGGAGCAGATGAGCTGGGAGAGCGCGCGGTCCTCGTCCGACAGGTTCTGCTCGAGGAGTTGGGCCGCGCCCTTGATGCCCGATAGCGGGTTCTTGATCTCGTGGGCGAGCACGGCGGCCATGCCCGAGACGGAGCGTGCGGCCGCCCGGTGAGTGAGCTGGCGCTCGATCATCTGCGCCATGCTGCGCTGCTGCAGCATGACCACGACCAGGGGCTGGCCTTCGTTCATCGGTCCGGCAAAGACGTCGACGAGCTTCGGGGCCGTGAACTTGGGGCTCGCCATCTCGACGCCGTACTCGTTGACGGTGGAGCCGCTCTCGCGCACCTGATCCACCAGCGCCAGCAACGGACAGCCGAAGGCGACCACGTCGTCGAGTCTGAGCCGCGTCATCATCGGCGCGCTGGTCGACAGGAATACCTCCGCGGCGGCGTTGCCGTAGACGATCTGGTTGTGGTCGCCGATCACCAGAATTGGGTGCGGCAGCGCGGCGAGCAGGAGGTCGTGCTCCACGACCGGCTTGCGGATGGGGATCGGACGCTCGGCGGCTCTCTTGCTCACGCAGCTCTCTCCAACACGAACGCGTCCCGCCCCAGCACGTCGCTCTCGGGCGCGTCGGTATAGAACGCCTCGAGAAGCGCGAGCGCGCGCACGGGGTTGTCCTCCGTGCACAGGCGCTGGCGCCAGGCCTTGCGCTGAGGCGCGCGATGACCGCTCGTCTCGATGTACCAGCCGATGTGCTTGCGCGCGTTGCGCAGGCCGAGGAAGTCGCCGTAGTGGGCGAGCATCGCCTCCACGTGCCCGCGCGCGATGCGCCCCTGCTCCGCGAGCGACGGCGCCTCGGCGTCGGCATCCGCGGCGGCGAGCGCGGCCGCGATGCGTCCGAGCAGCCATGGGGCGCCGTAGGCCGCGCGCCCGATCATGACGCCGTCGGCGCCGGACGCCGCGAGCGCGGAGCGCGCGTCGGAAACGGTCGCGATGTCGCCGTTGACGATGACCGGGATCTGCACTGCCTCCTTCACCGCGCGTACGGCGGACCAGTCGGCCGTGCCCTTGAAGAACTGCTGGCGCGTGCGCCCGTGCACGGTCAGCATCCGGATGCCGGCGGCCTCGGCGCGGCGCGCGAGCTCGGGGGCGTTGCGCGAGCGATCGTCCCAGCCAAGCCGCATCTTGAGCGTCACAGGCACCGAGACGGCGCCGACCACGGCCTCGATCAGGGAAAGCGCGTGGTCGAGGTCGCGCATCAGCGCAGAGCCGGACGCCTTACCGGTCACCTCGCGCGCGGGGCAGCCCATGTTGATGTCGATGATGTCGGCGCCGTTGGCCTCGGCGATGCGCGCGCCCTCCGCCATCCAGCGTGCCTCGCAGCCGACAAGTTGCATGACAAACGGCGTCAGGCCGCGGCCTTCCGCCCGGCGCATCACGTCTGCCCGCTTCTGGACCAGCTCGGCGCTCGCCACCATCTCGGAGACAACGAGGCCGGCGCCAAGGGCATGGGCCAGGCGACGGAACGGCAGGTCGCTCACGCCGGTCATCGGCGCAAGAAACACTGAATTCGCAGGAATTTGTGGGCCGATTTTGAGCCGGGTCAAAAGCCAGAACCCCTGTGGCTGCCTACATCTTGAGCACACTGGCGCGGTGCCTTGGATTTAGGCACAATATTCTGGCTCAGAAGGTTGCGCAAGTGTGAAGCGCGCGCAGGCAATTGCCGAATTGCCGCGCCACAGGCTAAGTCGGCGCGGATCTCATCTCTTGCATCGGACCTCATTGTGACTGCAGCCGCTTTGATCGTCGCCGCCGGCCGCGGAGCCCGAGCGGGCCGTGTCGGTTCCGCATCCGGGCCGCAAATGCCCAAGCAATATGCGCTTTTGGGGGGACGTCCGCTGCTTGCCCACGCCGTGGCGGCCTTCGAAGCGTGCCCGGCGATCGACATCATCACCGTCGTCATTCATCCCGACGATCGGGGCCTCTACGAGGCGGCCCTGCCGGCGGGCTCGTCGCGGCTCACGCCGCCCGTGCCCGGCGGTGCCACGCGGCAGGAGTCGGTCCGCCTTGGCCTCGAGGCGCTTGCGGCTGCGCGGCCCGACCGCGTGCTGATCCACGACGCCGCCCGGCCGTTCGTCACCTTGGAGGTGGTCGCGCGCGTGCTCGCGGCGCTCGGAACCCACGACGGGGCCATCGCCGCCGAGCCGCTGGCCGATACGCTGAAGCGCGACGGCGGTGGCGGCGTCATTGGGGCCACGGTTGCACGTGCCGGCCTCTGGAAGGCCCAGACGCCGCAGGGGTTCCGTTTCGGCGCGATTCACGATGCGCATACGCGCGCGGCCGCCGAAGGGCGGGACGACTTCACGGACGATGCCGCCATCGCCGAATGGGCGGGCCTCTCGGTAGCGCTGGTGGCCGGGTCGGCGCGCAATTTCAAGATCACCACGGCGGAGGACATGGCCATGGCCGAGCAGCTTCTGAAACCTGCCACGCCGGCCTTCGAGCCGCGCACGGGCACGGGATTTGACGTCCACGCCTTCTGTGCCGGCGATCATGTCTGGCTGGCGGGGGTGCGCATCCCGCACGACCAGGGCCTCGAGGGCCATTCGGACGCCGACGCGCCGCTGCACGCGCTGACCGACGCCCTGCTCGGTGCCATCGGCGACGGGGATATCGGCCAGCACTTCCCGCCCTCGGATCCGGCCTGGAAAGGCGCGCCGTCGCGCCTTTTCGCAGAGGATGCGGCGCGGCGCATCGCGGCCCGCGGGGGCCGCATCGTCAACGTCGATCTCACGATCCTCTGCGAGGCGCCCCGCATCGGTCCCCACCGCGACGCCATGCGGGAGGCCGTGGCCGCCATGCTCGGTATCGACGCGACGCGCGTCGGCATCAAAGCAACGACCACGGAGCGTCTCGGCTTCACGGGCCGCAAGGAAGGGCTCGCCGCGCTCGCCACGGCCACCGTGCTGCTGCCGGCCTGACGGCGGTCGTCTTTTCCTCACATCCGGTCCTGCCCTGCGTTGACCCCCCTGGCAGAATCGCGGCATCACAAGCCAAGGTGGTTGTATGACCAAAAGCGATTCGCGGGGAACCAACTCCATGAACCTGATGCACACGCTCGAGCGTCCTCAGACCGGTGACACCGGCGGCGCCAACATCACGGACATCGCCGAAACGACGGCGGCCACGTGTCTCGCAACCCGCGTTCGTCAGCTCTCGCGCATCATTACGCGGCTCTACGACGACGCCATGCGTCCGCTCGGCATCACGGCGAGCCAGTACACGCTGCTGGCTCAGCTCGCCTCGCGCGACGGCATCACGGCGGTCGAGATCGGACATGAGCTCGACATCGAGAAGTCGACACTCTCGCGCAACCTGAAGCGCCTGCTCGCGCTCGGCATGATCATCATGGATCCGCCTGCCGGCCGCCGCGGCCGCGGCCTCCATCTTACGTCCAAAGGTCAGGTCGTGCTCAAGGACGCCTTCCCGGTATGGCAGGCGGCCCAGGCCCGCTCCGTCGCCACCATGGGCGTCGATACACGCGCCAAGCTCGACGAGCTCCTGCGCGTCGCCGAGCAGCTGATCGCGGACTGACGCGTCCGGGCGTTGCACTTCGGCGACTGCCGGCGAATTTGCGAGGCGCTCCGCAAGGTGCGCCTCGAACTGTTTTAGGAGACATGCGTTGAGGCGTCAGTATCCTTCCATCTCTCGTCTCTAGGGCCATCTCGTCATGTTCTCAGACGACCTCATCTCGAACGCTGAACGGCTTCTGGCCGCCTTGCGCGCCCGTGACTGGAAACTGGCGACCGCCGAGAGTTGCACGGGCGGCCTCATCTCTGCGCTGTTCACCGAGATCGCCGGGGCGTCCGACGTCTACGAGCGCGGGTTCGTCACCTATTCGAATGCCGCCAAGGTCGGTGCGCTGAACGTCGACTTCGAGGTTCTGCTGCGCCATGGGGCCGTGAGTCCGGAGGTGGCCGAGGCCATGGCGGCTGGCGCGCGCCGGGCTTCCGCGGCGGACGTGGCGGTTGCCGTGACGGGCATCGCGGGTCCGGATGGCGGCACCGAGAACAAGCCGGTCGGCCTCGTCTACATCGGGCTCGCGGTGCCCGGGAAGCCGCCGGTCAGTCGCGAGTTCCGCTTCGGCGCTCCCGGCCGCTCCGAGGTGCGCCAGCGCACGGTGGCCGAAGCCCTCAAGATGCTGGAGAGCGCGCTCGCGGCCTGACGCCGTGCCGGTCTTGGGCGTGCAGGTTGCCGGTCGCGCAAGCCTGATGGATCTCGGTGCGCATACCCGTTACGCTGGCGCGGCAGGTTGGCTCTGAACCCATAGAGGCTCTCGCTTGGCTCGCATTCTACGCCCTGCCCTGCTCGCGGCGCTCGCTTTCATGGCGACGCAACCTACCCTGGCGGCGGATCTCACCGCGCGCCAGGTGACGGAGGAGCTTTACAAGGCGAGCGAGGACGCGCCCCTCGATTTCAGCAAGCGTGACCTCGCGGGCCTCGATCTCGCCGGGCTCCAGTTCAAGAAGGCGCGCCTTTCGGAAGCCAATCTGTTCGGCGCCGATCTCAGTGGCGCCGACCTGACCGAAGTGGACCTCAGCGGCGCCATGCTGGACCGTGTCGTCGCCATCGGCGCGCGCTTCGATCGTGCCAAGCTCGCGGGGGCGAGCCTTCTGCGCCCGACCACGACCTCGTCGTTCGAGACCATCCGCGGCGAGGCGCCGAGCTTCACCGGGGCCGACCTCACCCGCGCGCGGCTGTTCGGCGTCTTCAGCGGCGGCAGCTTCGCGGGTGCGCGCATGGCGGGTGCGACGCTCGCGCCCCACAACGACACCGGCTTCATCGAGATGCTGTGGCGCTCGCGGCTCGACTCGGCGGACATGAGCGCCGCCGACCTTTCGGGGGCCAATCTCACGCATGTGTCGCTGCGCTTCGCCAACCTCAAGGGCACCAATCTCAAGGGGGCGGTGCTCAAGAACGCCGACCTCTCGCATGCGGATCTGACGGGTGCCGATCTCACAGGCGCGGACTTGAGCCACGCCGATCTCGACAGCGCGCGGCTTTCGGGCGTCAAGGGTCTGGACAGCGCTACCGGCATCGCAACGGTTCGCAACCGCGACAAGGCCATCAACTGATTGTGCTCGCGCGGGCGGGCGTTCCCACAGCGTTGCGTTGCTGAAGCGTGTCTGGACCCCGGCCTTCGCCGGGGTGACGGCTCCTAGTAGGGACGCTCGCCATCACGCGCCGGCGCGGGAGCCGTAGAGGGTGCGGGCGCGGGCCTCGAAGGCTTCCGTGTAGCTGCGCACAGCCTTGTCGAAGGCGGCGCCGACGATCAGCGACAGCATCGCCGAGCGAAAGGCGTAGTCGATCGCGAAGTGGACCTCGCAGCCGGTCCCCGACGGCACGAAACGCCAGTCGTTCTCGAGGTGGCTGAACGGCCCGTCGAGGTGGCGGACTTTGATGCGGCCCGCTTCAGGATCAAGGGTTACGTGCGTCGTGAAGCGCTCGGTGATCGACTTATAGCCGACGGTCATGGTCGCCGTGAGCTCGGTGCCCCGCTCGCCTGTCTTGCGTTCGGTGACGACGAGCCCCTCGCACAGCGGCAGGAACTCAGGGTAGCGCTCGACGTCGGCCACGACGTCGAACATCTCGCGCGGCGTGAAGGGGACGTGCCGGACGGTGCGGAAGCTCGGCAATGGGAGGACCTAGGATCTGGAGGCGAGCGCGGCCACGCGCGCGGCCTTGAGGCGGCGGAAGTCGTCGTCCGCATGATAGGACGAGCGCGTCATCGGGCTCGCGGAGACCAACAGGAAGCCCTTGGCCAGCGCAATGCGCTTCAGCTCCGCGAACTCGTCGGGCGGCATGTAGCGCTTCACCTCCGCGTGCTTGCGCGAGGGCGCGAGGAACTGGCCGATGGTCAGGAAGTCCACGTCTGCCGAGCGCAGGTCGTCCATGACCTGCAGGATCTCGTCGCGCGTCTCGCCGAGGCCGACCATGAGGCCGGACTTGGTGAACAGCGACGGGTCGATCTCCTTGGCCTGCTGCAGGAGCCTGAGCGAATGGAAGTAGCGCGCGCCAGGGCGGATGCGCACGTAGAGCGACGGCACCGTCTCGAGATTGTGGTTCAGCACGTCGGGGCGCGCGGCGGCAACGCGCTCGAGGCCGCGCTCCTTGCGCAGGAAGTCCGGGATCAGCACCTCGATGCTCGTCTCGGGCGAGGTGGCGTGCACCGTCTCGATCACGGCCGCGAAGTGCGCCGCGCCGCCGTCGTCGAGGTCGTCGCGGTCGACGGAGGTGATGACGACATGCTGCAGGCCCAGCGCGGCCACCGCCTCCGCCACGCGTTGCGGCTCGTTGGCGTCGAGCGGCAGCGGCCGGCCCGTCGTCACGTTGCAGAACGCGCACGCGCGCGTGCAGATCTCGCCCATGATCATCATGGTGGCGTGGCGCTGCTGCCAGCACTCGCCGATGTTGGGGCAGCCGGCCTCCTCGCAGACGGTGGCGAGGCCATGGGCGCGGACGATGGCGCGGGTGGCGAAAAAGCCCTCGGAGCCGGGCGAGCGCACGCGAATCCACGGCGGCTTCGGCAGCATCGGCTGATCGGGCCGGTGTGCCTTCTCGGGATGGCGCGGGCGCTCGCCTCGCGGCCGCATGTCGATGAGCGTGACCATGTACGTCAGCTTAGACCAAGCGGGGCGGGGTGCCTACTGCGCCTCAACGTCCGCCCAGGAAGCGGGCCACGATGACGACCAGCAGCGCACCGACCGTCGAAACCGCGATCTGGTTGCCGTAGGGCAGGTAGGAGTCGAAGTCGTAGGGCAGCGTGAGCAGACCGGCCGCCACCAGGTAGCCGCCGACCACGGCGCCGATCAGGCCTACCAGCAGGTTGCGGATCAGCCCGCCGCCGCCGAGCAGGAGACCCGCCAGCCAGCCCGCGATCAGGCCGTTCACGATCATGATGATCCAGGTCTTGTTGTCGCTCGCGAATTGCACGTAGTCCATCGTCGGCTCCCCTAGAAATGCCTCTGCTCCGCGGCCGGGCTTCATGCGCCCGGTCTCATCGAGACGCGGCGGGGCGGAGACTAGCGCGAACGAGAGACGGCGGCTATTGCGCCTTGGCGACAGCGGGGGGCGCCTCAGACGTGGCAGCGTGCACCGAGATAGTCGTTGAGGAGACGGTTGTAGAGGTCGGCGTCGGCCTTCTGCTGGGCGCTGATCTTCTTGCCGGCGGCCTGCGCCTGCACAGAGGACGGGACGCCGCGCGCATCGAGCTTGTTGAGCTGCGATTTGATAGAGCCGCACGTCTCGCCGTTGGCCAGGGCCTTGCTGGTTGGCCCGCTGCCGCCTCCGGAGGCGCAACCGCCGACCAAAACGGCCGTGCCGGCGACGCCTAGCAGAGCAAGACGAAATGCGCCGCCGCGCGCCCTCACAGTCATGATCCGGAAGCCCTTTCGAAGCAAAATCGACGCATTACGTTAGATTTTTCGCCGCAATTGTTGAACCCCTCGACGCTCTTGTCAGGCCATTCGCGCGAAAGTGTGGCCGCGATGCAGCAGCTTACGAACCTGTAAGGTCTTCGCCCGCTGCCGGCAAGGCTCTCCCGCGGCCCGCGCGCACGGGGGAACGTGCGCGGGTCCATGGCTCATCCATGCGCGATCGCGTGCCGCGGTGCTTGCGTCCGGCTCAGCCGTTCGCGTCGTGCTTCAGGCTATGGGCGCTGGACGACAACCGGCGGAGCGACCGCCGCGCCGCCCGACGTGCTCGTCGCGGACACGACCTGTGCCGAATTGACGGCCGGCGCTCCCTGCGCCGTGCGCGGGCCGAGCGTCGAGCACCTGGCCTGGAACTCGGCGTTGGCCTTGTCCAGATCGGCCGCCTGCGCGAGCGACGTGCGCTTCACCTGGACGGTAGACGACTTGCCGACCGATGCCTTCTCCAGGCGCTCCGTCAGGCCGTCCGCACGCAGCGTTTCGATGCGCTGCGCCAGCGCGTAGCAGGCGGGATCGATCTTCGGCGCGGCAGCGGTGGTGGTGGCCGTGCCCGTGGGCGACGTGGAGATCGACTGCGTCGTGAGCGGATTGCCGCTGAACAGCCCGCCACTCGACGAGCATCCGGCGAGCAGCAGTGCGCTCAAGGCGGCTGAGGCGAGTGTCGCTGATGATTTATGCATGGTGTCCCCCGTGACGTACTTCCACGGCATGTGTTGCCTGTACGTGTTTCTGGTCTACGGTCGACTCCGAGCCTGTCACAAGAAGCCCCCCTCAAAATGCCCGTGCATTGAGCAAATTGACAGGGCCGAATCAGTGGAAAGCCTGCTCTCGTTGCAGAGGCGCCACATTGTGCATCGCCCCGTGTTTCCTTGGCTCAAGGCGAAGCGGCCGGTAGACGCGACTCACCTGCCTGAGCCTCTGGCGTGAGTCGTTCGCTAACGCGCGCGGTGCGCAGAGAAATTGATGAAACTGAGGACTCAGGCGCCGCGGACCATGGCGGAGACCGCGCGCGTCACCTGCTCGTCGGTCGGCAGGGCCAGGGCCTGCAGCTCGGCCGCGTAAGGCATGGGCACGGGCGTTCCCGCGATGCGGAGCGGGGCGCTCCTGAGGCCCTGGAGGCCGCGCGCGACGACGGAGGCCACGATCTCGGCGCCGATGCCGAGGTCGCCCCATCCGTCCTCGACGGTGACCAGGCGGCCGGTGTGCGCGACGGACGCCGCAACCGTCTCGCGATCGAGCGGCCTCAGGCACATCAGGTCCACCACCTCGGCCTCGATGCCGTTCCGGCTCAGCGCGTTTGCTGCCTCGAGCGCAACGGTGAGGGCGTGGCCAGCGGCGGCGATGGTCACGTCCGTTCCGGTGCGCGCCAGGCGCGCGACGCCAAGCCCGCCGATGCCTGCCTCCGTCGGCGCCTCGCGGACGGGGTAGAGCTGCTCGTGCTCGAGCACGGCGACCGGGCCGGGATCGCGGATCGCGGCTCCGAGCAGTGCGCCGGCCGTGGAGGCCGTTGCGGGCTGGACAACCTTGAGCCCCGGAATCTGTGCCAGCGTTGCGGCGACGCAGCGCGCGTCCTCACCGGTCATGCCTTGGGAGAACCCGTTCGGCCCGCGGATGACGATCGGCACCGGAAGCCGTCCGTTGGAGAGGTAGAACGTCTGCGCCGCGCTGGCGAGCGCGGGCGCGAGTGCCTCCATCACGCGTCCCCAGGCGGGGACCTCCACCACCGGCTTCAGGCCGGCAAAGGCGGCACCGACCGCGATGCCGAACAAGGCCTCGTCGAGCGTCGGCACGGACACCACGCGCGCCGGTCCGAACTCGTCGAGCAGGCCTTGCGCGACGCGCGGCGCGCCGCGGTTCTGCGCCACGTCGACGCCGATCAGAAACACGTCCGGATCGGCCCGCATCTGAGCCGCGAGGGCATCGCGCAATGCCTCGCGGTAGCTCGGACCCTGATCCTCGACCCGCGCCGCGGTGCTGCGCCGTTGCGGACGCGGTGGGGGATCCCGCCGCATGGTGGGCTCGAGCGATGCGAAGCCGAGCGGCTGGGCCAGCGCCGCTGTATGCGTGCGCGCCTCGCCTCCGCCGAACAGGATGGCGATCGGCGTGTTGACCTTCACGCCCTCGGTGCCCGCCGGCACCAGGATGCGCTCGACGCGTCCCTCGTTCTCCGCCTCGATCTCGAAGGTTGCCGTGGATGTCGCTACCTCGACCAGGAGATCGCCGGCGGCCACGGCCTGCCCTTCCGCGACGTGCCAGCGCGAGATCTTGCCGTCCTTCATCGACGGCGTGACGGTCGGCATGAGGATCTCGCGACGCATGACGCTCAAGCCTCGAGAGATGCCAGCAGGGCGTCGCGCTCCGGCGCGGGTGCGGTGCGCGCGGCCTGCGCGGCCGCCACCACGGTGTCGCGTACCGCCTTCTCCAGTGCCTTGAGCTCGCGTTCGCTCATGAGCGCGGAGGCGAGAATGCGCGCGCGCATCTTGAAGACGGGATCGGCGTCCTCGAGGCGCCGCTCGGCGCCGCCGCCGGTCTGCTCGGGGATGCCGCCGTGCCCGCGGTAGCGGTAGGTCAGCATCTCGAGAACGGTCGGCCCGTCGCCGCGGCGCGCACGCTCGATGGCGCGACGCCCGGCAGCGCGCACGCGGCGCACGTCGATGCCGTCGACCTGCTCGCCGGGGATGGCGAACGGCTTGCCGCTCTCGGAGATCGCGGAGGGAACGGAGCCGAGCACGATGCTGGCGCCCGGCGCCGCCGTGTTGTTGTCGACGACGAATACGATCGGCAGCGCCCAGCGGGCTGCCGCCTTGTAGGTCTCGAGCACGCGTCCGCGCGCCGCCGCGCCGTCGCCGAAGAAGCACAGCGTGACCGAGTCGTCGCCGCGGTAGCGGGCGGCGAAGGCGAGCCCGGCGCCGAGGGGTGCGCCGAGGCCGGCGCTGCCGTGTCCGCCGTAGAAGCGAAGCTCGGGTGCGAACATGCGCACCGTGCCGCCCTTGCCGCTCGAGAGGCCGGTCTTGCGGCCGGTCAGCTCCGCCATCACGCGGCGCGGGTCGACACCGCGCGCGAGCAGCGCGCCATGCGTGCGGTATCCGGTGATGACGGGATCGGTGGCGCGGGCTTCCATCATCATGCCGACGATCGCCGCCTCCTGGCCGATGCAAAGCGGACAAGGGCCGTGGATGGCCTGCAGCGCGTAGAGCTGGCCGGCCTTCTCCTCGAAGCGGCGGATGAGCAGCATCGTGCGGTAAGCCGCGATGTCCTCTTCCGGCGAGAGCAGGACGCTCTCGACATCGGTGGGACCAGGGGGGCTTCCCGTCATTTCCGCTCCTCAAGTGATGTGGAAGGCGCACGGCGGCGCGCCGTAGGGCCGCAGGCCGGCCGCCAGTCTG
Source organism: Hyphomicrobium sp. (assembly GCF_020852195.1). Classification (GTDB taxonomy): domain Bacteria; phylum Pseudomonadota; class Alphaproteobacteria; order Rhizobiales; family Hyphomicrobiaceae; genus Hyphomicrobium_C. Next base: position 1,159 of record NZ_JADZBI010000039.1, on the reverse strand, counting down.
CCGACGTACTGCGAAACCTACACGACGAGACCGCTTCCAGGCCAGCATCGCGCATGTTGCGGTGCAGCGCCGGAGACTCGCGCGTGCGCTTCCTGACTTACACCTGTGGCAGCTTGACGGCGCGACGGTCGCCGCTGGGGATCGTCGTTGCGTTGTGGCGTCAGCCGGACGGTGGAGCGTCCATCAGCACACGGTCGCGCGGGTGGGCGAAGCCCAGCACCTCGCGTGCGATCTCTTCGACGAAATCCGGATCGGGCAGATCGGGGCGGAGCAGCGCGACGTCGCGCGCGAGATTGGTGCGCACGGCCTCGAGGCTTTCGATCTCGAACTGCAGAGCGCTTTCGCGCTCGAGCAGTTTGTCTCGCGCCTCGAGGCCATGGCGGCCCTTTACAGTGTGAAAGGCGAAATAGGCCGTCAAACCTAGGCAGAGAAGCAACACCAGCGCCTGCCGCAGCCTGGCTCGCCAATCATATATGGGCTGACGCAGCACGGTTGTTCGACGTTACGCGCTATGAGGTCCGGGAACAGGTGAACTATAGGACCGGGCTCATTAAGAGGAGGTAAAGCGCCGTTCCGCTCCGGCATGTCCCTGCTGGGGGAGGGCTGCGCAGTCATTCCCTCCCCTTGTCATCTCGGCCAAGCGCCGAGCCGGGACCCATGGCAGCAAACGCGAGCGCTGAAGAATTGGCCCCTGGGTCCCGGCTCTTCGCGCGCCGCTGCCGCGCCGCGCTCGGCCGGGATGACAAGGGGTGTGCGCAGGCGGCTTACACCGCGCGGTCGCCGCGCAGGATGCTGCGGCCGGCATAGCGCGCGACGTCGCCGAGCTCGCCCTCGATGCGGATGAGCTGGTTGTACTTGGCGAGGCGGTCGGAGCGGCAGAGCGAGCCGGTCTTGATCTGGCCGCAGTTGGTGGCGACCGCGAGGTCGGCGATGGTCGCGTCCTCGGTCTCGCCCGAGCGATGCGACATCACCGCCGTGTAGCCCGCGCGCTGGGCCATCGATACCGCGTCGAGCGTCTCGGTCAGCGTGCCGATCTGGTTGACCTTGACCAGGATCGCGTTCGCCGTCGCCGTCTTGATGCCCTGCGACAGGCGCTCGGTGTTGGTGACGAACAGGTCGTCGCCGACGAGCTGAACGTTCCTGCCGATGGCGTCCGTCA
>NZ_JADZBI010000038.1 GCF_020852195.1 Hyphomicrobium sp. | reverse complement strand
TTATCCATCGCGATGAACCCGGCAGCATCGGGCCTGCCCGATGCGTCCGCGATGGATTTATCCATCGCGATGAACCCGGCAGCATCGGGCCTGCCCGATGCGTCCGCGATGGATTTATCCATCGCGATGAACCACTGCGGCGTGTTGCGGAAGATGACCGGCTTCTTCGAGCGCCACGAGTGCGGATACTGATGCTTCAGGCGTCCGCGCGCGATGATGTTGCCCGCTTCCGCCAGCGCCTTGATCACGGCGTCGTTGGCATCGCCCTTGTCGCCGTTCTCCTTGAGCACGCGCTTGTCCGTGAACCCCGGCGCCTCTTGGGTGAGAACGCCGTCGGCTTCCACCGTGAACGGGATCGTGGTGTCGATGCCGCGGTCGCGCAGCGCCTTCTGGTTCGCGATCCAGATATTGTAGTCGTCCGCGCCATGCCCCGGCGCCGTGTGCACGAAGCCGGTGCCAGTGTCGTCGGTGACGTGATCCCCATCGAGCAGCGGAACGTCGAAGTCGTAGCCGAGCGCGGCGAGGGGATGGGCGCAGATAGTCCCCGCGAGCAGCGTGCCAGGCACCTGCTCGACGTCAAATACAACGGGGGGCAGTTGCGGCAACTTTAGATACTTAGCCAGTGCGTTTCTGAAATCTGAGTAAAGCGTGTCGTTGGCGGAGATTAGCCAGCTAGTGTCACCAAACTTTTCCCGAATTGCAGCTCGAGTGACATTTATGGCCTCGCGATTTGCCTCATAGGCTTCAACTGATAGTCCGGAAATTGAGGCGGCCTCACTAACGTCATCGGGTGCGCACAGCGGCTCACCAACGGAAACGAGCTGATATGATAGCTTAGCAGAGTAGGAGATCGCTCGGTTTCCTGGAATCGTCCAAGGAGTAGTTGTCCAGATCACCACCTGAGATCGCTTGTTGGTCAATAGTGGAACCTTGCTTTCCAATACGGGGAAACCCACCCAGATAGTATCCGACTGGTAATCCTGGTACTCGACCTCCGCCTCCGCCAGCGCCGTCTTCTCGACCACGCTCCACATAACCGGCTTCGAGCCGCGATAGAGCAGGCCGTTGGCGGCGAACTTCATCAGCTCGCGCGCGATGGTCGCCTCCGCCGCGTAGCTCATCGTCAGATACGGATTCTCCCAGTCGCCGATCACGCCGAGGCGCTGGAACTCCTCACGCTGAACGTTGACCCACTTTTCCGCGAACTTGCGGCACTCGTCGCGGAACGCGTTGATCGCGGCCGGGTCCGAGAAGTTCGGCTTCTCCTGTCCCTTGGCGCGATACTGTTCCTCGATCTTCCATTCGATCGGCAGGCCGTGGCAGTCCCAGCCCGGCACGTAGTTGGAATCGTGGCCAAGCATCTGCTGGCTCTTGACCACGAGGTCTTTCAGGATCTTGTTCAGCGCGTGCCCGATGTGGATGTTGCCGTTGGCATAGGGCGGCCCGTCATGCAGCACGAACTTCGGCCGGCCACGGGACGCCTCGCGCAGCTTGCGGTAGAGGTTGCGCTCCTGCCAGCGCTTGAGGATCTTGGGTTCGAGATCCGGCAGCCCGGCCCGCATCGGAAAATTGGTCTGCGGCAGGTTAAGCGTCTGGCTCCAGTCGTGTCCCGTCGCCTCGGCCTTGTCCGCCGTGCTCGCCTCCGCCCCGCCGCTGCCTTTTGCCATTTCCGCCTGTCTTTCCGTCTCGGCCGTGATGTGCAGGCGTTCTAGACCATGATCGCTAGCCCGCCAAGCGCGCCGCATCCGCCGCCTGCGCGGCCTTGTGCGCCGGCCGAGCCGACAGTCGCTCGACATAGGCGAGGTATTCCGGGCGGTCCGGCAGCACCTTGAAGCCCAGCATGTAGGCGATGCCGGAGCCGACCAGCACGTCGGCGGCGGAGAAGCGGTCGCCGAGCAGCCAGGGTCCGGGGATCAGCGCGGCCGAGAGCGTGTCGAGCACGTCCGCGGGCTTGCCCCAGCCGGCCATCGAGGGCGGCGTCTCGCGCTTCAGCGAGACATCGACCATCGCCGGCTCGAAGCAGCTTCCGTAGAAGAACATCCACTTGAGATAGCGGCCGCGCTCCGGCGCATCGACGGGCGGCGCGAGGCCCGCCTTCGGATACTTGTCGGCGAGATAGGTCAGGATTGCCGGCGACTCGCTCACGATCGTGTCGTCGTCGCGTAGCACGGGGATCTTGCCCATCGGATTGATCTTCAGGAAGTCCGTCGACTTCTGCTCGCCCATCTTGAGATCTACGGGCACGACCTCGAACGGCTCGCCGAGCTCGTGCAGCATGTAGTGGACGATGGTCGAGCGCGATTGCGGGTTGTGATAGAGCGTCAGCACTAGCGAGCCTCCGATCTGTTTCCTCTGCCGTTCCAACCCCGGCCATGACAAAAGCGTAGTGCTACCGCCAGTCGCCGAGCGCGGCATTGACGAGCGCCAGCGCGGCGACCGCGGCCGTATCGGCGCGCATGACGCGCGGTCCGAGCGATATGGCAGTCGCCTGTTCGACCGCGCGGATCATGTCGCGCTCATCGGGCGAAAATCCGCCCTCGGGTCCGATCAGCACGGCGAGCGGACCGGGCTCGAGCGCCGTCAGCGCTGTGAGCGGGCTCGCCACCTCCGCGCCCTCGTCACAGAAGATCAGCGCGCGCGACGGATCCCAGTTTTCCAGCAACGCCTTGAGCTTCACCGGCTCGGCAACGTCCGGCACCCGAAGGATGCCGCACTGCTCCGCGGCCTCGATGGCGTTGGCCCGCATGCGCTCGAGATTGACGCGCTCGGCGACCGTATGCCGCGTGAGCACGGGCACGAGCCTGGCGACTCCCATCTCCGTCGCCTTCTGCACCATGTAGTCCAGCCGCGCGCGCTTGAGCGGCGCGAAAAGATAGTGAAGATCCGGCCCGTCCGCCTGCGCCCGTACGAGGTCCGCGATGTCCAGCACGGCGTCGCGCTTGCCGGCTTCGGCGAGGCGTGCCCGCCACTCGCCGTCGCGGCCGTTGAAGACGAGGATCTCGTCGCCCGCGCCGAGGCGCAGCACGCCCCGCAGGTAACGCGCCTGCTCCGGCGTGCACGGGATCTTCGCGCCCGCCGCCAGGGGATGAGCGACGAACAGCCGCTGTGAGGTGAAATCGTGGACAGCCATGCCGTTTCCATATCCGAGGCCGCGGCGCGATCCAACCGCTTGGCGGGACCGCGCGCCGCGGGCTACCCGTGTTGCCGGAGCGGGCGGCGCCCGCTAACGTCGGCGCCGACATGAGCGACGAGGACCGATCGGCGATGGCGGCGCACGCGGCAAGCCCGGATCTTGAGCCCCGGCGGGACGGCGGAACCCCCGCGGTTGCCGATGCGCCGGCCGGAAACTGGGTGGATCTGTACGCGCCGGCCGCGTGGCGCCCCTACCTGCGGCTCGCCCGCATGGACCGGCCCATCGGCACCTGGCTGCTGCTGTTCCCATGCTGGTGGTCGGTGACGCTGGCCGAGGTGTCGAACGGCCGCCCCTATCCGGACCTCAAGATGCTGGCGCTGTTCGCCATCGGCGCCATCGTCATGCGCGGCGCCGGCTGCGCCTACAACGATTACGTGGACCGCGAGTACGACGCGCGCGTGGCCCGCACGGCGAGCCGCCCGATCCCCTCCGGCCAGGTCTCGCCCGAGGCGGCGCTGGTGTTCGTGGTGGCGCTGTCGCTGATCGGCTTCCTGGTGCTGATCTGGTTCAACCTTTTCACGATCATGCTCGGCATCTCGTCGCTGGCGTTGGTCGCCATCTACCCGTACATGAAGCGCTTCACCTACTGGCCGCAGGCCGTGCTTGGTCTCGCCTTCAACTGGGGTGCGCTGATGGGCTGGGCGGCCGTCAAGGGATCGCTCGCGCTGCCGGCGCTGCTGCTCTATGCGGGCTGCGTGCTGTGGACCATCGGCTACGATACTATCTACGCGCACCAGGACACCGACGACGACCTGCTGCTGGGCCTCAAGTCCACGGCGCTGACCTTCGGCCCCGACCCGCCGTTCTGGGTCGGCAGCTTCTATGTGGCGGCATTGCTCTTGTGGATCGCCGCCGGCTTCTTAGCCGGCACGCATCTTGTGTTCTTCTTCGGCGTGGCGCTGGTCGGCTTGCAGATGGCCTGGCAGGTCTCGACGCTCGATACGTCCGATCCCAAGAACTGCCTGCGCCGCTTCCGCGCCAACCGCGATGTCGGCGCCGCGATTTTCCTCGCCCTGCTCGCCGATACGCTCATTTCCTGGTGGGCTGGCCTGAGCTGATTTCCCTCTCCCCGTTCTTACGGGGGAGAGGGGAAAGCGGTCAGTCGCCCGTGCCCTCGTCGCCGTCCTTCTCCTCGCCGCCCGAGGACAGCTCCTTGAGCTTGGCGAACACGCGGGCCTCCTCCTCGGCGGGCGTCTCCTCGCGCTCCTCGGCGGCATCCTTGGGCTGCACGATCTCGGCTGTCGGCCGGAAACCCTCCTCGGCCGGCGCGGGCGCGGCGGGCGCCGTCGTCTCCTCGGTCGGCAGCAGCGTACCGGCCTTGATGGCCTCCTTCTGCGCTTCGCGCCGTTCGCGCTCGAGGCGCCGCGCCGCCTTCTTCACCTCGTTGTCGAGGTCGGTCTGAGAGCAGAGCCCGAGCGTCACCGGATCCTGCGGCACGAGGTTCGGCGAGTTCCAGTGCGTGCGGTCCTTGATCTGGGCGATAGTCGGCTTGGTGGTGCCGACGAGGCGCATGATCTGGCTGGTCTTGAGCTCCGGGTGGTTGCGCAACAGCCAGAGCACGGCGTTCGGCCGGTCGTGGCGGCGCGAGACCGGCGTATAGCGCGGGCCTCGCTTGGTCGTGGTCGTCTCCGGGATGACGACCTTGGGCTCGGCGATCTGCAGCTTGTGGCTCGGGTCCTTCTCGGCGGCCTCGATCTCGTCGCGCGTGAGCTGGTTCGATGTCACCGGGTCGAGCCCCTTGATGCCCTGCGCCACGTCGCCGTCGGCGATGCCTTTCACCTCGAGCACATGCAGCCCGCAGAACTCGGCGATCTGCTCGAAGGAGAGCGAGGTGTTTTCGACGAGCCACACGGCTGTGGCTTTCGGCATCAGGGGTTTGCGGTCGCTCATAGGATCTTCTCCGGGCTCCCGCGGGGACGCTCCGCGAAGGCCATTACATGGGTAAGAATTTTGGGATCGGGCGCTTATAGCGCGATCCGATGCCCGGCTGCAACACCCGCGTGTGCGGGCATCGCCGCAAAATGCGGTCTCGGCGAGTTGCAGAGCGGCGGGCCGACCGCTAGACCATGAGCGCCCCGGACCGGGTCCGAGGCGCAAATCACAGGTCTCATAAGAAACCTGGAGCGCGATCGCGATGGATCAAGACCCGGTCGCGCGCGAGGTGAGGGGCCTCCATTGGTTGACCGGCAGGAAAGAGCAGCATGACAGCCAGCAAGCCCATCTACTTCGAGGATCTCGAGGTCGGCCAGGAAGCCTCCCTATCGAACACGGTGACGGAGGCGGACATCTCGGCCTTCGCCGACATCTCCGGCGACCGAAACCCCGTGCACCTTGATGCGGCCTATGCGGCCACCACCATGTTCAAGGAGCGCATTGCCCACGGCATGCTGTCGGCGGCCTACATCTCCGCCGTCTTCGGCATGAAGCTGCCTGGCCCCGGCGCCATCTACATCTCGCAGACGCTGGCCTTCAAGGCGCCGGTCAAGATCGGCGACACGGTGGTCGCCACCGTCAAGGTGGTCGAGCTGATCCCGGAGAAGAAGCGCGCCCGCTTCGAGACCGTGTGCACGGTCAACGACAAGCCGGTGCTGACCGGCGAGGCCCAACTGATGGTCCCCGCCCGCCCGGCCGCGTGACGTCGCGACGCGAGCGCCTGCGGCATGGAAGAGAAAGGCGTCATGCGCGTCATTCATGGCTCTGAAGCGGTCCCGCCCGAGGCCCGGGGCGCCGTGCTGGCGCTCGGCAACTTCGACGGCGTGCACCGCGGCCATCAGGCCCTGATCAGTCGTGCGGTCACGGAGGCGAGGCGCAGCGGCCGCCCGGCGGGCGTGCTGCTGTTCGAGCCGCACCCGCGCGAGTTCTTCAATCCCGATGCACCGCATTTCCGCCTGACGCCGCTCGAGGAGAAGCTTGCCGTCCTCGACGAGCTGGGCCTCGACGTCGCCATCGTGCTGCCGTTCGACGCCGCGCTCGCCGCGCGCTCTGCGGAGAGCTTCATCGCCGACATTCTAGTGGGCGCCCTCGGCGTCGCGCATATCGTCGTCGGCTATCACTTCTTCTTCGGCCGCAACCGCGGCGGATCGGCCGAGACGCTGCGCGCCGCCGGCGCCGCCCACGGGTTCGGCGTCACCGTGGTCGAGCCCGTCGCCGACCGCGGCGAGCCATATTCGTCGACGGCCATCCGCCTGGCGCTGGCGGAAGGCGATGTGAAGGACGCGGCTGAAAAGCTCGGCCGTCCGTGGCGCGTGAAGGGACCCGTTATCGGCGGCGCCAGACGCGGCACCGGGCTCGGCTTCCCGACCGCCAACGTCGCGCTGCCGAAGGGCACCGCGCTTGGCCACGGCATCTTCGCCGTCCGCGTGAGGCTCGACGACGGGCGCACGCTCAACGGCGCCGCCTATCTTGGTACGCGTCCCACCTTCGACGACGGCATGCCGGTGCTCGAAGTGTTCCTGTTCGACTTCGACGAGGAGATCTACGGGCGCGAGATCGAGGTCAGCTTCATCGACAAGGTGCGCGACGACCGCAAGTTCGCGAGCGCCGACGAGCTCGTGCGCCAGATGCAGGACGACTGCGCCAAGGCCCGCGCGATCCTCGCCGCTGCTCCCTCCCCACAAGGGAGAAGGGAGTAGCTGCGACCGCCTAGTGTCCCGATTCCGAAGTTCGCCAGAGTTCGCGGCTAGGTTGGCGAGCGAACTTCGGAATCATAAGGGACACTAGAATCATAGAATTGCTAGTGTGACTCAGATCGAGAAATTCGCTCGGGACCTTGCTGCTTGAGGTGGCGAATTTCTCGATCATCACACTAGAACGTCGTGATGCTGGAAGGGCCGCGCTCGCCCGGCTTGCGACCTTCCTTGCCGAGCTTCATGACCTGCCGCGTGCCGTCCGGCAGTGCCAGCGTGACGTATTCACACTTCCGATCGAGCGCCAGGATCGCGCGCAGAATGCGCTGCCCCGCGTCCTTGCCCTCGTCGATGAGCTCGGCATCCAGCGGGCCGGCGTGATAGGTGCAAGCCTCGGTTCCACCAGCCATTTTCTTGTTGGGAACGGTTGTGCCGTCGAGTGTAACCGCCGCGGCAACGATAGCCGCGACGATAATGCCGCCGGCAAGCAGAGCCTCGTACTTCATCGCGCGCTCCTGAAGCAGCGATTCGTTTACGCCCCCTCCCTATCATGGTGGACTGGCGCGAAGCGTGCCGGGGCGGGGTCGGACGAACTGGAGAGGTGGCGATGCAAGCCAAGTCCCTGCTCATGGTGGCCGCACTGGCGGCAGCCGGCGCCTTCCCCCTCGACGCGTCGGACCGGCGTGGCCATCGTCCCGACGAGGACCGTCACAGGGGTGGCCCCAATATCATCATCGAGCCTGAGATCGATCTCTCCCGCTCGCGGCGCCCGAACGTTGATGCGCCGGAGTTCATCATGGCCGAGATAGGGCGCTGCACGGATGCCGGCATCCGCCTCTTCGTCGATTGCCTGCGACCGAACCACAGCCCCGTGATGATCCGCCGCCTCGAGGCATGCATAAGTTCGGAGACCATCCCCGATGAGCCGCGCCGGGTCGCGGCCTGCCTCCCTCCGGCGCGCGTTCGCTAGACTTTGGTCGTGCTGCGGCGCGATTGGACGCCACGGAGCGGCAGCGTCGTCCGCCTGAAAAAGCGGCATGCGACCCGAGCCTCTTGTGAACCCGCCCGCCTGCCGCCATAACTCCAGCCGAACCGCGCCCCGGACCGCCAGAGGCCCCACGCATGTCGACCCGCCAGGATGGGGCTGAGAGCCCGCTCGCGCGTTCCCGCGACGATCTCGTTGCCTGGATCGCGGCCGGCGAGAAGCCGAAGAAAGCTTGGCGCATCGGCACCGAGCACGAGAAGTTCGTTTTCTACACCGAGACGCTGAGGCCGGTTCCCTACGAGGGCGAGCGCGGCATCCGGGCCCTCATGGAGCACATGATGGCCCGCTACGACTGGGTGCCCATCCTCGAAGGCACGAACATCATTGCGCTGAAGCGTCCGGACGGCCAGCCGGGCGGCACCATCAGCCTCGAGCCCGGAGGCCAGTTCGAGCTGTCCGGCGCGCCGCTGCGCACGCTGCACGAGACGGCCGACGAAACGGAGGAGCACCTGCAGCAGGTGCTCGACGTGGGCGAGGATCTCGGCATCGGTTTCCTCGGCGTCGGGTTCTCGCCGAAGTGGACGCTCGACGAGACGCCGCATATGCCGAAGGCGCGCTACGAGGTGATGACGCGCTACATGCCGACGGTGGGAAAGCGCGGTCTCGACATGATGTACCGCACGGCGACCATCCAGGTGAACCTCGACTTCGCGAGCGAGGCCGACATGGTCAAGAAGCTGCGCGTGAGCCTCGCGCTGCAGCCCATCGCCACCGCCATGTTCGCTTCCTCGCCGTTCACCGAGGGCCGCATCAACGGATTGAAGTCCCTGCGCAGCGAGGTCTGGCGCGAGACCGACCCGCGCCGCACCGGCATGTTGCCCTTCGTGTTCGAGGACGGCATGGGCTATGAGCGCTACGTCGACTACGCGCTCGACGTCCCGATGTACTTCGTCTACCGCGGCGGCCGCTACATCGACGTGGCCGGCGCCTCCTTCCGCGATTTCATGGCGGGCAGGCTCGCGGCCCTCCCCGGCGAGCACCCGACGCTCGACGACTGGTCCGACCATTTGACCACGCTGTTTCCGGAGGTGCGGCTCAAGCGCTTCCTCGAGATGCGCGGCGCGGACGGCGGCCGCTGGCCGCGCATCTGCGCGCTCTCCGCGTTCTGGGTCGGCCTCCTCTACGACGAGACGGCGCTCGACGCCGCCTGGGACCTGGTGAAATCGTGGACCGCGGCCGAGCGCCAGGAGTTGCGCGAGATCGTCCCGCGCGAGGCGCTTTCCGCCCGCTTCCGCGATACGTCGGTACAGGAGCTGGCGCTGGCGGCGCTGCGCATTTCGCGCCTTGGTCTCCGGAATCGCCGCGAGATCAACTGCAAGAGCCAGGACGAGACCATTTATCTGGCGCCGCTGGCGCATCTCGTGGGATCCGGCCGCACGGTGGCGGACGAGCTGATCGAGCGCTACGAGGGCCGCTGGCGCCGCAACATCGACCACATCTTCGAGGAGTTCGCCTTCTGATTTTGAGGCGACGTGCCCGGCCGTGCTGCTTAGCATATGAGCATCGGCAACCTAAGGCAGCGTAAGGCGTTTGCTTCAATTCAGGTGGCGTTCATCGCCGCACCTGTAAACCATAACTTGCGCTTGCGAGCGCGGGGTGGAGAGATACCACAATCGTCAGTAGACAACCCGAGGCAGAGGAGGTCGACGGTGAAGAGAATGATTCGATGCGCGATCGTCGCCCTGTGCCTGGCGGCGTCCGCAGCCGTTGTCTTCCCGGTAGCCTTCGCCAACGATTGCGCGCAGCGCTGCTACGCCCAGGAGAACGCCTGCCGCCGCGCCACCAAGGACAGCCCGAGTTGCGGCGCGGAGCTGACCCGCTGCCTCCAGTCCTGTCGCGCCAAGCGGTAGCCAGCGTGAGGATGGCTGCTAGCCCAGCCGCTCCCGGAACGCCTCGTATCCGAAGCTGCGCACCACCTCGTAGTGCCCGTCCTCGTGCAGCAGGGCGAGGTCCGGCAGCGGCGTGCCGTTGAACGTCGTGTTCTTCACGAACGAGTACTGCATCATGTCGCCGAACACGACGCGCGAGCCCGGCGCGAGCGGCTCGGCGAACGAGTATTCGCCGATCACATCGCCCGTCATGCAGGTCTTGCCGCCGAGAATGTAGGAATGCGCAAGCACGCCCGGCTTGTCCGCGCCGAGTACCGGCGGCGTGTAAGGCACCTCCAGCACGTCGGGCATGTGAGTCGAGGCCGAGGCATCGAGGATGGCGATCTCGCGCTCGTTGCGGTGCAGGCCGATCACCGTGGCCACGAGGTAGCCGGTGTCGACCACGAGCCCCGCACCAGGCTCGAGATAGGCCTCGAGCCCGAACTCGGCACGGAACGCGGTGAGCGCCGCGATCAGCTTGGCGACGTCGTAGCCGGGCTTGTTGATGAAATGCCCGCCGCCGAAGTTCACGGCTTTGACGCGCCGGAGGTAGGGGTCGAAGTTCCGCGCCACGTGCTCGATCAGCCCAACGGAGCCATCCGCGAGCGACTCGCAGAGCGCGTGCACGTGGAAGATGTCGATGTCGTCCCATGGAAGCTGGTCGATCTCCGCGACCGTGGTGCCGAAGCGTGAGTTGGGCGCGCAAGGATCGTAGAGGCCCCCGCCGAGCGTCGCGTTCGAGTATCCGGGGTTGATGCGCGCGCCGACAGCACGCCCCGTGGCCTTGGCCAGCGGCAGTCCACGCGCGATCTGCTCCGGCGAGTTGAAATAGATGTGGTCGGCGATGGCGGTCAGGCGCTCGACCTCGCCCGGCCCGTAAGCCGGTGCGTAGACATGGACTTCCTTGCCGAACTCCTCGCGTCCCATGCGGGCCTCGTACTCGCCGGACGCGGTGGTGCCGTCCAGCACGCCCGTCATTAGCGGGAAGGCAGCCGGCATTGCCCACGCCTTGGTGGCGAGCAGCATCTTGACGCCGGCCTCGCGCTTGATGCGGGCGGCGGTCTCGAGGTTCCGCTTGAGCGCCGCCACGTCGAGTACGTACGCCGGGGTGCGGATATCGTCCGGAAGCTTAGGTGTCATGGCCCTGCCAAAAAATTCTCCCTCCCCGCATGAAACGGGGAGGGGCACGCTGAGCGCGCTATATGGCATTGCTGGATGACGACTTCCAGAGCGGGGGCGTATCGGTTAACGCCTCTCGGCGCCGTCGGGCCAGCGATAGAGGAACGTGATGAAGAAGAGCGCGACGTAGATGGCGGCGAAGGCCACGCAGCCAAGCACCGCCGACGCCTCGTAGAGCGACAGCCCATGCAGAAAATCCGGCCGCTCGCTGCCGAAGCTCGCGATCTCGAGGCTGTTTGATCCGAGCTTGCTCCAGGCCCGCTCCGTCCCGAGCAGCAGCGCGTTGAGGCCGCTCGTCAGCACGCCCATGAAGGCGAGCCCGCAGGAGAGGAGTAGAAACGCCAGCGTCCGCAGCACGAAGGGCGCATCCTTGAGAAACAGCCACAGCCCGACGATGTAGGCCGAGATCATGCCGAAGCTGACCGAGACGACGGACACGACGAGCGCCGTCAGCTCGTTACGGATGGATAAAATCTCGCCTTCTGACATCGCGCCCCCGCGCCGAAGATCCCCTTGCCGGGCGCACCTTACGCGAGGCGAATGACATTTGCACCGTTCGGCAAGCTCAATGGCTTGCACCCGGGGGATCGGTGTAGAAGTCCAGGTCGTCCTGGATGTTCTGCGCCGCGATGCGCCAGTTTCCGGGCGCGTGGGTGGTGCCGTTCGTGGTCGTGATCGGCGTCGGCCTGACATCGGTCTCGATGGCGGTCAGCGGCTCGCTCGCCGTGAGCGGGATGGCGCACAGCCGGCCCGCGAGCTGCTGCAGCTCCGTCATGATCATGGCGCGCCGTGCCTCGTGGTGCGCCGTCACCTGCCGGATCTCGTCGAGCAGCTTCTCGTCCACGTGGTTGAGCGCAGCATCGAGCGCGCGGATGAGCGCCTGCTCCTCCTGCGTGTTCTCCGCGAGCCTGCGATGCATTTCCGCGAGCTTTTGAGAAAGGTGCGCCATGGCTGTTCCCCCGTCGTCCCTGATAACCGTCGAATCACGCTGTAACGCTCCGGGAATTTTGTGATTCAATTGAGGACGGGCAACGTCACAATTGGCGCAGGCGCACAAACTCGGGCCTTCGATTTTATTCCGCTCTGGATAACTTTATTCGTCTCGGATCGAGAAAAAGTGCGAACCGCCGGGTATGCCCGATCAGCGGTGCCGCCCCTGCCAGACGCCTGCGAGGTGATCGGCAACCGTCGTGACGACGCCGTCGTCGCGCATGTAGGCGTTGTGATAGAGGGCGTCCGAGAGGCGCTTCCACATGGCGTCCGGGTTGGCGATGCCGCCCTCCGGCCCGTCGTTGGCGACAACACTGTTGTAGAGGCTCTGCGCCGCGACGAAGAGCGCCGCGTCGTCGATTCCGCCGAGATCGATGGCCTCGATGCGTTCCTCGCGGGCGCGCACGAGATAGGGCGGAAGCCGCGTTACGCCTGTCAGCTTGAAGGCATCGTCGCCTCCGAAGGCCGCGCCGATCACGCCGCCGTGGATGGCGGAGGTCAGGAACTTCGCATAGAGCCAGGCGCCGCCCGCGCGGGCGATCAGCCAGATGGCGAAGAACACGGCACCGTAGATCACCGGCACGAGCAGCAGGAAAGTGAAGTCCGCTCCGAGCGCGAGCCCGTATACGCCCGTCTTCAGCTTCTCGATGATCGGCTCCATGAAGTAGCTGCCGGTCCACGCGAAGAACGCGACCGTCGCCACGACGCCGGCGAGTGACGCGAAGGCCGTGAGCGCGCGCATCGCGGCGCCGGTCGTCACGTACTCGGGTGAGATCTCGGCCGCCGTCTCGAGAAGCTGCATGGCCTCGTCGCGCGGGCTGTGCACGACGAGCCACTGCGACGGCGCGAGCGACCGCGCGAACAGCCGCGCCGCGAGGCGTCCGCGCGCGAGCTTGCGGGTGCCCGCAACGAGGCTCCAGACGCCGAGCGCGAAGAGCCCGCCGAAGAACACCACGGCCTCGATCTTCTTGTTGCTGTCGGTGGGCAGGATCTCGACCAGGTACCACAGCATGATGGGCGGGATGACGAGGCCGAGCACAGTCTGGAACAGCGCGATCAGCAGCGGCACGGTCTTGAGCTGCCGCTTAAAGAACGGCGTGCCGAAGCTGACGATGCCGCCGCGATGGGGCGAGATCCCCGCGCGCGTCAACCCCTCCACCGTGACGTTGCCGCCGTGGCTGTGGGCGATGACGGCGTGGGGGCGTCCGGCCTTGTGCAGATCCTTCAGCGTTCGCGCGAGGGTGGCTGCGCCCTTCAGGCGGTCGAAGTCCGAGTTCATCCCCGACCAGTGCAGCGGCCGGATCTCCACGTTCGGGACCCCGCGCTCCCAGAGGCGGTAAACGAGATGCTGTGTGAAATTGGAGCCACGCTGCCACCAGCGCTCGCCGTCGTCGTCGGGATGCGCGTCGTTGGTGCCGTGCACGGTGACGATGACCGGTCCGACAGGCGCCTCGGCATGCGGGTTCGAAAGCTCGGCCTGTGCGGCGTCTTGCATTGAGATCCCCCAGCAACGGGCGCCATCTCAACGGGAAAGCTCCGGAATGTGAACAAAAAAATGAGCGGCCGATGCCGCCCGTGGGATCGTACTCCCCTATTCGTCATAGCCGGGCTTGACCCGGCCATCCAGGGCCACGCACACTATCGCCGAGCAAGTTGCCCTGAATGGCCGCCTCGGAGGGCGGCCATGACGTATTGGGACAACCACTTGCGGAAACAAAAGCCCGGAGCGGGGGCTCCGGGCTCTAGCTTTGATCAGGTCTTGACGGCGAACAGCTCGGCCTGGTCGGCGGGCGTGATATCCCTCACGTGCCAGGGCAGGCCCTGCTTGCCGAGCTCGTCGAGGAACGGCTTCGAGGGAAGCTGCTCGACGTTGAACACGCCCTTGCCGCTCCAGGCGCCCTTGAACATCTGGATCGCGCCGACGACCGGCGGCACGCCCGTCGTGTAGGAAACAGCCTGCGCGCCCGTCTCGACGTAGCACTGGGCGTGGTCACAAACGTTGTAGATCAGGACCGTCTTGCGCTTGCCGTCCTTCGTGCCGTCGATGATGCAGCCGATGGAGGTGCGGCCCGTGTAACCCTCGCCGAGCGACGACGGCGCAGGCAGCAGCTCCTTCAGGAACTCCATCGGGATCACGGGCGTGCCCTTGTACATGACGGGGTCGATGCGCGTCATGCCCACGCTCTGCAGCACGTCGAGGTGCTTGATGTAGTTGTCGGAGAAGGTCATCCAGAAGCGGATCTGCTTCAATCCCTTGATGTTCTGGACGAGGCTCTCCTCCTCCTCGTGGTAGATGAGGTAGCTTTTGCGCGGACCGACCTCCGGATAGTCGATCATGCAGGAGATCGTAAGCGGATCGATGTCGATCCAGCGGCCGTCCTTCCAGTACTTGCCGCGCTGGGTTACCTCGCGGAGATTGATCTCCGGGTTGAAATTGGTGGCGAACGACTTGCCGTGGCTGCCGTCGTTGCAGTCGATGATGTCGATGGTGTCGATGGTGTCGAGCAGGTGCTCCTGCGCGTAGGCGCAGAAGATGTTCGAGACGCCGGGGTCGAAGCCGCAGCCGAGCACGGCCATGATGCCCTTGTCGGCATACTTGTCCTGATACTTCCACTGCCAGGAGTATTCGAACTTCGCGACGTCGCGCGGCTCGTAGTTGGCCGTGTCCATGTAATGGACGCCGGTCTTGAGGCACGCGTCCATGATCGGCAGGTCCTGGTAGGGGAGCGCCATGTTGATCAGGAGGTCAGGCTTGACCTTCTCGATGAGCGCGACGGTCTCGTCCACGTTGTCGGCGTCGACCTGCGAGATGTCGATCGGCGTCACGCAGCGCTGGGCGACTTTCTCGCAGCTCTCGAGGCGCCGAGACGCAAGATGCACATGTCTGAAAATATCGCGGTTCTTCGCGGCCTTCTGTGCTGTGACCGAACCGGCCGCGCCAGCCCCGATGATGAGAACGCTGTCCAAGGCAAAGCTCCCTTCCTGGATGAGAGACCAAACAAAGACAGCTCGCGTGCACCCGCACTCTGAGCAAGCGTGCGCAAATAGGGCACAACCCCCCGAATTTCAACAGCTCGAAAGCCCTTCGTCGTCGATTAGCGGAATTTTTTCAGACGAGAGCCGACCGGGACCGGCGTCATGCCGTCAAAAAAGCTTCATGCCGGGCGGCAGCGGCAGCCCGCCGGTGAGCTCGGCCATCTTCTCCTGAAGCCGCGCCTCGACCTTTCCCTTGGCATCCGACATGGCGGCAACGATCAGGTCCTCGACGATCTCGACCTCCTCCGGCTTAATGAGCGAGGGGTCGATCTTGACGCGCTTGATGTCGCCTTTGCCGGTGAGCGTCACGGACACGAGCCCGGCGCCGGCCGAGCCCGTGACCTCGAGCGCACCAAGCTCCTCTTGCAGGCGCTGCATGCGCTCCTGCATGTCCTTGACCTGCTTCATCATGCCCATCAGGTCTTTCATCGGATCTCCTTGTTGAGGCAGTAGGCAGCGGCCGGCCGGCAGCAATAGGGCGCGGGGCTGCCTGTTGCCCGCTGCCTGCTGCCAAGTCGCCCCGAACGTAGAGCATTTTGGCGCGCGCTGCACCGCTTCATCGCTGCATCCACTCGGTTCCGCACGCGTCGCAGAAGATCTCGATGCACGACAGGAACTTCATGGCGTCGACGCCGCCGAGGATCTCTTCGAGCGGAACGTTCTCGTGCGACATCACCAGATCCACGCACTCCTTCAGGCGCGGGCCGAGCACCGGGTGGGCGAGGTAGGCGCGTGCCTCGTCGAGCGAGGCGATGCCGTAGAACTCCGATTTCGGGCTGCGGCCGAGCCCCTTTGCCTGCGGAAAGATGAACCAGATCCAGTGTGTCGTCTTGCGCCCGGCGCGCAGCTCGTCGAGCACACGCTCGTAGACCGGCGCCTGCGCGTCGACGAAGCGCTGGAGGTTGAACGGGTCGTTCAAGGCGCGTGCTCCTCGCCCCTCACGTGGGGACCGCGGGCCGACCGGAAGGCCGCGACACGAAAAAAGCCGGGTTTGACCCCGGCCGCAAGTGTCCGTCGCGTCCTGTGTGGGAGAAGGCGCGCGTCTACTCTTTCTTCTTCTTGTCGGTGATCTTGCAGTCTGTATCGACGGTCACGTCATATTTGCCGTCCGCGCATTCGGCGCCGGCGACGGTGTAGAAGCCGTCACCGGAGTGGATCTCGCCGAGCTTGCAGCCGTCCGCCTCGAGCGACTTGGTGATGCCGTTGACGGTGGCCTGCGAGAACTTACCCTCGGAAGCCGCGAAGGCAGGCCCGGCCGCGAGGCAAAGGGCAAGGGCGGGTAGTGCGAAGGAACGCATGCGTTTTCTCCCTGTGAAGGCCCGCCGAGCGCGCGAGTCGGCTGAGCCGCGACACGCTATAACATTGCTCATTGTCCCGCGGGAGAGGCGAGGCGCGCTGCATCGAAAATCGGGATCAATTCCCGGTGGCTGCACAAAGAGCAGGCAGTCCTAGACCATGATCGCTTCGGACCCTATCAGTCCGAAGCGTGAATCATTGGTCTCATCAAAAAGCTAGAGCGCGATCCCGATTCAATCAAAGCCGATCGTGCTCTAGGTCAGCCGGTTTTGCTGTCGTCGTCGCGGTCGCGCGCTTTCGGCGGCACTGGCGTGACCTCCGCGTCGGGAAACGCCTTCAACACCGCCGCCACGGCCGGATGGCGCTTGAGCGCCGCGATCTCCTGCGCCTCGCGCTCGCGGCGCACCTCGCCGATCGGACGCTCGCCGGGCGTCTTGGAGAGCGCCACGATCCAGCGCCGCCCGGTCCACGCGTTGAGCTTCTCGCGCAGGTCGTTGGCAAGATCCGGTGCCGCGCCCGGCAGCAGGAAAAGGTCGATGGCACCGGCCGCGCCGTCGTAGCGCACGAGGCTCACCTGCTCCTCGAGCGCGAGCCTGAGCTTGGCATCGCGCTTGTCGCCCGCGAGCGCCACCACGTCGGCGAAGCTCGCGAGCGGGCGCAGCGACACGCCCTGGCCGGGACGGGGCGCGAGCCCGCCGTCCTCGTCATCCGGCGCATCGGACGCGAAGTCGAATTCCCCCGCGTCCTCGGGATCGAAGTCGGCTGCGGGAGCGTCGGCCGCGTCCATTGGCGCGGCGTTGGCCGTCGCGCCGACGCTGGCGGCGGGTGCGGATGTCGCCGGCCGCGCACCATCGCGGCGCCGTTCCGGCGCACCGCCGAGCATGCGGATGATCTCGTCTGGTGGCGGCAGGTCTGAGATGTGGGCGATGCGGATCAACACCATCTCGGCCGCGGCCAGTGGGTTGGACGCCTTGCCGGCCTCATCGAGGCCCTTGAGCAGCATCTGCCAGAGCCGGGCGAGCAGCGCCATAGAGAGCCGCGCGCCAAGCGCCTCGGCCCGGCGCTTCTCCTCTAGCGCGAGCCCTTCGCCCGCCGCATCCGGCCCGACCGCCTTGACGCGCGCGGTGATGTGCACGGCCTCCGCGAGGTCGGCGAGCACCTGGGCGGCGTCCGCCCCGTCCTGGAACAGCGTGTCCAGCGCGCCGAGCGCCTGCGCGATCTCGCCGGCCACCAGGAGGTCGAGCAGATCGAAGATGCGCCCGCGGTCCGCAAGCCCGAGCAGCGCGCGCACCGACGCCGCGGTGACCGTGCCGCCCGCCTCTCCGAACGACGTGGAGATCGCCTGGTCCAGGATCGACAGCGCATCGCGCACCGAGCCTTCCGCCGCGCGGGCGATGAGCACCAGCGCGTCGTCGTCGGCAGACGCACCCTCGGTCGCAACGATGGACTTCAGATGCTGGGCAAGGCGCGGCACGTCCACGCGCCGGAGGTCGAAGCGCTGGCAGCGCGAGAGCACCGTCACCGGCACCTTGCGCACCTCGGTGGTGGCGAAGATGAACTTCACGTGCCCCGGAGGCTCCTCGAGCGTCTTCAGGAGCGCGTTGAACGCCCCCTTGGACAGCATGTGCACCTCGTCGATGATGAACACCTTGGTGCGCGCCGAGAGCGGCCGGTAGCGCGCGCTTTCGATGATCTCGCGGATGTTGTCGACGCCGGTGTTCGACGCCGCGTCCATCTCGATCACGTCCGGGTGCCGGCTTTCCATGATCGCCGCGCAGTGCCGCCCGAGCCCCGGCATGTCGATGGTCGGCTGGTTGACGGTGTCGGTCTCGTAGTTGAGGGCGCGGGCGAGGATGCGCGCTGTGGTGGTCTTGCCGACGCCGCGCACGCCGGTCAGCATGAAACCGTGCGCGATCCGCCCCGACGCAAACGCGTTGCGCAGCGTCTGCACCATGGTTTCCTGGCCGATCAGGTCGTCGAACGTCTGCGGGCGGTACTTGCGCGCCAGCACGACATAGGGCTTCGCCGGTGCTTCGGTCACACCGCCGCTCGTTGCACCGCTGTCTGATTTCTTCTTAGCCATCCGCCCCGCCCAGACGCTCAACGATGGGGGAAATGAGAGGCATCACTATCGGCCCATAGGGCCGGGGAGCAAGGCGACCCGCGGCTCGTGCCGCGCCCCCGCGGAGGGCGCCGGATCGCCGGCAGCGATCCGATCAGCGCCCGTGAGCGAATAAAGAGGCTGACGAACGACCCGTGCACCTGTCGTTAGGGCTGCTTCCTTCCGGACCTGACCCGGTTGGCGATGGTCTCGTCCGCCGCCAGCCTCCGAGCGGAATATGGCGCCTCGGCGAGGGGGTGGCAAGCCCGGCGGGAGGCACGGTGCACCACTCTGTGGCCGCGCGTTCAGCCTGTTTCTCAACGGATACTGGCGAGCGCGCGGAAATGCAGGCATAATCAGCCTGCAAACTGGGGGAGGGACCCGCATGATCGACAATCTGTTTCTGCTGGCGGTCGCCGCTCTTGGCTGGGGGCTGTCGCTCGCGACGTATCGCCTGTTCGCGCTTCGCCATGAGTGGCCGATGGGGGCGCTCCAGATCGATTTTCCGGCCATCCCCGTGCTCATCGGGGCGTTTGCGATCGTGATCGCGGTCTTCTTTGCTGCCATTCGCGGCGCGGAGGCCGGAGGCTGGGTCATCGTGCTGTTCGGCATTCTGCTCGCGATCTTCTGGACCGGCTTCCTTCGCGTCGGCTCGCAGATCTCGCTGTTCCTCGCACCGGTCGCGACCGTGCTGCTGATCACGGGATGGCTCAGCCTGCCGCTCGCGTGAGCTTGCGTGCTCCAATTCGGCACGCTGAACTCTGACGAGCGCGATCGGCTTTTCACGCGCATCTTCCAGGACCAAAGTCCCGTGCACGTCGCGTGGCGCGCGGCACCGTACCTGCTTGCTTTCGCGCTGCAATAGACGTAGTGGATCGAGAGACTTCAGCGGGGGAGTGCGTAGCGAGGTCGCGGACGATCAGGGTGCCGATCCCGGATCTCCTCCGTGCTGCCTCCCAGCCCCGCGGGTGATCCGCTTTGGGGAGCCAGCATGGCCGTCCGCCGTCTCAGTCCCGACCAGCCCCGCGACTTCGCATTCACGCCTGAGAATCTCGCCTGGGCGAAGGAGACCATCGCCAAGTTCCCGCCCGGCAAGCAGGCCTCCGCCATCATTCCGCTTCTGTGGCGCGCCCAGGAGCAGTCGGGCGGCTGGCTGCCGGAGCCCGCGCTGCGCCATGTGGCGGATATGCTGGGCGTTGCCTATATCCGGGCTTATGAGGTGGCGACGTTCTACACGATGTTCCAGCTCTCGCCCGTGGGCGCCAAGGCGCATGTCCAGGTCTGCGGGACGACACCGTGCATGCTGCGCGGCGCCGAAGGGCTGATCGACATCTGCAAGCGTCGCATCGCTGAGCACCCCCACGAGCTGTCCGAGGACGGGAATTTCTCGTGGGAGGAGGTTGAATGCCTTGGCTGCTGCGCCAACGCTCCCGTCGTCCAGATCTGGAAGGACACCTACGAGGATCTGACGCCGGAGGCGCTCGACAAGGTCCTGGGCGCGTTCGCGCGCGGCGCGGCGCCGAAGCCCGGATCGCAGGTCGGCCGTAAGACCTCCTCGCCGGAGGGGCCGCCGACGAGCCTGGCCGATCCCGCGCTCTACGACGGGTCGAGGCTCGGGGACTGGCGTGCACGCTTTCCCGAGCTGCAGGAGGGCGGTAGTGGAGCCGCGCCGGCGGCCGAGAAACCCAAAGGGTAGTTTCGCATGCTGCTCGAGGACAAGGACCGTATCTTCACCAACATCTACGGGTTCCATGACTCGGGGCTCAAGGGTGCGCGGGCGCGCGGCTCCTGGGACGGCACCAAGTTCTTCATCGACAAGGGCCACGACTGGATCATCTCGGAGATGAAGACCTCGGGCCTGCGCGGCCGCGGCGGCGCGGGCTTCCCGACGGGGCTCAAGTGGAGCTTCATGCCCAAGGCGGTCCCCCGCCCCTCCTATCTCGTCATCAATGCCGACGAGAGCGAGCCCGGTTCCTTCAAGGACCGGGAGATCATGCGCAACGATCCGCATCTCCTGATCGAGGGCGCGCTGCTCGCCGGCTTCGCCATGCGCGCGCATACGAGCTACATCTATATCCGCGGCGAGTTCATCCGCGAGCGCGAGCGCCTGCAGCGCGCCATCGACGAGGCCTACGACGCCAAGCTGATCGGCAAGAACAACATCCACGGCTGGGACTTCGACCTTTACGTCTCGCACGGCGCCGGCGCCTACATCTGCGGCGAGGAGACGGCGCTGCTCGAAAGCCTCGAGGGCAAGAAAGGCCAGCCGCGCCTGAAGCCGCCGTTTCCGGCCAACGTCGGCCTCTACGGCGCCCCGACGACCATCAACAACGTGGAGAGCATCGCCGTCGTCCCTGAGATCCTGCGTCGCGGCGGCCACTGGTTCGCGGCGCTCGGGCTGCCCAACAACACCGGCACCAAGCTGTTCCAGATCTCGGGCCACGTGAACCGCCCGTGCGTGGTCGAGGAGGAGATGGGCATTCCGCTGCGCCAGCTCATCGACGAGCACTGCGGCGGCGTGCGCGGCGGCTGGAGCAACCTCCTGGCCGTGATCCCCGGAGGCTCGTCGATGCCGCTCATCCCGGCCGATCTCTGCGAGACGCTGACCATGGACTTCGACAGCCTGTCGAAGCTCAAGTCCGGCCTCGGCACCGCAGCCATCATCGTGCTGGATAAGTCGGCGGACGTGGTGAAGGCGATCGCCCGCATCGCCTACTTCTACAAGCACGAGAGCTGCGGCCAGTGCACGCCGTGCCGCGAGGGCACGGGCTGGATGTGGCGCGTGCTCGACCGCATGTCGCGCGGCGAGGCGGAGAAGAGCGAGATCGACAGGCTTTTCGACGTCTCGAAGCAGATCGAGGGCCACACCATCTGCGCGCTGGGCGACGCGGCCGCGTGGCCGGTGCAAGGCTTGATCCGCCACTTCCGCCCCGAGATCGAGGCCCGCATCGACGCCTACAAGGCCGCGCACCGGCAAGCGGCGGAGTAGGGCGATGAAATTTCACAACACCACAGAGCGCATCGAGGCTAATGACGCAGACCTGTCGGGTTCGTCGTTCGAGAACGTCAACCTCTCGGGCGCGCAGCTGAGCGACGTCAAGCTGTCCGGCGCCGTGATCAGCGACGCCTGCCTCCGCGGCGTGAGGATCAACGATGCCAACCTGTCGGGGTTGTCCATCGCCGACTGTCGCCTCGATGGCATGACGATCGAAGGTGTCGACGTCCGGGACCTCCTGGATGCCTACAAGAAGGTTCAAGCCTGAGATGCCGAAAGAGCTCATCATCGACGGCAAGCTGACCGAGGTCGAGGACGGCATCACGCTGCTGCAGGCGTGCGAGCAGGCCGGCGCCGAGATCCCGCGCTTCTGCTATCACGAGCGTCTGTCGATCGCCGGCAACTGCCGCATGTGCCTGGTCGAGGTGCAGGGCAGCCCGAAGCCTGTCGCCTCCTGTGCCATGGGCGTCAACGACCTTCCGCCGAACAAGGACAACTCGCCAAAGATCATCAACACCCAGAGCGCGGTCGTGAAGAAGGCGCGCGAGGGCGTGATGGAGTTCCTGCTCATCAACCATCCGCTCGACTGCCCGATCTGCGACCAGGGCGGCGAGTGCGACCTGCAGGACCAGGCCATGGCCTACGGCTTCGACCGCGGCCGGTTCCGCGAGAACAAGCGCGCGGTCAAGGACAAGGAACTGGGCCCGCTGGTCAAGACGACCATGACCCGCTGCATCCACTGCACCCGCTGCATCCGCTTCGCGACCGAGATCGCCGGCGTCGAGGAGCTGGGGGCGACGGGCCGCGGCGAGAACATGGAAGTCGGCACCTACGTCGAGAAGGCCCTGACCTCGGAGCTGTCGGGCAACATCATCGACCTCTGCCCGGTCGGCGCGCTGACCTCCAAGCCCTACGCCTTCACCGCCCGCTCCTGGGAACTGCGCAAGACCGAGTCGGTCGACGTGCTGGATGCCGTCGGCTCGAACATCCGGGTCGACACGCGCGGACCGCAGGTCATGCGCATCCTGCCGCGGCTCAACGAGGCGGTGAACGAGGAGTGGATCTCCGACAAGACCCGCTTCGCCTATGACGGGCTGCTGCGCCAGCGCCTCGACCGCCCCTACGTGCGGCGGG
>NZ_JADZBI010000037.1 GCF_020852195.1 Hyphomicrobium sp. | reverse complement strand
GCCCTTGTAGAGGCCGCACGATACGGCGGCCACGTGGTCGCGAAGAACGCCGTCCTTCACCATGTCGCGCAGCTTCATCCACTGGATGCAGTCGTGCAGCGCTACCCAGGCGCCGGTGATGGCCGCTGTGCGTGTGCCGCCGTCGGCCTGAATGACGTCGCAGTCGATCGAGATCTGCCGCTCGCCGAGCTTCGGGAGATCGACCACCGCGCGCAGCGCGCGGCCGATCAGGCGCTGGATCTCCTGCGTGCGGCCGGACTGGTTGCCGACGGCGGCCTCGCGGCGCGTGCGCTCGCTCGTGGCGCGCGGCAGCATGCCGTACTCCGCCGTCACCCAGCCCCGACCCTGCCCCTTGAGCCAGGGCGGGATGCGCTCCTCCAGGCTCGCTGTGCAGAGCACGTGCGTGTTGCCGAACTTGATCAGGCAGGAGCCCTCGGCGTGCATGGAGACCGCGCGCTCGAGAGAGACGCGGCGAAGCTCGCCTGGCTGGCGTTTGGACGGGCGCATGTGGGCTCTTAGATTGGTGCGGGGTTCTGCTTGCGACCGGGATCCGAGGTTATCGGTACGCCTGATTTCCCTCGAAGCGCGTGTTGGCGCGACCCTACGGGACCCGCCTTGCCGGATCAACCTCAATTCCATGGCCGCCTAGCGGCCGCGTCCAAAGGTAACCGACACGTTGGGCGGGGTCTTGCATTGACGGGCCCGCCCGCCATTTTTAGGCTCCTTGCGGCGTCCTCGCCGAAGGCATGAACAGCGATGTCCGAACCCCAGTCCGAGATCAAGAAGCTCAGCGAGCGCTCGCGCACCATCCTGAGGCAGATCGTCGACAGCTATCTGGCGACGGGTGAGCCGGTAGGCTCGCGCAACCTGTCGCGCGTGCTGCCCATGGCGCTCTCGCCGGCGTCGATCCGCAACGTCATGAGCGATCTCGAGCATGCGGGTCTCATTTATGCGCCGCACACCTCGGCGGGGCGGCTGCCCACGCAGTCGGGGCTCAGGATGTTCGTCGATGGCCTGCTCGAGGTCGGCGACTTGAGCGAGGAGGAGCGGCGTCAGATCGAGGCGCAACTCGCGGTGAAGCGCACGAAATCGCTCGACCAGGTGCTGATGGAGGCGGGCGAGATGATCTCCGGCCTCTCGCACTGCGCGGGCGTGGTGCTGGCCGAGAAGCAGGTCGCACGGCTGAAGCACATCGACTTCGTGCCGATCGATCCGACTCGGGCGCTGGTGGTGCTGGTCGACGAGGACCAGAACGTCGAGAACCGGCTAATCGAGATCCCGGCCGGGCTGCCGCCCTCGGCGCTGGTGGAGGCCGCCAACTATCTCAACGCGCACATCCGCGGGCTCACGATCGCGGAGGCGCGTGCTGCCGTCGAGGCCGAGCTCGGCCGCGCGCGCGCCGAGCTAGACAAGCTGACGCAGAAGGTGATCAAGGCGGGGCTCGCGGAATGGTCCGGCACGGTCGACGACCGCAAGAGCTTGATCGTGCGCGGGCAGGCGAACCTGCTCAAGGATCTGACCGCGGTCGAGGACCTGGAGCGCATCCGGCAACTGTTCGACGACCTTGAGACCAAGCGCGACCTTTCGCAGATCCTGGGCCTCGCCGAGCATGCGGACGGCGTGCGCATCTTCATCGGCTCGGAGAACAAGCTGTTCTCGCTGTCGGGGTCGTCGCTCATCGTGGCGCCGTTCCACGATACGGACCGAAAGGTGGTCGGCGTGCTCGGCGTCATCGGGCCGACGCGTCTCAACTATGCGCGAATCATCCCCATGGTGGACTACACGGCCCGCCTGGTCAGCCGCGTGCTGACTTGATTTTTTTGTCCTAGGGGCTGATATCGGGCGCATTCTCATGCGACCGCCTGCGACCGGCCCTCCGGGCGGGCAGGCCCGCGCCCATTCCATTCGACGCGGAGATGTCATGGCTGACGAGACGACGAACCCCAATGCGCCCTCCGGGACGCCCGGTCCCGAGGCGCCGGCCGACCCCCGAGCCGTGCCCGAGCCCGAGCAGGAGGCCCTGCGGCTTGCGGCCGAGGTCGATACCCTCCAGGGCCAGGTCGCGGATCTGACGGACCGCCTGCTCCGGGCGCATGCCGAGATGGAGAACATCCGCAAGCGCGCCGAGCGCGAGCGCGAGGAGACGGCCAAGTACGCGATCAGCAAGTTCGCCCGTGACGTGGTGACGGTCGCCGACAACTTCGAGCGGGCGATCCAGGCTGTCCCGGCCGGGGCCGCCGAGCAGGATCCCGCGCTCAAGAGCCTCGTCGACGGCGTCAGCATGACCGAGCGCGAGTTCCTCAACGTGCTCGAGCGCAATGGCGTCAAGCGGCTCAACCCCAAGGGCGAGGCGTTCAATCCCCATCAGCACCAGGCGATGATGGAGATGTACAACGCGGAGGTGGCGCCGGGCACCATCCTCGAGGTGTTCCAGTGCGGCTACGTGATTGAGGATCGCGTGCTGCGCCCGGCGATGGTCGTGGTGGCCAAGGGCGGCCCAAAGCCGGGCCAGTCCGAAGGGGCGGGCTCGGTTGCCGGGGAGCAGGGCGAGGCGCCGCCTGCGGCTTCCGATGCGCCGCCGGCTGGCACCGACAACGCCGCATAGCGGGTCCGGTCTTGGGCGGCTTCCTCCCGGCTGCCCAATGCCGTCGGCAGAGGGACCGCTCGGTAACAGTTGATCAAACGAGCGAACGCAGCGTCGAATTACGCATGGGAGTGCGCCGCTTGTGCCGTTTCGGAGCGGCATGCCGACGCTGCCGTTCGATGCTTATGGCGCCATTTCGTGCACTCCAAAAGGCTTGCGCTGGCACCGGTGAGAAGTGTTAAAGCAACAGACCCAGAATTGACCGTGGCGGTGGCGGGCGCCCGTTGCGCGCCGAAAAGCCCACCCTATATAACCGCGCATCATCAATTGTTCTCCTGGGGACCGTACCTCCAAGCCTCCACCCCGGAGGCCGAGGGACAAAACCGGGCGCCGGCCTTCCCAAGGGTCCGGACGGTCTGCCGCAACGAAGAGGAAATTCGGAGACATGGCTAAAGTCATCGGTATCGACCTCGGCACCACGAACTCGTGCGTCGCCGTCATGGAAGGGGGCAAGCCCCGCGTGCTCGAGAATGCCGAAGGCATGAACACCACTCCGTCCATTGTCGCCTTCACTGACGATGGCGAGCGTCTGGTCGGCCTTCCCGCGAAGCGCCAGGCGGTCACCAACCCCACCAACACGCTGTTCGCCATCAAGCGCCTCATCGGACGTCGCTACGACGACCCGATGGTCGAGAAGGACAAGAAGCTCGTCCCCTACAATATCGTGAAGGGCCCGACGGGCGATGCTTGGGTCGAGGCCAACGGCAAGCAGTATTCTCCGCAGCAGATCTCGGCCTTCATCCTGCAGAAGATGAAAGAGACCGCCGAGGCCAAGCTCGGCGAGGCCGTGACGCAGGCCGTGATCACCGTGCCCGCCTACTTCAATGACGCTCAGCGCCAGGCGACCAAGGACGCCGGCAAGATCGCCGGGCTCGAGGTGCTCCGCATCATCAACGAGCCGACGGCGGCGGCGCTCGCCT
>NZ_JADZBI010000036.1 GCF_020852195.1 Hyphomicrobium sp. | reverse complement strand
GGATCGACCTGGCGATTGACGCACTTCAGCGGGCGCAGGAAACCGAACCCGACTCCTCGACCGCGGCGCTGTTGGACTACAACCTGGCTTGTTATTGGAGTCTTGCCGGTCAGAAAGACCTCGCGCTCGGTTCGCTGGCACGCGCCTTGGCAATCGACGCGCACTACCGTGAACTGGTCGGCAGCGAGCCCGATTTCGATTCCTTGCGCTCGGATCCGGACTTCCGCGAACTGGTGTCGATCATCGTCTAGTGCTCTGTCACAGCTTGAATTTGGAGTTGAAGCCAGTTGGCAGAGCACTAGGCCTATTTTCCGCTACTCGTTGATTTTGCAAAACTGGTATTGCGCCATCGCCGCAATTTGCGCATTTTATGCGCATGGCGTTTACTTGGTACGGAGATCAATCGGCGACGGAGTCGTGCAACTTCGGCGCGCTGGCCGTGATCTGGCCGCTGCTGGAGCGGATGGGCGTGTCGGAGATCATCGATCAACATCTGCCGGCGGATCCACAAGCCGAGTTCAACCACGGCACCGTGTTGAGCCTGTTGGTGGCAGCGCGTTTGTATAGCCCGGTGGCCTTGGTCAACGTGCCGCGTTGGGCCGAGGCAAGCGGGGCGGACATTCTGTGGAACATTCCTGTCGAGAAGATCACCGACGATCGTTTGGGCAAGTCGTTGGATGCTTTCTTCACTCAGCGGCATTCGATTCTGGCATCGCTGGCGCTGCGTATCTCGCGGGAGTTTGGCGTGCCGCTGTCGGAGTTGCATTATGACCCAACGCACATCCTGTTGCACGGTGCCTACGAGGATTCCGAGCCGCGCGGAGAGATTCAGGAAGGAGACACCGTTCGCAGTGACGATCGATTGCCACCGGCTTACATCACGACGGGTCGTCCGATGAGCGCCGCTCCCAAGGACGTGCAGATGATTCATGCGGGGTTGTGCACGGTCGTGGACCAGTGGGGAGCGCTGCCGATCTTTGGCCACACCGTGGATGGAAACCGCAACGGGCACACGGCCGCTGTCGAGCAACTGGCCTTGTTGAAGAAACATCTGAAGCTCGCCGAGTTGACCTTCATCTCGGACCGAGGCACGTTCTCCGCCGGCCACCTGCTGCGGCTCTCCCAGGCGGGCTTCGCCGCGATTGCCGCCGCTCCCTGGGACGACGTTCGCTCCCTGTTCGATGAACAGCAAAAACACCTGAAATGGAAGCGGGCCAGCTATCTGTCGATCGAGCAGCAAAGGCGGCGAACGCAAGGCAACCTGCCGCAGGAGCATTACGATCTGGCCGTGACGCGCCACACGTTGGTCGAGCGGGAGTCGGGAAAAAAGATTCCTTGCCGGGTGATCTTCGTGTTCAGCACGGCCGATCAAAAGGTGGCTCAAAAGAACCGCCAGAAATCGGTGGCCAAGATCCGCGAGGGCTTGGAACAGATTCAGCGGAGCGTCGCGCAAGGGCGGCGGCACACCGATCCGACTTCGATCGCCCGCCGCGTGGCCAAGCTGCTGGGACAACGCCAGGCGGCGGCCTACTTCCAATACCAGATGATCTTGCTGACCAGGCACGAAAGGGAGCGACTGCCGTCTCCTGGCCGCGGCTGCAAGCGCCCCGAGCATCGCTTCGAGTTCCGCCAGGACCCGAAAGCTGCCGAGAGAGACGCGGAATACGATGGCTATTCGGCACTGATCACCACGGCGCCGCAGACGCTCAGCGCCGACCAGGCCTTCACCAAGTACAAGCAGCAGAGCTATTCCGAACTGGCCAATCATGAGTTCAAAACGCCCTTGGCCGTGCATCCCGTCTTTCTGAAGACGCCACGCCGCGTGGAAGCGCTGGTGTTTCTGATGACAATCACCTTGACGCTCTACTTTCTGCTGCAGCGGCTGTATCGCCAGAGCGTTCCGGCGAAGGCCCCCCTCAAGGAGCAACGCACTACCACCCAGACCATCTTGCGTGCCTTCTCCCGCTACGCCTTGCTGATCCACAAGACCCGCTTGGGACGAGAAGTCCAGCCCACCCGCCTGACGACTCGACAGCGTGAAATCCTGAATCAACTCGGCTTCGATACCCCCGCGCAAATCCTCAGTCGCCGCTTACCTCGCGCCCCGTAGTCACGCTCCCGCGCGTTGCCCGTCTTGCAGCGCCGGGTGGGTAGCGGAAAATAGGACTAGGTATTTGCTTTCCGCCGAACCACTTGCGTGTTCGGCGGTCGTGCTGCGTCAACCCGAATTTTCGGGTGTGACACAGCACTAGTCGCTCGACAACCGATTGGTCGTCGAAGCTAGCACTCGGCGCGAATCACCCTCGACGCGCAACGCCTGAGCGCGGTAATCTTCGCCCCCCTGGCAGATCGGGGAAGATTCGACCATGCAGCCCGGCGCCGCCGTCGGCGGCCCTGCTCCTCTCGTCATTGGGCTAGCAGCAATGCCTGGACTCCAACCGATACTAGTGGGCCCTGAGCAATTTCAGTGGCAACGGCCTCCCGTTTGGCTGTGGAGTTGGGCAACGATCTTGTGTGCCGGGGTGACACTGCTGTCATCGCCTGGCGCGCTGGCAGAGTTACCGGAGTCGGCCGCCGTTACCCCCACGTCTGGCACGGGGGTTGCTGAGATCCAGCAGCGGCTGGAGGATGTTCAGGGCGCTGCGGATCTGGATGAGGAAGTCCGCAAGTCTCTGACCGAAACGTATAAGGGCGCCTTGCTCCATCTGGAGCAGGCTGCCAAAGAAAAGGCCAAGGCAGATGAGTACTCTCGCAGACGCCAAGAGGCTCCGGCCGCGACCGAAGCAGTTCGCGAAAAGATTGCCAATCCGCCCAGTGATCCGGTCGTGGGTGGAGAGATTCCGCTGGCAAAGCTGGAACAGATGATCCTCGAACAGCGCG
>NZ_JADZBI010000035.1 GCF_020852195.1 Hyphomicrobium sp. | reverse complement strand
GAGTGCGACCTGCAGGACCAGGCCATCGCCTACGGCTCGGGGGGCTCGCGCTTCGCCGAGAACAAGCGCGCCGTCGAGGAGAAATACCTTGGCCCGCTGATCAAGACGGCCATGAACCGCTGCATTCACTGCACCCGCTGCGTGCGGTTCATGACCGAGATCGCCGGCGTCGAGGAGCTGGGCGCCATCGGCCGCGGCGAGGACATGGAGATCACCACCTACCTCGAGCGCGGCATCCTCTCCGAGATGAGCGCCAACGTGACTGACCTCTGCCCGGTCGGCGCGCTGACGTCGAAGCCTTACGCCTTCGCGGCGCGGCCGTGGGAGTTGCAGAAGACGCAGTCGATCGACGTGATGGACGCGGTCGGCTCGGCGATCCGCATCGACTGCCGAGGCCGCGAGGTCATGCGCATCCTGCCGCGCAACAACGACGCTGTGAACGAGGAGTGGATCTCCGACAAGACGCGCCACGTCGCCGACGGCCTGCGGACGCAGCGGCTCGACCAACCGTACATCCGCAAGAACGGCCGCCTCGAGCCTACGACATGGCCCGAGGCGCTGGCCGCCGTGGCGGAGAAGCTCAAGGCCGCCAATCCCGAGCGCATCGCCGCCGTCGCGGGGCCGCTCGCGGGTGCCGAGGAGATGTTCGCCCTCAAGGACCTGTTCCACCGCCTCGGCGCGACGAACGTCGACTGCCGCGAGGACGGCGCCAAGCTCGATCCCGCGCTCGGCCGTGCGAGCTACGTCTTCAACGCCACCATTCCGGGCATTGAGCAGGCCGATGCTATCCTTCTGATCGGCACCAACCCGCGTCTCGAGGCCGCCGTCTTGAACGCGCGCATCAGGAAGCGCTGGCGCCAGGGCGGGCTGACCATCGGCGTCATCGGCGAGCAGGCCGATCTCGCCTATCCCTATGCTTATCTCGGCGCCGGCGGCCAGACGCTGCGCGAGGTCGCGGACGGCAAGCACCCCTTCGCGGCAACGCTGAAGGAGGCGAAAGCACCGCTGGTCATCGTGGGCTCCGCGGCCATCGCCCGCGCCGACGGCCGCGCCGTGCTCGCCGCCGCGGCTCGCATCGCCACCGCGGCGGCAGCCGGGAAGGACCCGGCCTGGAATGCCTTCAACGTGCTGCACGCCGCAGCGTCCCGCGTCGCCGGGCTCGACCTCGGCTTCGTGCCCGAGAATCCGGCATCCACCGACGTCGAAAGCTTCCTGGCCGCAGCCGGCAAGGGCGAGCTCGACGTTCTCTATCTGCTCGGCGCCGACGACATCGACATGTCGCGCCTCGGCAAGGCGTTCGTTGTCTACCAGGGCAGCCACGGCGATGCCGGCGCGCACCGCGCCGACGTGATCTTCCCCGGCGCCGCCTACGCGGAGAAGAGCGCTACCTACGTCAACACCGAGGGCCGCGCCCAGATGACGGCGCGCGCCGCCTTTCCGCCCGGCGAGGCCCGCGAGGACTGGACCATCATCCGTGCACTCTCTCCGCTGGTCGGCCACACGCTGCCTTACGACTCGATCAACGTGCTGCGCGCCGGCATGTACCAGCACGCCCCGCAACTCGCCGCGCTCGATCGCGTGAGCCCGGCGCCCGCCGATGTCATTGCCGTGCTGGCGGGTGGCAAGGGCGCGGTCAAGGACGAGCCGTTCCGGAGCGCCGTGCGCGACTTCTACCTGACCAATCCCATCGCGCGCGCCTCCGCCGTCATGGCCGAGATGAGCGCGCTCAAGAAGGCCGCCGGCAAGCAGCAGGCCGGTCTGGCCGCGGCCGAATAGGAGCAGAAGCCCCCGATGTCGAGCGAGACCATCACGATGCTCTGGGACTACGGCCTCTGGCTCGCCGTGGCCGTCGGGCTGTCGCTGCTGGTGCTCGTGGGCCTCCTGCTCTGCGTCGCCTTCCTATTGCTCATGGATCGCAAGGTGTGGGCGGCCGTGCAGCTCCGCCGCGGCCCGAACGTGGTCGGCCCCTTCGGCCTCTTCCAGTCCTTCGCCGATCTCCTGAAGTTCGTCTTCAAGGAGCCGCTCATTCCGGCCGGCGCCGACAAGGGCGTATTCCTTCTGGCGCCGCTCGCCACCGCCACCTGCGCGCTCGCCGCCTGGGCCGTGATCCCCATGAGCAAGGACGGCTGGGGCACCTGGGTGATCGCCGACCTCAACGTCGGCATCCTCTACCTGCTCGCCATCTCCTCCCTTGGCGTCTACGGCATCATCATGGGCGGCTGGGCCTCGAACTCGAAGTATCCCTTCATGGGCTCGCTGCGCTCGGCCGCGCAGATGATCTCCTACGAGGTCTCGCTCGGCTTCGTCATCATCGCGGTGCTGCTGCTCGTGGGCTCCCTCAACCTCGGCACGATCGTCACGGCGCAAACCTCAGGTGTCGGCGCCTGGCTCGGCCTCCCGGCTTCGGCGCTCGACTGGCATTGGGTGCCGCTGCTCCCCATGTTCGTCATGTTCTTCATCTCGGCGCTGGCCGAGACCAACCGCCCGCCGTTCGACCTCGTCGAGGCCGAAAGCGAGCTCGTCGCCGGCTTCATGGTCGAGTATTCCTCGACGCCCTATCTCTTGTTCATGCTCGGCGAGTACGTCGCCATCGTCACCATGTGCGCGATGGCGAGCATCCTGTTCCTCGGTGGCTGGCTGCCGCCGCTCGATATCTGGCCCTTGAACGCCGTTCCCGGGATCTTCTGGTTCGTGGCCAAGGTTGTGTTCATGTTCTTCCTGTTCGCGATGGCCAAGGCCATGGTGCCGCGCTATCGCTACGACCAGCTCATGCGGCTGGGCTGGAAGGTGTTTCTGCCGCTCTCGCTGGTGATGGTCGTAGCCGTCGCCGGCGTGCTGCAGATCCTGAGATCGGCATAGGAGTGCAAACGATGCGGGCGGCCCAAGGGCTGAAATCGCTGTTCCTCTTGGAGTTCGTCTCGGCGTTCTTCCTCGCCATGCGCTACTTCTTCACGCCCAAGAAGACGCTAAACTATCCGTTCGAGAAAGGCCCGCTCTCGCCGCGCTTCCGCGGCGAGCACGCGTTGCGTCGCTATCCGAACGGTGAGGAGCGCTGCATCGCCTGCAAGCTCTGCGAGGCGATCTGCCCGGCGCAGGCCATCACCATCGAAGCCGGCCCGCGCCGCAACGACGGCACGCGCCGCACCACCCGCTACGACATCGACATGGTGAAATGCATCTACTGCGGCCTC
>NZ_JADZBI010000034.1 GCF_020852195.1 Hyphomicrobium sp. | reverse complement strand
TCTTGTGCGGGTAGGACTGATGGCCGACGTCCCAGATCAGCCGGTCGCGCGGGGTGTCGAAGATCCAGTGCAGCGCCACCGTGAGCTCCACGACGCCGAGGCCGGCACCCAGATGTCCGCCCGTGACAGACACGGCGTCGATGGTCTCCAGGCGCAGCTCGTCGGCAATCTGGCGGAGATCGGACTCGGAATGCTGGCGAAGATCCTCGGGCGTCTTGATGGTGTCGAGGAGCGGTGTCTTGCTCACGGCGGGGCATCATCCTTCGGTCATCGGAGCCTAGGCTCCCGCGCGGTCCCCGGCGTTTCGGGGCCGCGTCTCTGCGCTACCTTAGCGCCGAACCTGCGGCGGATGAAGGGCCGAGGCCGGGCATTCCTCCCCGGCGGCTGCGGCAGAACGGCAAAGGGCTTCGCCGCCGACGCGCGCCAGCCCTAACCCTAGTCCTTGCCGTCATGGCCGCCGTCCGCGGGCAAGGCGTCGCCACGACGAGGCGGCGATCCAGGGGCCAGTTGCTCATCGGTCGGGAACACGCCCTGGATGGCCGTGTCAAGCCCGGCCATGACGATGGGAGCAGAGTGCTTCGAGCTGAATTGAAGACACGCTCCAGGCCCTTCCGCAATCCGCGTGGTGGGCTCGGCAGCCGCTATTCCGGGTCGAGGGGCTCGGTGCCGCGCGGCGTGCCGTCCGAGCCGACGGTGAGCTTCTCGACGCGCGCCTCGGCCTGCTTCAGCAGGCGGTCGCAGTGCTCGCGCAGAGCCTCGCCGCGCTCGTAGATGGTGATGCTCTCCTCGAGCTCAACGTCGCCGCGCTCCAGCCGGCTGACGATGGTCTCGAGCTCCTTCAAGGCCTTCTCGAAGGAGAGCTCCTTGATGTCGGCGTGGTTCTTCAACGGCTTGCTCATCCCGTCCCGGCCTCGTGATTCTTTTGACTCGACTCTAGAGCCTCGCGCGCGCCGGCGCACGCACTCGTTTCGCCATGTGCGATCAGACGCTTAGCTGCCGAGGTCCATCAGCGTGCGGACATGGACAGCGACCGACTTGGCCAGCGCGTCGAGGTCGTAGCCGCCTTCCAGCATGGAGACAATGCGGCCGTGGCAGTGCTGCTCCGCCGCCTTGCCGAGCGCCTCGGTGGCCCACATGAAGTCGGCCTCGACGAGGCGCAGGCCGCCGAGCGGATCGCGCTTGTGAGCGTCGAAGCCGGCGGAGATCACGATCAGGTCCGGACCGAAGTTGTGCAGCGGACCCAGAATCCGCGACGTGAACGCTTCGCGGAAGGTCTCGCCCGCGTCGCCCTCGCGCAAGGGCGCGTTCCAGATGTTGCCGACGCCGGTCTCCGACAGCTCGCCGGAGCCGGGGAACAGCGGCATCTGGTGCGTCGAGCCGTAGAACAGATCCTTGTCGGACCAGAAGATGTCCTGCGTGCCGTTGCCGTGATGGACGTCGAAATCGACGACGGCGATGCGGTCGGCGCCGTAGCGGGCGCGGGCGTAGTGGGCCGCGATGGCGGCGTTCGAGAACAGGCAGAAGCCCATGGCGCGGTTGGCCTCGGCGTGATGGCCCGGCGGGCGCACCTGGCAGAACGCGTTGGCGACACGGCCGCCCATAACCGCGTCGACAGCGTCGAGGCCGGCGCCTACGGCGCGCAGGGCCGCTTCCATGCTGCCGGCGGACATCACCGTATCGTTGTCGAGGTGCAGGCCGCCGTTGCGCTTCTTGGCGACCTCGCCCGCACCTTTCATGCGTGCCAGATGACCGATCGGATGCACGCGCAGAATCGCCTCCTCGACGTCGTCGCGAAGCGGCGCCTCGGCGCGCTCGAGCGCGTTGTAGCTCTCGTGCGCAAGCACCTTGTCAAGGGCGCGCATGCGGTCCGGCCGCTCGGGATGGCTGTAGCCGGTGTCATGGTCGAGAAAGTCGGCGTGCGTGATCAGCAGTGTTGCCATAAGTGACTAAGCCTCGGGCGCTCCCAAAGTTTCTTCGTTATGGCCATGATAGCGAAGCGTGCCCGGCTGGCCAGCGCTATCACGCGCGGCGAGGTATGAGCCGGTTGCGGAGCCAGCCCAGGAAACGGAACGGGGCGATGATCAGCCCCCAGATCTGGAGAACGCCGAGCCAGAGCAGGGCGGGAATGCCGACCAGCGGCAGGAATACGAGCACGCAGGCGACGAAACGGGCGGTGCGGGCGGCGATGTAGCCGATGCGGCCGGCGTACTCATGGCGCTGCTCCGGCGGCCAGATGCGAGACCACCAGGGGAACGAGACCTGCCATGCCAAGAGCCCGGCCACGAGTGAGCCCAGATAGAAATATTGCACGCCGGAGGGAATGCCGGGAACGATGCGCGCATCAAGCTCGCGCTCCTGCGCCGCGTCTCGCGCGAAGACCTCGGCCGACTTCATGGCCACGTGCCCGGTGATCTCGCCGACCCAGTCGTCCCACCGGATCCAGTCGGTCAGCGGCGCCGTGGCACTGGGGGACGGAGAAGCGGAGAACACCACGCGGCCGTAGGAGCCGGGCGAGGCCTTGATGGTCAGCTCGTTGCCGGCGCCACCGAGCGCGCTCAGGAAATCGGCGAAGGTCGCCCGCGTCAGTGCGTCGTCGAGACCCGACACGGCGACCCGCTGCCAGAGCCAGTTGCGGCCGCCCGGCTGATGGGCGGCGCCCGTCGCCAGAAGCACCAGGTTGACGTCGGCGTCCTCGGCAGCCTTGACGAGCCTGGCCACATCGAGCGTCTGCTCGGGGCCGCTCGAGGGACGGAAGGTCAGCACGTTGCCGTCGATGCGGCCGGAGACCAGAGCGGTCTGGCCCTTGAGGCCCGACAGCGCCTGCGGTAGCACCGATGGGTCGACGGCATCGACAAGCGCAGCCTTGGTGGCCGGATCGTAGCGCGGCACGGACGACAGGCGCGTCGGGCCGCCGGTCTCCAGTGCCAGCACGCGGATGCTCGAGCGGCTGAGCGGGCGCGTCAGTCGGTAGACGGTCTCCTCGAACAGCCCGCGGTCGGCGAGGCTCACGACCACGCTCGGGCGGAACTCGGCAGCGAGATCGCCCGAGGTGCCCGTGCGGCGCAGGCGGTAGGCGTCCTTGCCGACGACGAGGTGCAGGTCCGCGCCCTGCGGCAGATCCTTCAAGGCCGTTCGCTGGTTGAAGACCGTGTCCTCGGAGAGATAGTAGGCGAGCTTGCCGCCCGGCGCTGCCTCGGGCGCCAGCGCGGCGCCGACACGGGCCAGCTCGTCGGGCGTGCCGGCGGTGAAGACCTGACCCTCGCGGTTGGCGAACTTCCAATGACCTTCGGGCGTGACGTGGGCGGCGAGCGCGGTGCCGCCGCCCGGAAGCTTGGGCAACGAGGCCACGTGGGCGGCCGCACTGTCCAGGGCGCTGGCGCCGGTCTTGCCGAGCTTCGAGGTCACGCCGCCGCCGCTCTCGCCCGCCTCGCGGACAAGGCGCGACAGCCAGCCGGCATCGGACGGGCCGGCGAAGGCCGCAACGATGGCGAGCGTCATCACACCGCGCGCGAGGAGCTGGAACAGCATCGGCGTTCTCCGTTCAGGCGGGCGCCGTTTCGGGCAGCGCATCCAGAACCGCATGGCCGCCCGACGTCACGACGGCTGCCAGACCCGGCGCGGCCACGGAGATGTTTTCGGTGAAGAAACGCGCCAGCGCAACGGACTCCATGGCGTGCGCCCCCCCTTCGTCCAGCGCGGCGAGCGCGCCCTTGGCGAGGTAGTGGCCGCCGGCGGTGAGGCCGAACAGCCGCAAGTAGGGCGTGGCGCCGGCGAGCGCGAGGTTGGGGCTGTGCTCCACGGCCTCGGCCATCCAGGCGGTCGCCTCGGCGAAGGCGACCACGGTCGAGGCGAGGCGCTGGCCCATGCGGCCGATCTCGAGCCGGTTGACCGCCTTCACGCGGCGCGCCACGGCGTCGAACTCGGCGATCAGGTCCTTGACGAGCTGGCCGCCGGCGAGCGGCAGCTTGCGCGTCACGAGATCGATGGCCTGGATGCCGTTGGTGCCCTCGTAGATCGGCAGGATGCGCGCGTCGCGGTAGAACTGCGCGGCGCCGGTCTCCTCGACGAAACCCATGCCGCCGTGGACCTGCACACCGAGCGACGCCACCTCGCAGCCGATGTCGGTCGAGAACGCCTTGGCGACGGGCGTCAGGAGCGCCGCACGGTCGCCGGCGGTGCGGCGCTCGGACTCCGTCGCGGCGTGGCGCGAGGCGTCGATCTCGGCGGCGGTGGCGTAGCAGATGGCGCGGGCGGCGCGCGTCAGCGCCTTCATGGTGAGCAGCGTGCGGCGGATGTCCGGGTGCTCGGCGATGGGCACCATGCCGGGCGACCGCGCCGCGATGGCACGTCCCTGGCGGCGCTCCCTGGCGTAGGCGACGGCGTGTTGGGTCGCGCGCTCGGCAACCGCGACGCCCTGGATGCCGACGGCGAGCCGCGCGGCATTCATCATGACGAACATGGTGTTCAAGCCGCGGTTCTCCTCGCCGACGAGGTAGCCGACCGCGCCCTCCTTCTCGCCGAACTTCATCACCGCCGTCGGGCTGCCGTGGATGCCGAGCTTGTGCTCGAGGCCGGCGCAGACGACGTCGTTCTCGGCGCCGAGCGTGCCGTCGTCGGCGACTAGGCGCTTCGGCACCAGGAACAGCGAGATGCCGCGCGTCCCCTCGGGCGCGTCCGGCAAGCGCGCGAGCACGAGGTGCACGATGTTCTCGGTCAGATCATGATCGCCGTAGGTGATGAAGATCTTGGTGCCAAACAGGCGATAGGTGCCGCCGGGAGCGCGCTCGGCGCGCGTCTTGATGACGGAGAGGTCGGAGCCGGCGTGCGGCTCGGTCAGGTTCATGGTGCCGGTCCATTCGCCGCTCACCATGCGCGGCAGGTAGCGCTGCTTGAGCTCCTCGGAGCCGCCGGCCTGCAGCGCGTCGATGGCGCCCTGAGTCAGAAGCGGGCAGAGGCCGAACGAGAGGTTGGCCGCGTTCCACATCTCGCACACCGCCATCGCCACCGTCTCGGGCAGGTCCTGGCCGCCGAACGCCTCCGGGCACGGAAGGGCGCTCCAACCGGCGGTGCGGAACGCGTCGTAAGCGGCCTTCCAGCCGGGCGGGGTCGTGACGCGGCCATCGATCCAGCGGGACGGCGTGCGGTCGCCGGCCTTGTTCAGGGGCGCCAGCTCCTCGGACGCGAACTTGCCGGCCTCCTCCAGGATCGCGCGCAGCGTGTCCTCGTCGAGGCCGCGCACGGCCTCCTTATCCATGCCGCCCGAAACATCGGCCGCCGTCTTGAGCGCGAAGAGGATGTCGTCTACTGGAGCCTCGTAGCTCATGGGTTTCCTTTCCGTACCCGCGTCGATTCGGGCTTTACCGCTCGATTGCGATCATCGTGCGGAAGGCTCTCAAGCGCAACGCCCCCTCACCCGCGCAGCTTGCACTGCGCGACCTTTCCCACGTCTCCCCTGTTGGGATCATACGATCGCTTCCAGGCGAAGGGGAAAAACCTCAACTGAGAAGGACTGTCATGACGGTGCGGACGGCGGACAAGACGGCGATCGAGGAGGCGGCGCGGCTCATCCGCGACGGCGCGCTCGTCGCGTTTCCGACGGAAACCGTCTACGGGCTCGGCGCGGACGCGACAAACGGGCGCGCGGTCGCAGGCGTGTTCGAGGCTAAGGGACGGCCGCGTTTCAATCCGCTGATCGTGCACGTGCCGGACGTTGCGGGCGCGGAGCAGATCGCCACCATTGCGCCGGCCGCGCGCAAGCTCGCGGGCGCGTTCTGGCCCGGACCGCTGACGCTGGTGCTTCAGCGGCGCGCCAATGCCGGCGTCTCAGATCTCGTGTCGGCGGGGCTCGATACGGTTGCGGTGCGTGTGCCCGCGCATCCGGTCGCGCAAGCGCTGCTCGCGGCCGCAGGGCGCCCGCTCGCCGCGCCTTCGGCCAACCGCAGCGGACGCGTGAGCCCGACCACGGCCCAGCACGTGCTGGACGATCTCGACGGGCGCGTGGCCATGATCCTCGACGGCGGGGCCACTCCGCACGGGCTCGAAAGCACGGTGCTCGACGCGACGGGAGACCAGATCGCTCTGCTCAGACCGGGGGCTGTGCCGCGCGAGGCCATCGAAGCCGTGCTCGGGCAGGCGCTTGCTGTTGGGTCGGTGAGCGACGACGCACACCCGACATCGCCGGGACAGCTCGCGAGTCATTACGCGCCGAATGCGGCGCTGCGGCTCGATGCGCGAGACGTGAGACCGGGAGAGGCGCTGCTGGCGTTCGGACCCGACGTGCCGGCAGCGGCGGGGCCAGTCGTCAACCTCAGCGCCGGGGGCGACCTCGTCGAGGCGGCCGCGGGGCTGTTCGCGGCGTTGCGCGCGCTGGATCGGACGGGCGCCCCGACTATCGCCGTCATGCCGATCCCGGAGCATGGGCTCGGCGACGCCATCAACGACCGGCTGCGCCGCGCCGCCGCGCCGCGCTCGTAACAACAGCGCAGAATCAGCAGCGCGTCGTGCACGACATGCGGCAGCGCTGGCGGGCGGCGGCGCATTGCGAGACGTTGAGGCCCGAGCAGGTCACCATCTGGCAGCGCGAGCCGCAGCTCGAGCGGCAGTTGGGGCCGATAGTGCCAGGGCGGACGACGCTCGGGCCGAGCCCGATGCCGCCAGGCGGAATTCTCTTGGGGATGACACCGGGCGCGGGGCGCGGCGGAATTCTCTGGGGTGCCACGCCCCGGGGTGCCGGCCGGATG
This sequence comes from Hyphomicrobium sp., assembly GCF_020852195.1. Lineage (GTDB taxonomy): Bacteria > Pseudomonadota > Alphaproteobacteria > Rhizobiales > Hyphomicrobiaceae > Hyphomicrobium_C. Next base: position 38,549 of record NZ_JADZBI010000034.1, on the reverse strand, counting down.
CCGGGGACGATCGGCGGCTCGACCGCATAGGCGAGCGGTGCGGCCAGCGCCGTGCCCATGGCCAGAAGCCCCAGCACCGCGATCCTGCCCATGCGTGCCATTAACCGCGTTTTTTGATTCATGGCGTGAAAGCCTGATATGGACAGCCGGACGCGAGGGCGCTCGCGCCCCTTCCCGATGCCAGCGGCAGCCCGTTCATGACGTCGTCCTCCGATCGTTCCAAAAAAATGCCCGACGCCGGCCTGATCGCCCGATTCACGGCGATCGTGGGTGCAAACAATGCGATCACGGACGCCGGCGAGCAAGCGCCGCACCTCCGTGAATGGCGCGACCTCTATGTGGGGCGCACGCCCCTGATCGTGAAGCCCAGGACGACCGACGAGGTATCCAGAATTCTCGCCTTGGCTAACGCGGAGGGCGTCGGCGTGGTTGCACAAGGGGGCAACACGGGGCTCGTCGGCGGGCAGATCCCGAGCGAGAGCGGCACCGAGATCGTGCTCTCGCTCGCGCGCATGACACGTATCCGGGACCTCGATCCCGCGGGCGGCACGATGACCGTGGAAGCCGGCGTCACGCTCGCTGCGGCACAGGAGGCGGCGCGCAGCGTCGGCCGGCTGTTCCCGCTCAGCCTCGCCTCGGAAGGCAGCGCGACCATCGGCGGATGCCTCGCCACCAATGCCGGCGGCGTCGCGGTGCTCGCCTACGGCACGGCGCGGGCGCTTACGTCGGGCCTCGAGGTGGTGCTCGCGGACGGGTCCGTGTGGGACGGACTGCGCGCGCTCAAGAAGGACAACACGGGCTACGACCTGCGCGACCTGTTCGTGGGATCGGAGGGCACGCTCGGCATCATCACCGCGGCGACGATCAGGCTGTTCCCCCAGCCCGCCGAGCGTGCGACAGCCTTGGCCGCGCTGCCGACGCTCGACAGCCTGCTGCCGTTCTTCCAGCTCGCCGAGGCACAAGCCGGGCAGGCGCTGACGGCGTTCGAGTTCATGAGCGGTCGGCTCGTCGATTTCGTGACGCGGCACATACCGGGCACGCGCCGTCCACTCGCGGACGAGGCGCCGTGGTACGCGCTGGTCGAGATCTCCGGTGCCGCGGACGGCCGTGCCACATCGCTGCTCGACGGGTTGCTCGCGGACGCCGTGGCGGCAGGGCTCGTTACCGACGCGGCGGTTGCGACCTCGCTCCAGCAGGCGGCTGATCTGTGGCGGCTGCGCGAGTCGGCGTCGGAGGCGCAGAAGGGCGAGGGCGGCTCGATCAAGCACGACATCTCGGTGCCGGTCGGGCGCATCCCCGAGTTTCTGATCAAAGCCAGCGACGCCGTGCAGCGTGTCTCACCCGGCGCGCGCCCGGTGCCGTTCGGCCATTTCGGCGACGGCAACGTGCACTACAACGTTTCGCAGCCGCCGGAGATGGCGCGCGAGGCATTCCTCGCGCTGTGGGACGAGATGGCGAGGGCCGTGCACGACGTCGTCGTCTCGCTCGGAGGATCGATCTCGGCAGAGCACGGCATCGGGCGGCTCAAGCGCGAGGAGCTCGTGCGCGTCAAGAGCGCGGTCGAGATCGATCTCATGCGGCGCATCAAGGACGCGCTCGACCCCAAGGGGATCCTCAATCCCGGAAAGGTCGTAAGCCGCTAGAGCCCGTCGCTGCCCGAGGCGAGCGCAGAAGCCTAACGGCGGCAGGGGCGGGCCTCGACCTGGCAACTGTAGCCGCTGCCCGATTGCGAGCAGCTTACGCGCTTGGCCGCGGCGTTGCTGAAGCGCGCCCACGCGCTGCCGTATTCGAAGTCGGTGAAGCTCTGCCAGGAGCCGATGGCGTCACGCTGCGCCAGCGCCTTGGTATTGCCGCTGCCGTTGCCGTAGTGCCAATGGTCCGTCATGCACAGCTTGCCGCCCACGCGGGCCTGATTGTGCATGGACGCAAAGCCGGTTTCCGACTGGGCGAGCGCCGGCGCAAGCCCGGCGCCGAGCACGAGCGCGGCAAAGCCCATACGGAAAGCCGCATCCTTCGTCATGTTGAGCTCCTCCTTCTCACCTGACCGATTCATTCTGGCAGATTCAAACGGCGGCCTCGACGGTGCAGAGCACAAATGCCCACAACCGAGGCAAGCGCACCACAGGCGGACGCATGGGACCGGCGGGCCGCTCGGGAAAAATCCCGAGGGGGTGTCGCAATCACTCGATTCCGAGCGCCATGGACATGCGGACCAGATCAGCGATCGAGCGCGCCGACATCTTCGTCATCACCCAGGTGCGATGAATCTCGACCGTGCGCGGACTGATGCCGAGCTGCTGGCCGATCTCCTTGTTGGAGAGACCACGGATCAGAAGCTGCATCGTATCGCGCTGGCGATCGGAGAGCGCCGCGTACTTGCTGCGCAGGTCCTCGAGCTCGAGGCGCTCCTTGAGGGAGCTTTCCGACGCCACGAGCGCTTCCTCGACGCTGGCGATCAGGCGCTCGTTGGAGAACGGCTTCTCCACGAAATCGAAGGCGCCGAGCTTGATGGCCTGGACGGCCAGCTCCACGTCGCCATGGCCGGTCATCAGCAAGAGGGGGCGCGGATCGCCGGCGCTTCTCAGCGTGCGCAGAAGCTCGAGACCCGAGATGCCCGGCATGCGTACATCGCTCACGATGCAGCCGGCCGCGAACGGCGCGGCGAGAAACGCCTCGGCGCCGTCGTAGCAAGACACTGTGAGGCCATGCGTCTCGAGCAGCATGGCCACGGCGTCCCGCACCGATGCCTCGTCGTCAATGACGCTTACGGTCTTGCTCATCGCCCTCCCTTTCGATCGGCAGCTTCAAGACGACGCGCGCGCCGCGCGGAGATGTCGTTATGGACAGGCCGCCTCCGTGCGCCTCGGCGATGGATCGGGCGACGGCGAGGCCAAGGCCCGATCCCTCCGGCTTGGTGGTGGTGAAGGGCGTCGGCTCGGCGACGTCGAAACCGGGCGGAAAGCCTGGGCCGTCATCCTCGACCTCGATCAACACCTCGTCGCCGCCGGACAGGCGAACCCGCGCCTCGACCGTGCCGCTGCGGCCGACGCCCAGAATGGCCTCGGCGCCGTTCACGATCAAGTTGTGGATCGCCTGCTGGAGCTGTACGCCGTCGGCACGGATGACGGGAAAGTCCGGATCCACTTCGATGGCAAGGCGGATACCCTTCTTCTCCAGATCCTCCTTGAGCAGCATCTCGAGCTCGGCGAGCTTGGCCTCGAGATCGACGTTGCGCTTCGTGAGCGTGCCCTGGCGCAGAAGCTCGCGGATGCCGCGCAGCACCTCGTTGGCGCGCACGCTCTCGGCCCGAATCTTGTCGATGGCGCGCGCAACGAGATCGGTGCGCCCGTCCTCCATCGCCTTGGCGGCAATGCCCGCGTACGTGTTGAGCGCCGTCAGCGGCTGGTTGATCTCGTGAGCGATGGTGGCGGCGACCTCGCCGGCCGAGCGGATGCGCAGCGCGCGGTTGATCGACGCCTGCTGATCGCGCAGGCGCGCCGCCGCGTCCTCGCGTTCGGCGACGATGGTGCCGACGATGAGGCCGGTGATGGCGAGCGCGATCATCAGCACCTGAAGCGCACCGAGCCCCGGATCCGGCCCGAAGCGGATCTCGGCACCGATGATCAGGCCAAGCTGGATGAAGAGCAGGCTCAGTGCGGCACCAGGCGGGCCGTAGCTCAGCGCGATCCAGAGCAGCGGCAGGAAGAGCAGATAGAAAAGCTGGAAGGCCGTTGCTTCCTGATAGCCGAAGACCACGGCGAGGGCGACGAAGAGCGAGGAGAACTGAATGAGCGCCATCGGCTCGGGCCGCGGCCATGGCCGGTACGCGAAGGCCAGGAACACGAGCGGCGCAACGACGAGGATGCCGATGACGTCGCCGACGGCGGCACGCCAGGCGACCGCGACGACCTCGTTCTGAAAGATGGTGCCGGTCGAGCGCAGGATGACGATGTAGAGCGCCGCGGCCACCAGCGCCGCGGACACGGCGACGCCGATCAGGGTCAGCGCGTCGCGGACATAGCGGAAGCGCGGATCGAAGCTCGATATGCGCTTGAGGGCCAACCCCCCGGCCAGGTACGTGCTGCCCAAGGCCAGCGAAAGGATCAACTCCAGCTTGGGACCGAGCGCGCCGCCCCTGACGACCATGTCGGCGATGGCCGGCGCGATGAGAACGAACGGCGCGTAAAACCAGCCGCCCAAGAAAACCACGGCAATCGAGAGGCCAGGCGGCGGGTTCCAAGGCGTGATGCCGAGCCCGCGGTAGGGCTTCACGTAGCTCACGTAGTCGAGCGCCACATAGGCCGCGAGAAAGAGGCAGCCGTACAGGATCCGGCGGTAGAGGCGGGCGTCGGTCATGAGCCTTCGGCCTATCCTGGGTTGCTGCTCCGACGCGCTGGACGACGATGCCGACACGCGGGAAAGCCATATTCCATCGCTCCCGCGCCCGGGCGATACGTAATACTCCCTATGGCAACTTTCTACGTACTCATGCCAATTGCCGACGGGGGGCAATCGCCTCAAGGTTATCAGTGTTGCAACCTTGCCCCCTGACAAACGGAATCTCGACGGAGGATTCGATGATCGACACGCCCTCCACGACCGAGACTGAGCATCGGCTGCCGACTGCTTATTCGCAGGGCTTTGCGCACGTGCGCATCGTGACTGCCATCAACCCTGACAGTACGGGGCCGCTCGGCGGACCCGATCCTCTGGACATTCCGGTTGCACCGGAGGTTGCGCTCGAAAGCCGGCCGCGAGCCGCGCTCGAGGATTTGCTGCGGGCCGATTGAGCCACGCCATCGTTCACGGCCTAGGGAGAAGACGAGCATGCCGAGCGGTATCAAGCTCTTCGATCTGTTCCTGGTGGCTTCGGCCATCGTCATCATGGCAGTGTTCCACCTCACCTGAGCTCTCAAGCGGCATCCCTCGGCGGCCCACGAGTCTTGTCGGGCGCATAGCGAAGAGGATTCCGCAGTCGTGGATGGCGCGCGAATAGTCTCCTCGTCATCGGTTGCATGCTTGAGACAGCCGCACGGACGCGCTCTGTGGTTCAGGGCGCGTTTTTTGCTTTCTTCGAACCGCAGCTCAGTTCGCCCGGCGCTCGAGAAACCAATGGTCACGCTCGGACCCGGCAGGTCCGAAGCGGCATGACCTAGTGCATCGCGCCGTTTTCCGTATCGGCCTGGATGATGCCGGCGACGATCGCGCGCGTCGCGTACTCGGCCATGCAGCGGTAGCCGAGATCGTTGAGATGGAAGCGGTCGTTCGACAAGTAGGACGAGCCCGGATGCTGCCGCGCCAGATCGGCCATGGCGTCGAAGCGGTTGACGAGCAGGACGCGCTTCTCGCTCGCGATCTTCGAGATCTCGTTGACGATGCTCGTATAGCGCGCATCCTGCGCGAGGCGCTCCACATATTGCGGGTCGATCAGGACCACGTCGATTTTGTGCGAGGCGAGCCATGCCAGCGTGTCGCGCAGCAGGCTGCCGAAGGTCTCGGCGTCGATGCGCGCCACGGCATCGTTGGTGCCGACCTGCCAGACAACGAGATCCGGCCTGATCTCGGCGACATCGATCTTGAGGCGCTCGGCGGCGCCCTCGGCGACCTCTCCCGACTGGCCGCGCGCGTACATCTCCACTTTGAGACCCTCGATCACGCCTTCGAGGTCGTTCTCGAGGCGAATCGGATAGGTGGCGCGCGGCGAGGAGGCGCCCACGCCGACGGTCGACGACGAGCCGAGCGCGATGACGCGGACCGGGCGGTTCTGCAGGATGGCGCGACGCACCGCGCGGAGCGGCGCGCGGCCCTCGTAGGCCGGGCTCTTCACCTTGCATTCGGTCGAATCGCGCGGGGTCGCGAACCGCAGCAGCGGGCTGCGCTTCGTCGCCTGGCCAGCGGCGGGGCCGCTCGGCGCGGCCAGCGGAACGACGCGCGCGGGCGGCTCGATGGCCTTCTTGGTCTCGACGGCGGGCCGGCTCGCATCGGTGGCAACGGCGGCATGCGGAACGAGGCCGACGGCGGCGCAGGCCATCAGGACGTTGAAGACTGAAATTCGGCGACCCATGCGGTAATCCTCAACACTACCAGCCCCGTTACAACGATCGCCGTGTCGAACAAGAAGGTTGGCTCGCCAAGGTACCTGACGATCTGACCGCCCAGTGCCAGAAGCGAGGCCACGCAGAATACGGCCAACGAGTTGCGGCCCAGACTGCTGAAGTAGCGCACGGCAGGTCCCATCTGGCGTGAAAGTACCGGATAGGCCGGATAGAATGCAATCGCGACGGCCATCATGCTCAAAATGCGCACAGGAGAAAGAAATTCTTTGTCAAATAGAAAGAAGAATCTTGGAGAAGGGACGGTCATCGGATCGGGGCGGTAGTCGATCCATACGATGACAGCCCCCACGCACACGACGGCAGCGGCCCAGGGCCAGAGGCGCACGACGGCCTCGTGCCAGACGGCAGTGTATCTTCTTTGCACAGTGATGCTCAGAAAGCCGAGCACGATCAGGATCTGCCACGAGAGCGGGTTGAAGAACCATGCGCCCCCGACTGGCCAGCTCGGCAGCTTGAGCTGAAACGCGAGCGTCGCGACATAGAGCGCTACGGAGGCGACCAGAGCCAGCAGCAGCGACCATCGGGAGAGAACGACGAAGACGATGGCCAGCAGCAGCAGCACGACATAGAGCGGCAGGATGTTGAAGTAGCCGATCTGGTAGGTCAGCAGCGCAAGCCCGATCGAGGAGCGCACCGTATCGGTGAATGCCGGGCCGGCGCCGTGCCATTCGAGCAATAGCGGATCGTTGAAGGCAATGGCGCCTGCCCCCAACATGGCGATGGCGATCGATATGGTGACGATCTGGGCGCGCCAGATCTCGAAGGCGCGCAACAGGAGGCGCATGATCACGCGCCCGACCGGTTTGGGCTCGGATCCGCCGTTGCTGCCGTTGGTGAGGAAGGCAAGCGAGCAGCCGGCAAGGAACACGAACAGCTCGGCCGCGTCCGAGATCGCGTAGTTACGCAGCGTGACGAGCGAATAATCCAGCCCGGGGATGTGGTTGACGAAGATCATCACGAGCGCGACGCCACGCCAAAAATCGATCGCGTTGGGGGGTCGCATCTCGTGCTCTTGTGGTCTCTTCCGATCCCGCCTCCCGAAGACGAGATAGTGCCTTAAAGCCTACATGCGGCCGCGAGACAAGCGGATGATCCGCGCTATCCGTCCGTACCGATACGGGCGCTTCGGAATGGCGGCGGCCGGCGAAGTTTTTGCATCGCAATCTTGAGGTCTGCGGGCATCTCCCTATCTACCGCTCGTCAAGGGACTCAGGAGACTGAAATGATCGATGCCACAAAGCTTCTCGACTTGGTGATGGGGGCCGGCGCCCAGCCGCAGGGCACCGGCTCCGTGCCGGTCACACATCGCGGCCCCGACCGAGGCGCAGCGGACGCCGGCGCGCAGCCGGCTGATCTTCTCGAGCAGGCCAAGAGCTTCCTCGGCAGCCGTGGCGGCAGCTTCGCCGGCGGCGCGGCCGTGGGTACGCTGGCGACCCTGTTGCTCGGTACCAAGGGCGGACGCGAGATCGCGGGCGATGCGCTGAAGCTCGGCGCCGCGGCCGCGCTCGGCGGGCTCGCCTACAAGGCGTATACGGATTACAAACAAGGCAAGCCGGTGCTCGGCACACGTGCGGCCGAGTTCCTGTCGGCCGCGCAAGCGGGCGCGACGCTCCCGGGCGCACCGGCACCCAACGAGCACGCGCTCCTGCTCCTGCGCGCCATGATCGCGGCCGCGCTTTCAGACGGCCTCATCGACGCCGAGGAGCGCCAGCGCATCGCCGGGCGCCTTGCCGATGCCGGCGTGGGGGCCGAGGAGCGCCAGTTCCTCGAGCGCGAGATTGCCACGCCATGGTCGCCGCAGCAGTTCACAGCCGCGGCCTCGACGCCCGAGGTCAGGAGCGAGGTCTACCTCGCGTCGGCGATCGCGATCGAGGCCGATACGCCGGCAGAGCAGGCCTACCTGCGCTATCTCGCGGCAACGCTCGGTCTCGAGGAGGGACTCGTCGCGCACCTCGATCAGGCCGTGGCGTCGGCGAAGGCACCGGCGGCGACCTCGGTTCCGCAGTCGCGCACGGCGGGTGCGTGAAAGCTCTCCAGTACGTCTCGGGCGCGATCAGTCTCGATCGCGCCCGCGAAGCGTTCGGTGGTCAATACCTGTCTCAGTACCCGTCAGGCCTGACCTCGACCACGCCGGTCTCGGCCTCCAGCACGAAAATCGTGCGGTCCGGCCGCTCGCGGGCCAGGCGGACGGCCAGAGGCCGGGCCATCGCCTCGTGCGCCTGGCGCTCGGCTTCGCTCCAGCGGCTCTCGGCCGGGTTGTCCGGGTCGAGGGAGGACGTGAACGCCTCCGCCCATGCGTTCAGATCCTGTGCCAGCTCAGGCGAAAGCTCTAGCGCCTCCGGCGGGAAGTCACCGTAAAGGTCTTCGTCGAGCGCCCACAGCGGATGGGCGTAATAGTCCGCCATGACCTTGATGCGCGTCGATTGCGAGGGATCGCGGCCGGTATCGCCATCCGCGTCCGGTGACGCGAAGAGAGGCTTGGCCGCCGGTGAGCCGGCAAGGGTATGGACGATGTAGCCGACATGGGCCGCGACCAGAGCGGCGGTAAGCGCCAGCCACGGCCAACCGACGTCCTGCCAGCTCGCCAGCTTGCCGGCCGAGAGTGCCCACACGACAAACGCCGTGGCGACGAGATAGATCACAAAGGCGTTGATGGAACGGCGGCGCCCGACGGCGTCGGGAGCATCCTCGACGTCGAAGTAGCGGGGCGCGACGTAGAACAGGTACAGCGCCTGGCCGATCGCCGACAGCAGGAACAGAAAAGCCGCGACGTCGATGAGGAAGAGCAGCGCCACGCCGCCGGCGAGGACCAGCGTCGCAGCCGCCAGCAGCCAGTAGCTCTGTGCGGTCTCGGTCTTGCTCGGACGCTTGCAAGCGATGGCCGCGATGGCGCGATCCACGAAGTGCGACGTCAAAGCCACCCTGGTCGCCACGTATCCGGCGAAGGCGTAGAACGCGCCGACCGCGCACAGGGCTATCTGGATTCCGTCCACCGACATCGGCTCCCCCCTGACCACGGGGAACTCCGCGGCCTTTCCCATGCTTAAGAGCCGAGTTGGATCAAAGCGGCTCGAAATCATGGCAGCATTTTGGGCGCATGCTGAAGACATGCGCCGCCATTGGTCAAGATCAGGAGTTTCAGATGAAAGAAGCTTTTCGTCGATTTTCAGAGGCGGCCGCACACGCCGTGGGATCGTACTGGGCATTCCTGGCCGCCTGCGCCACGGTTCTCACCTGGGGCGCAACGGGCGGATATTTCCGCTACTCCGATACGTGGCAGCTCTTCATCAACACCGGCACGACGATCGTGACCTTCCTCATGGTGTTCCTCATTCAGAACACGCAGAACCGGGACTCGCGCATCGTCGCCCTCAAGCTCGACGAGTTGTTACGCTGCATGGACGGCGCACGCACCGGCCTAGTCGCGCTCGACAACATGTCCGACGACGATCTGGAGCGCGTACACGACGAGTTCATTCGCTTGCGCGAGAAGTTCGCGCCGCTCATCGACGACGACCTCGCTCATGTCGTGCGCGAGCTCGAGGCGCGGCGCATTGGCCGGTGAGACCATGCGCGGATCATGCCGGCGACTGGAGATAGAAGTACGCGTAGACGATCACAGCGGCGACGAGCGCGATCAACAGAGAGCGCGTCAAGACGCGATAGTTGGTGCGCTGCGGGGTTGCCTGCCGCGATTCCGTCGGGCTCACGACCTTGCGATCCGCCATGTTCGTTCTCCTTTACTTGCGGATCTGAAAAACGCGACGCCAGACCCGATAGTTCCGGATTTTCCGGCCCCTGGCCGCAGGGTTTAGGGAATTCTTCACCAACATTGCCGATCCTTCACGGCAAGCTTTTCTTGCGGACGGAGGAGGCCATGGCCCTGTGGAAGTCGCTCGTTTCCTCCCTTTCCGGGGAGGGAGCGCCGCGCGCCGACGGTTCCAACGGCCGGACGCTCAAGCCGGCCGATTTCCGCAATCCCCGCCGAATGAAGGAAGGCTATCTGTGGGGCGAGAGCCTGATCATGCCGCGCCCTTGCACGATCCGCGACATGTCTCCGCTCACGGCGCAGATCGTTCTCTGGCACGACGACATCAAGCCTCAGCTCCTTGCGCGGCCGCTCATGCTCTTCTCGAGCCCGGACCGCAAGGAGGCCGACTGCGTGGTGGCCGGCCGCGACGGCAACGTGCTGTCGCTGCGCTTCACAAGCGCCTTGCGTCCACCGACGCGGTCCTATCCGTAACACGACGGCCACAGGGTCGCGGCCGATCTCAACGCTTTTGATTGCGAATTTCGCGGGCGCGACGCTTGCCGGCGACCGCGCGCTTCCTTGTCGAATGCCGAGAAAAGCCTCAGAATGACGGCATGAAGCGCATTTTCGACCTCACCTTCGCATTGATAAGTCTTCCGGTCGTCGCTCCCGCTGTTCTTGCCTGCATGGCCGCCGTCAAGCTCACCTCCCCCGGCCCGGCCATCTTTCGCCAGACGCGGATCGGTCTCAGGGAGCAGCCGTTTACGTGCTACAAGCTGCGCACGATGTATGCCGAGACGCGCAACGCTCCCAGCCATGAGACGCCCGCGTCATCGGTCACGCCGGTCGGACGCTGGCTGCGGCGGCTCAAGCTCGACGAGCTTCCGCAATTGCTCAACATCATCCGCGGGGACATGAGCTTCGTCGGGCCGCGGCCCTGCCTTCCCACGCAGACCGACCTTATCGCCGCCCGCCGCCAGCGGGGCGTCTACGCGATCCGCCCCGGGATCACGGGCGTTGCCCAGGTGGCGGGGATCGACATGTCCGACCCGGAGCGGCTGGCGGTGAGCGATGCGGAATATCTGGGAACGATGTCGCTGCTGACCGACCTACAGCTCATCATCCTGACTACGTTCGGTGCCGGCCGCGGAGACCGGGTTTCCCCGTGACCACGACCACGCGCAGGATCGGGACCTCGGCACGCCGCTCGCTGATACCGGTTCTCGCTCTCATCTTTTGCCTGCTCGGGTCGCTGTTGCCGGCGGGCGACGCCAAGGGACAGACGCTCGAGGTGCTCGGCACGGCGCGCGCCAACAACCGCACGCAGACCCTCAGTTTCCCCATCGCGGCACAGCAAGCGCATCTCTTCGCCATCCACGTGCGCTCCGGCAGCCTGCCTGTGATGCTCGTCGGGGTCGAGATCGAATTCGCGGACGGCGGAATCGCGCGACTCAAGCTGCAGGACATCCTGGCGCCGGGGCAGCAGAGCCGCGGGATTGCGGTCGACAGCCGCCGCACCGCGCGCCGCGTGGTGGTCGTGATGCAGCCGGGCCTCAGGCCGGGAGAGACCATCGTCCAGCTTCTCGGACGCGTGAACAGGCGCCCCTGACGGCGGCCGCCGCGCCCTTTCGGCCTGCCCGGCAGCGGAGTACCTTGCAGCGGTATTTTCGAGTCGGCCGTGCCCGGCCGGCAGGTCATCAACGACGCAAGGTCCACGCTTCCCAATGGCCATTCGCCAGCTCAGCCCCGAGACCATCAACCGCATCGCCGCCGGCGAGGTTGTCGAGCGGCCGGCGAGCGTGGTCAAGGAGCTGGTCGAGAACGCACTCGATGCCGGCGCGACCGAGATCGAGGTCGTCACCGCGGGCGGCGGGCTGTCGCTGATCCGCGTCACCGACGACGGGTGCGGCATGGACAAGGGCGACCTCGCCCTCTCTGTCGCCCGCCATGCCACCGCGAAGCTCGACGGCGACGATCTGCTCGCCATCCACACGCTCGGCTTCCGCGGCGAAGCGTTGCCTTCCATCGGCTCCATCGCGCACCTCACCATCGCCTCGCGCCCGCGCGGGGCGCGCGATGCCTTCGAGATCACCGTGGACCGCGGCACCAAGCTGCCGCTGAAGCCGGCGGCTCTCAACCCCGGCACGCGAGTCGAGGTGCGCGACCTGTTCTCGGCGACGCCAGCGCGGCTCAAGTTCCTCAAGTCGGAGCGAGCGGAGAACCTCGCCGTCTCGGAGGCAGTGAAGCGCCTCGCGATGGCGCACCCGCACGTCGGCTTCTCGCTCACCACGGGGGAGCGCGCGGGCCTCAGCCTGCCGCGCTCGGCCGCGAGCGCCGACGGCATGCTGGAGCGTCTTGGCCGCATCATGGGGCGGGCGTTCATGACCGACGCGATGCCGGTGTCGGGCGAGCGAGACGGCATCTCTATCAGCGGGTTCGCGGGACTGCCGACGCTGCACCGGCCGGATGCGGCGTATCAGTTCCTGTTCGTCAACGGCCGCCCCGTGCGCGACAAGCTCCTGGTCGGCGCGGTGCGCGCCGCCTACGGCGACCTCGTCCCGAGAGGGCGCCATCCGCTGCTCGCGCTGTTCGTCGCGCTGCCGCCGACCGAGGTCGACGTCAACGTGCATCCCGCCAAGGTGGACGTGCGCTTTCGCGACAGCGGCGCCGTGCGGGGCCTCATCATCGGTGCGCTGCGCCACGCGCTCGAAGGCGCCGGCTTCCGCGCCAGCGCCCAGGGCGGCGCGCGCACGCTCGAAACACTGGCACGCACGGTCGTCGCCACGCCACAGGCCGAGCCTCCTCACGGCACTGGATTGCGTGCGGAAGCTGCCAGAAATGCCGGGTTCGCCGAGGAGCAAGCGGCATTCGACGGCTTGGCGGCGGTCTCGGCCGCCACCGAGGCTCACGACCTGCCCGTCGCGGATCACCAGCACCGCCCGCTCGGGGCGGCGCGCGCGCAGCTTCACGAGACCTACATCGTGGCGCAGACCGAGACCTCCGTCGTTATCGTGGACCAGCACGCGGCCCACGAGCGCCTGATCTATGAGCGCCTGAAGGGGGCGCTCGCCAACGGCGGCGTTGCCCGCCAGGCGCTCCTGATCCCGGCACTGGTCGAGGTCGGCGACGACGAGGCGGTGCTGCTCGACGAGAAGGCCGCAGAGCTTGCCGAGCTCGGACTCGTGCTGGAGCGCTTCGGCACGGCGGCCATTGCCGTGCGCGAGGTGCCGGCGCTGCTCGGCAGCACCGATGTGGACGGTCTCGTCAAGGATCTGGCGGCCGATCTCATGGCGGAGGGCTCGGCCGCTCCGCTCCGGGAGCGCCTCGAGGCCGTGGCCTCGCGCATGGCCTGCCACGGCAGCGTGCGCGCCGGCCGCCGCCTGACGGCCGCCGAGATGAACGCGCTGCTGCGGGAGATGGAGGCGACGCCGTTCTCGGGGCAGTGCAATCACGGCCGTCCGACCTACGTCGAGCTCAAGCTCTCCGACATCGAGCGACTGTTCGGCCGCAGGACGTGAGCCGGCTGGCGCGGCTCACGTCCTGCGGCCCTCAAAAATAGCGGAACGCGGCGCTTCTTTCGAAGCGCCGCGTCCTGCCGTTTCGCAATCCGGGAGAAGCCGTGAGCGAAATCAGAACGTGTATTTGAAGCCCGCCCACACCGTGCGGCCGATGCCGGGCTTCATGCCGTCCTCGCGGTCGGTGATGTAGAGCTTGTCGAGCAGGTTGTCGCCCGCGACCCAGACGCTGGCACCGGTGTCACCGATGTCCATGTTGAAGCGCGCAGACAAGAGCCAGACGTCCGGCACGCCACCGGTCTCGCCGGCCTCCTCGATCTCGCACTCGTAGATCTCGTCACCGGCAACCGTACCGTCGTGCTCGCATTCCACCTCGCCGCCGAAGCCGTAGGGTGTGTTGGCGGCGTCGGTGAAGAACGATCCGCGGTAGGTCCAGGTCACGCTCGCGTCCCAGCGCCAGCCCGTGTTCTGCTCGACACCCAGCGTGAGGGCTGCAACGTGCCACGGTACCTCCGGAATGCGGTTGCCGCTGAAGTCGTCGTCGATGCTGCCGTCGTCCTCGAACGTAAACGCCTTCTTCAGGATGCCTCGGGAGTAGGTGTAGTTGGCCTCGGCGAAGAAGTTCAATGATCCGCCCGTGAACGGCTGGGAATTGAGGCGTCCGTAGAGCTCGACGCCGCTGATCTCGGCCTCATCGGCGCGGCCGAACTCGCGGTCGCCCGTGACCGACGAGAACGACTCGCCGAACTGGAAGTCCTTCAGGCGCTGGTAGAAGCCGACCACCTCGAAGTCGATGCCGCGGATGGCCGTGCTGCGCAGACCGAGATTGAAGTTGTCGCCAATCTCATCCGGCGACGGAAAATTCTCGTTCCTGAGCACGCTTGTCGTCAGGCCGCGGTGATAGCCGCCGAACACCGTCGTCCGCTTGAGGCCGGTGTAGGCGAAGGCGATCCCGGGCAGAGCGTTGAAGCTCGAGAAGCTTTCGCGCGGCCTGGCCGGATCGAAGTCGATGCCATCGATCTCCAGGCAGTCGTCCGTGGCGAACCCGGCCGGGCAGTCGTCCGCCTCGCCGGCCTCGCCCTCTTCCTCGGCGATCACGCGGTTGCGGCGGTTGACCTCGAACCACTCGAACCGGATGCCGGGAACGACGTTGAAGTCCCGCGCCACGTAGATGTTCGATTGCAGGAACGCGGAGACCGTGTTGGCGTCGAGCGAGCGATCGAAGATCGTCGTGCCGACATCATCACCGTCCTTCAAGATCTCGCCGTCGGCGCCCAGGAAGTTTCGGTTGGTCATGTCCTGGTATTCGTAGCGAATGCCGGCCTGGAGATCCTGCTTGAACCCGAGCAACTGCTGGTTGGCCCATTCGCCCCGCACCTCGCCGCCGACATGACGGAAAGTCCGGAGCCGGCCGAACATGGTGTTCGATCCGAAGATAACCTCATCATCGTCGATCTCCGGCACATCCCCCAGCGTGTTGTCAGGGAATGCACTGGGCGAGATCAGCTGATAGCGATCACGGCGGTGGTAACCCGCATAGAACCGGCTGGTGATGGTGGTGTCGTCGTCAAGATAGGCGTTGTGCACGACCTGGCCGCGCCAGACCTCGCCCGTGTACGTATTGAAGACAGAGGCAGGGGCAAAGCACGTTTTACAATGCTTCAGCAGCTTGAACTGCTGCTCCGCCAGACCGGCGAACTGCTCGGCGATGCCTTCCGCAATCTCGACCGCGGCCTCCTCGTCCTCGTCGTCGTCTCCGGACGTCGGGCCGATGTTGACGCCTTCAATCTCGTAGTTGCCGAGGAAGTTCTGCTCGTCGTAGCTGTCCTTCTGACGGGCATGCGTCACCGAAACCACGACGTCGGAGCTCGAACCTTTCCAACCCAGCGCGCCGTAGAAATCGTTGACGCGCAGCCGCTCGGTGTCCCAGGAGCCCTGGGCGTTCAAGCCGGTGTACGAGAGCACGACACCGACGTTGTCGACCGATTGCCGGGTGTGAACGTGCCAGCGAGCCGAGATGTCCGTATCGGATTTTCGCGACACCGTGTCCCCGAATTCCAGACTGCCGTCGTCCTCGATCTCGATCGGCGTGAACGAGCCGGTCTTGTTCTTGGTGAAGCCGATGGCCGAGCTGACGACCGTCTCATCCGGTCCGAACGGCGACAGGTTGCGCGAGTTGATGACGCCGAAGTTGTTGTTGGGACCGTGCGTGATGACTGTGCCGCGCAGGACCTCGACGCTTTCCGTGCGCTCGATCGGCGCCCAATAGTGCACCGACGGATCGAGCCACAGGGCCAGGTTGACGGTGTGGCCGTCCTCCATGATGA
This sequence comes from Hyphomicrobium sp., assembly GCF_020852195.1. Taxonomy (GTDB): domain Bacteria; phylum Pseudomonadota; class Alphaproteobacteria; order Rhizobiales; family Hyphomicrobiaceae; genus Hyphomicrobium_C. Next base: position 22,840 of record NZ_JADZBI010000034.1, on the reverse strand, counting down.
GCATCTTGCGCGAGCGCCGCGGGGGCGAGCCGCGCACCGAGACGCCGCCGTGGTGACCCGCGCCGTCATCGTTGACGACGATCACGCCCGGCACGCGTGTCATTGCCTCGTTGAGGTTGCGGGGCTGGCGCTCCGTCAGGAGCTCCGGGGTCAGGTTAGTGCCCGCCGAGGAGAAGCCTTCCAGGTTTTGGGGGATGAGCTGTGTCGGATTAATGGGCGTTTGGGCCGACTGCTCGGCGCGTGCCTGGGCGCCGCCGCTGTTGGCCGCGCCGTAGGGCGAGTTGGCCAGCTCCGGAGCCTCGTCAATCACCTCGGGGGGAGGTTGGGGCGTGGGCGACGGAGCCGGTGCGGCCTTCTTCGCCACGGGGGCGGCGGCCTTCTTCTTGGCGGCGGGAGTCTTCTTCTGAATGACCTCGACTTCCGGCAGCCCCTCTGCCGGCTCAGCCGCTTGCTGGGCAAGCGCCGGTGCCGAAGCGACACAGGCGACGCTCGCCATCAGGACGGCTTTTCTCCAGTGAATTCTGTTACTTGCCATTCTTTCCCACTCCCTATGACAATCCCCCGTGGGACCTTTCCGGTGGTGCGTTGCCACCAGTTGGCCTCCTTGTTGCCAAAATTAGCTATCGGTGGAGAGGGAGCAGGGAACAATGGTACTAATTCCCGATTTTTCTCGGGAACGCCGAAACTCGTCGGCTGTTGCACCTACGCATCTAAGACTCGTTGGAAATACGGTGGAAGTTCCCGAATTTAGATGAATATACCTCCGTATTTCTACGATATTACTTCGATTATGCTGACGTATTTTTACTTACGTATTTTCATAGCTCCTTTCTTTCGAGTGTCGCGATCCTGCTCCTGGCGTCGCCAAAGAGAATCACGTGGCCCTTGCCATGAGACGGTTGGACGATGCTTCGGGCCGTCGCATGCGACCCGAAGAGCGTGTTGACCTAGAAGCGGACCTTCACGCCGCCGTAGGCCGCGAACGGCATCGATGGGCCGATCGAGCGGCGCTCGTCCTCGTTGAAGACCACACCTGTTGTGTCTGAGGCTTCACTCGCCTCCTCGGGGTCGAAATAGGTGCCGTAGATCCCATACTTCTGATTGAAGACGTTCTTGACGAGCCCATAGACCTGGATGTTGTCCGTGATGTCGTAGGACGTATGCAGGTCGACGCGCCAGTAGCCACCAAGCGGCTTGTTGTTGTTGGCTTCATCGCCGAAGAAGATCTGGTTGCTCGCCGCGACGAGATCCGAGCCGAACTTCCACTTCGGCGTGATCCAGTATTCGAAGCCAGCCTTGAAGCGGTGGCGCGGAACGCCGGGCAGCCTGTCTCCTTCGCTGACCGCATTGCAGGCTTCGTCATCATCGTCGGCGAGTTCGTCGGGATCGTCGCACTGCACGGCGCCAGCCGGTGTGTTCGGCGCCGGGAGCAGAAGATCGCTATCAAACGTAGCGTCGACAAACGCGTAGGTTCCATAGACGCGGAAACGGCGCGTCTCGTACGCGGCAGCCAGCTCGACACCCTGCCGGAGCGTATCGCCCGCGTTCAGGAAGTAGCCGCGGCCGGTCCTCTGCGAGGCGACGTTGAGAATGTCGTCCTCGTTGAGCGTACGGAAAAGTCCTGCGCTCCACCTGAACCGGCTGTCATACCCCTTGCTCTCGCCGCGAAGGCCCAACTCGACCGTGCGCGAGACGACTTGCTTGAGGGGCGGGTCGTCCGTCAGGAAGCTCTCGATGAAGCACGGGTTGCCTTCTTCCGCGCAGCCAAGCTCCGCCGCCGTCGGTGCACGGTTCGCCTCCGAATACCCGCCGTAGAGCGCAAGACCGGGCATGATCTTGTACGTGCCGCCGACCATCGGGTTGAAGCGCTCGTAGGTGTTGGTGGTATTGAGCTCCTCGAAGTCGCCGGTGAGATCGGTCATCTTGATGCGGGCGTAGTTATAGCGGCCACCGACCGTCAGCGTGAACGCGTCGGTGACATCCATCGTGTTCGAGAAGTAAAGCCCGACATAGTCATTCTCGGTCGTGAGCGAACGCGGCGCGAGGTCGTCGGGACCGGTCACGATGATGCCGCTGCCGTCCACCACGAACTTCGGACCAATGGTGCCCAGCTCGCTCGAGGTGTTGTAGTCCACCTCGCCGTGATCGTAGCTGACGCCGACCACAAACTGGTTCGGCCGGCCGAGCAGAGGCGTCTTTTCGACGGCCTCCACCGTTCCGCCCCAGCTTTCCGCCTTGGTGTTGATACGCTCGATGGATCCCAGAGGCCCACGCACGGCGTCTTCATCCACACCGTCAGGGAAGCCCGGACCGGTGACGATGACGTCGTCGGGATCGCCCGGATCCGGATCCTCGCCTTCCTCGGCCAAGCACAGCTTTTCGTCGGCCTCAGGCGGAACGGGCCCGCCCCAGTCCAGGTCCTCGCACTCCTCGACCTCAGACAGATTGCCGTCGATGACCTTGGATTTGAAGTTGCGGTAGTAGCCGACGCCGGAGAACTTCAGCGTGTTCGTCGCCTGCACCGACCCCGAGATGGTCGGCATGAACATCTGAAGCTCCGTATCCTGCGGCGACGTGAAGGTATTCGACCAGTCGCTGCGAAGGAGCTCAAGCGGACCAGCCGCCGTCACACCCACGGTGCTGTCCGCGGCGGTCAGGCTGAAGTGAAGCTCAGCGGCGGTTCCCCGGAATCCGAGATCGCCGTAGAACCGGCTGATCTCCGAATCCGAGAAATCCCGGAACCCATCGTCCTTGAGCCCTTCATAGGCGACATACGCGCCGACGTTGTCGCTATGCATGCCAGCCTGCGCGCCGATCTGCGCGCGGCCGAACGAGCCGCCCATGACGTCGATCTCGCCGCCCTCGTAGCTGAAGCCGTCCTTCATGATGATGCTGACAGCGCCGCCCAGCGCGTTCAAGCCGAACGCCGGGTTGTTGCTCACGATCGTCATCGAGTCGATGGCATTGGTCGGGATCAGGTCCCAGTTGACCGTGTCGCCGAAGGCTTCGTTGATGCGGACGCCGTTTTGGTAGACGGCGAGACCCTGGGAACGGCCACCCACCGGCGATGCATCGAAACCGCGGTAGGAGACCTCAGCGCGCAAAGGGTTGCCGGCGGCGTCCGACAGGATGATGCCAGGCACCTGCTGCTGCAGCACCTGCTGGATCTGCTTCGTGCCATCGCGCGTGATGTCGTCGTCGGTGACCGTCGAGACGGCGCTCGGCACCTTGATGTCTGCCGGATTGCCGAAGCCCAGTCCTCCGCCCGAGGCGCCCGTGATGGCCGGGGCTTCCGCTGGAGCCGGAGCAGATGCAGGAACGGCGGACGGAGCCGTGGCGAGCGGCGAGACAGGCACCGCCTTCTTGCGGCGAGCAGTCTTTTGGACCGGCGTCTCCTGGACAACGTCGACCGCGGGAAGCTCCTCCGCGGCGGGCTGAGGCTGGGCGTTACCGGCGTCTTGTGCGCGTGCGGCTTGCAACCCCAGAGCAACGACCCCGCAGGCCACTGCCATGCGCACCATTCCCTGCTTCATTCCCCATCCTCCCCTAGGTCTTGAGACGCGACACCCGGACCGAGTTTCACATCCGCATAATTACTGAGGATATACTACGAACAGTATTTCGTTCCGGCAACGAAGCAGCGGCGCAAATACCGGGATCGTCGAGCGAATTGGCGAAGTATGTTGCGCACCCGCATCGGGAATTATTCCCGATTCACTTCGGAATTACTCCCAGTTCCTGTGCAGCCCGGACGAGGCTGTCGGCCGCGGCCAGCTACGGCGCAATGTCGCGCGAACGGTGAACTTTGTATTTTTGCAAATTCCGCCATGCATTTGCGGCACTGTCGGCGAGCAGAGATCGAGGGCTTGCAATGAAAAAGTCCAGCCTCGAACTCCAAAGGTTCCCGCGCATTCAGTTGATTCCCGTCGCCGTTTCGCGATATTGACCTTGCTCATACGGCAGCAGATCGAAGCGGACGCACGGGCCACGCACACGGGCGCAAGTCTCGAGCTGTTGGGAAGACTGGGCGTGGGGGACGATAGGTCCCGTGTCAGGTTATAATAAAACGAGCCAGCAGGCCGCCCCGCAATGTCCGGTGAGACATAAAGGGCGCGTCAAAGCCAGCCAGAAAATCTGAAGTCTAGGAGGCAATTCTTGAACCGCCAGATCTCTGCCAGAGGCAAAGCCCTCGGCATCATCGCCGTCGTCTGCTCATCCGTTCTGCCCCTCGGTACCCTGCCGGCCTCGGCACAGCCGAAGGCATTGTCCGTGGAGCTGAACAAGCTCGAGCCCCAGGGCTCGGGCTGCCGCGCCTACGTCGTCGTGCAGAACGACGACGACACGGCCTACACGGCCTTCAAGCTGGATCTGGTGCTGTTCCAGCAGGACGGGGTCATCGGACGGCGCTTCGCCATGGATCTTGCGCCGCTCAAGGCGCAGAAGCGCACCGTGAAGCTCTTCGATCTCGACAACATCGCGTGCGACAAGATCGGAAGCTTCCTCATCAACGACGTCGTGGAATGCAAGGCGGAGGCGGGTCCCGTCGAGAATTGCCTCGCGGGCGTGACGGTCAAATCGCTCACCAGCGCGCAGCTCACGAAGTAGTACGCATTTGTAAAGGGTATCCACCGTGGAGCAGATTACCGCCGCAGCCGGTCACGACTTCTCGATATACGGCCTTGTTCTGCAAGCCGACCCCGTGGTCAAAGCGGTGATGCTCATCCTGGTGCTCGCCTCGGTCGCGTGCTGGGCCATCATCCTCGAAAAGGCGATCCGCCTTTCCAAGCTCAGCCGCGACCTGCGCCGCCTCGAGCGTACGGTCGGCGACAACGTGACCGCCGATGCCCCGCGCGGCCTCGTGCGGACGCTCCTGTCGGCGGCCCATCACGAAGCCGAGGACGGCGGCCGCAACGAGCCGCGCGGCGAGCTCAGGGCCCGCCTCGAGCGTGCCATGCGCTCGGCCCTCAAGGGCGAGCTGCAGCGGCTCGAGGTCGGGCTGCCGTTCCTGGCGACCGTCGGATCGGCGGCGCCGTTCATCGGGCTGTTCGGCACGGTGTGGGGCATCATGAACAGCTTCACGTCGATCGCGCAGCAGAAGGATACGTCGCTGGCGGTGGTGGCGCCCGGCATCGCGGAAGCGCTGTTTGCCACCGCGCTCGGCCTGGCCGCCGCGATCCCGGCGGTGATGGCCTACAACATGATCTCAGTCTCGCTCGGGCGCGGCGCCAACCGCGGCAACACCACCATCACAGAGCTCGCGAGGCGCCTTTCGCGCCCCCAGTCTGAGGGCTTTGCCCGTCCTGTCGGCGCCGAGCCGCTGCGGGCAGGAAAGGCTTCCTGATGGCGATGGCGGTCGGAAATGGCGCCCCGCAGTCGGGCGACGAGGACGACGGCGGCTATCGGCCGATGGCCGAGATCAACATCACGCCCATGGTGGACGTGATGCTCGTGCTCCTCATCATCTTCATGGTCGCCGCTCCCCTCATGGTGGCGGGTGTGCCGCTCGAGCTGCCGAACACGTCGGCCGCCCGTGTCAGCCAGTCGAAGAAGGCCATGGTGGTCTCGCTCGCAGGCGACGGCGCGCTCTACATCCGCGAGGAGCAGGTTTCTCCTGACGGACTCGTGCCGCGGCTCAGGGAGCTGCGCGCCGTCGAGGGCGATACGGTGGTCTACGTGCGCGCGGACAAAAAGAGCAACTACGGCGACGTGATGGACGTTCTGGGCCGCGTCGGCGAGAGCGGATACGGTCGCGTCTCGCTGCTCTCGCAACCCAAGCCCCAGGGCGCTCAATAGCAGAGGATGCGGAGCCGCCACGCGCGATGAACCTGCGGTTCTTCACATGGCTGATCTCCTTTGCGCTCCACGGTGCCGTCGCGGGGTTCTTCCTGATCACGCCCGGTGGCGCAGCGCTCGATCAGGGCACCGGCGACACCACATTCGTGGTCGAGCAGGGCATCGCCATCGAGGGTCTGTCCAGGATCGGCGAGGCGCAGACCAATATCGATGCCGTCGAGGCGCCGCCACCCGTGGTCCAGTCCGTCCCGCCGATGGAGGAGGTGAAGCCGCTCGAGGAGGATGTGCAGCACGTCATCGGCTCGGAGTTCGGACCGGAGCAGGAGCAGGTCACCCACGAGCCCAAACCCGAAGAGGTGCAGGAGGTCGAGCCGGAGCAGATCGCAGCCATCGAGCAGACGGAGATCGCCGTCGACGAGCAGCGGGCCTCCGGCGCAAAGCAGACGGGCGGCGACACGACGGCCATGTCCGCCTATCGCGGCAAGCTGTTCGCGCATATCTCGTCGAAGAAGATCAATCCGCGCTCGCGGCATTCGGGGACGGTCGTGATCCGTTTCACGGTCGGCGAGCAGGGCGAGCTCATCTCGCGCGAGATCGCGGCCAGCTCGGGCTCGAAGCTGCTCGATGACGCGGCCGTCGCCTCCATCGAGCGCGCGGCTCCCTTCCCCGCCATGCCGACCGAAGCCCGGCGCAACGGTCCGATGGTCGTGTCGGTCCCCTTCAAGTTCTCGGTGCGCTGAGCGGCGCGCCCGGCGCCGCGACTCGACCCTTTCCGATTAGAACAAAAAGTGCAGGCCCCCTCACCCGCGCAGCGTCATGGCGAAGCCATGCTTCGCAAGGACCGCTGCGCGACCTCTCCCCACAGGGGAGAGGTGAAGTGGGGGCGTGATCGTCTTCACCTCTCCCCGTTGGGGAGAGGTCGGATGCGATCGCAGATCGCGTCCGGGTGAGGGGGCCTGCACTGCTTCATTCAGAAAGGCTCTTAGAACACGCGCAACTTGCTGATGCGCCTGTCGACATCCCGGAACGTCGTCACCCATTGCCGTATCGTGTCCGCGAGCGCCAGGATCGCCGGCGCCGAGAGCCGCAACGTCGCCTCGGCGCCGCGCCCGTCGAGCGCGATCAGGCCGCACTGCTTGAGATCGAACACGTAGCGGCGGATGGTCTCCTCCTTGTAGCGATCCCTGAAGTGGCGCGAGAGCGCGCTCATCGACAGCAGGCCGTCGCTGAGCCAGGTTTCGCCCTTGCGTACGCCGAACGGGTTCTCGCGGGCCGCATAGGATTCGAGAAGGAACATCAGCAGGTACCAGTAGGAGATCGTCTTCTGGCGGTCGTCGCGCGTAAAGGTATCGGGCCGGCCGCCCATCGCCGCGACAGCCCTGTTGAGGCAGGCGATCCAGTAGTCGAACTGCTCGTCGGTGAGCACCCGGAACAGCCGAACCAGCATCTCCTCGTCGCTGCCGCCACCGGCGCCCGTAACAATTCGTGATCTCGCCTTCGCCATCGCGCGCTTGACTCCGGGATTGGGATTCCGTATCTCAATTGAGACTGGGATTAACAATCCCAATCTTCGTTGCCGATAAATAGCAAGCCTGCCCAGCGCACTCAACCGTCGAGTGCGAACACGCGAGGCTGCGCTCACAACCAGGGAGGATCCAAAAATGCACCAGTTGATGGCGCTGGACGAGTGGCAGCGCTTCTTGGCGGAGCGCTGCGGGCCTTGGCCGCTGATGAATGCCATGAGCTTGGCCTTCGTGCCGGCGCAAGTGTGGACTGCGACCGCGGTCACACTCTACGCGTCGTGGGTCAATCTCCTGATCGCAACGTCGTTGCCGCCGACGCCTCGCGACCCCAATGCGCCGCAGTAAACCCTTCACAATGGAGATTTGCCATGATGCCCGGCGTAGACATGAACAAGGTCCACCTCTGGATGGGACTGACGCATCCGGTCTTTGGCCCGATGAACCTCGTCACCTACTCCTATGCCATCTGGTACACTTGGTACACCGAGTGGATCAGGATCCTGATCGACACGACCTACGTCGATCGGACGAAGAATCAGCCCCCGCGCTCCTAGATGCACTGGGGCCGACGCAGGCCCTCCGCCCGTGAACGGCACCACGGTCTGCCGCTGCAGTCCCAGGCCCTCGATCTCGAGCTCCATCACGTCGCCGACGACGAGGTACTGCGGCGGCTTCATTCCGCACCCAACGCCCGGCGGCGTGCCCGTGGTCACCACGTCGCCCGGCTCGAGCACCATGAACTGCGTGATGTAGGACACGAGGTACGGGATCGAGAAGATCATGGTCGACGTCGACCCCTTCTGCCTCACCTCGCCGTTTATCTTGAGCGACATCGAGAGATTGCCCGCATCCGGGATCTCGTCCGTCGTCACCAGCCAGGGACCCAGCGGGGCGAAGGTCTCGCATGCCTTGCCCTTGACCCACTGCCCGTTGCGCTTCGACTGGAAGCGCCGCTCCGAGACATCGTTGCAGATCGTGTAGCCGGCCACGTGGTCGAGCGCGTCTTTCTCCTCGACGTAGCGCGCGCGCTTGCCGATCACGAACGCAATCTCGAGCTCCCAGTCCATGCGGTTGGCGCCCTTGGGATAGATTACGTCGTCGAACGGCCCCGAGACCGTGTTGCCGAGCTTATTGAACAGGATCGGCTCCAACGGGATCTCCTGCCCGGTCTCCTTGGCATGGTCGGCGTAGTTGAGGCCGACGGCGATGAAGCTCCAGGGCCGTGCGACCGGCGCGCCGAGCCGCACGCCTTCGGGCGCAAGCGGCAGCGAGGCGGGATCGAGGGCGCGCAGCCGCGCCAGGCTCTCCGGCGACAGCGTCTCGCCCGTGATGTCGGCCACATGCTGGGAGAGATCGCGGACCTTGCCATTCGCGTCGACGACACCGGGCTTCTCCGCGTCCTTTGGGCCGAACCGTACGAGCTTCATGAAACCTTTCCCCCAGTTCGCAAATTCGCCTATTTAGGGCGGCTAGGAGGCCGCCGATGTTCGAGGGCTTTACATCACACACCGTTCCCGGCGGCAACGGCCTAGAGATCGCAGCCGTTAAGGGCGGCGCCGGGCCGCCCCTGCTGCTGCTGCACGGTTACCCACAGACGCGCGCGTGCTGGCGCAAGATCGCGGGGGGCCTTGCCCGGCGCTTCACCGTCGTCGCCGCGGACCTGCGCGGCTACGGCGCCTCGAGCAAGCCGCCCGGCGGTGGCGACCATGCCGTCTACTCGAAGCGTGCCATGGCCGCCGACCAGGTGGCGCTGATGCGTGCGCTCGGATTTCCGCGCTTTCGCCTCGTCGGCCACGACCGCGGCGGCCGCGTCGCCCATCGCCTGGCGCTTGACCACCCCGACGCCGTCGAGCGGCTCGCCGTGCTCGACATCTGCCCGACGGCAACGATGTTCGCCGCCACCAACCAAGCGTTCGCCACGTCCTACTACCACTGGTTCTTCCTGATCCAGCCGGCGGATCTTCCCGAGCGCATGATCGCCAACAACACGCACGCCTACATCCGCCAGACCATCGCCTCCTGGTGCAAGACCGAGGGCGCCTTCGACGAGGCGATCCTGCGCCACTATGTGGAGGCCTACTTCGATCCGGCCGCCATCCACGGCGCGTGCGAGGACTACCGCGCCGCGGCCGGCATCGACCTGGTGCACGACATGGAGAGCGACGCCGCCGGCCACAAGCTCACCATGCCGGTGCTCGCGCTGTGGGGCGGACGCGGCACGGTGGGCCGGATGTTCGACGTGCTCGCCACCTGGCGCGAGAAATCCACGGCGCCGGTCACCGGCCACGCGCTCGACTGCGGCCATTTCCTGGCCGAGGAGGCTCCCGAGGAAACGCTGAAATCGCTCCTCGATTTCCTTTGACTTGCCGATACTCCACAGGGACGGGGCGCCGCCACCTTCTCCGGCGCGCCGACTCGGCCCAAGAACAATGTCCTTGGGCTATTGGCCTGGAGAGAGGACGCATGTCGCTGCTGTTCCGGATCGTCTATGCCGCGCACGCCACCGGCACACACCACAAGCTCGCGCTCGACGCGCTGCGCCATCTCGCATGCCCGGAATACGAATACTGGCAGCGCGTGTTCCTGAAGTACGCCGAGCCCTACATGCAGGGCTCGAAGGCTCCGGACAACGAGTTCAAGGATTTCAAGAACCACGTCCTCCATGTGCGCGACGGCTATTGGGGCGGCGCGCTCGGCAAGGCCGAGGAATGGTATTTGACGCTCGTCTATGCGCTTGGGCGCCAGGATTGGGCCGAAGCCGCCTGGAGCGCGGGCGTTCTATCGCATTACGTCACCGATCCCATCCAGCCGTTCCACACCGGGCAGTCGGACGCCGAGAACAGCATCCATCGCGCGGCGGAGTGGTCGATCTCGCGCTCCTACGACGCGCTGAGGGCGGAGGGCCTTGCCGCGCACGGCCACTTCACGGTCACGGCTGCCACAAGCGACACTTGGCTGCGCGAGCTGATCGTCGCCGGCGCCGAGAAGGCCAATGCGCACTACGAAACGCTGATCGCCCATTACGACCTCACGAAAGGCGTGAGCGATCCGCCCTCCGGCCTCGATCTTGTCAGCCGCAAGATCCTGGGCGAACTCGTCGTCCATGCTGCGGCGACGTTCGGCGCCGTGCTCGACCGCGCGTTCGAGGAGGCCGCCGTGGCCCCGCCGGAGGTCGATCTCGCACTCGACACCGCGCTGGCCGCGGTGCGGATTCCGGCCAAGACGCTCGCCAAGCGCCTCGCCGACGCCGAGGACCGCCGCATCGTAACGGCCATGTACGACGAGCTCGTCACCACGGGCCGCGTGGAGGCGACTCTGCCTGAGGACGACCGCGTGGTGCGCGACCTCTATGCGCAGGAGATCGAGGCTCCGCGACAGGCCGAGCGCGCTGCCCAACGGGCCGCGGCTTTGGCCAAGGGCGCCGAGACGCCGCCCGCCGCGCACTCCACGGCACGGTCTGTGCCGCCCGCGACGCTGGTCCCGGCCGACCGTCCGAAAGCCTACCTCGCCAACGCCGACGCCATCGAGCGCGCACCCTCGATCGGCCCCCGCATGGCCAAGCGCCTTGCACCACTCGGCATCAAGACGGTCGCGGACTTCCTCGCCGCTTCCGCCTATCTCACTGCGGACTCGCTGCGCTCGCGCACCGTAAAGGCGGAGACGATCTTCCTGTGGCAGGACCAGTGCCGGCTGATGATGGACATCCCCGGTCTGCGTGGCGGCCACGCCGAGCTTCTGGCCGGAGCGGGCTACCGGACCGCCGAAGGCCTCGCCGCGGCCGAGGAGACAAAGCTCTGCGCCGACGTGCTCGCGTTTGCTGCGACACCGGCCGGCCAGCGCATCCTGCGGGAGGGCGCGCCGCCCGACATCGAGAGGATCAGGGGCTGGCTCGCCGTGGCGAAAACAGCACGCGCTGCCTGACGTGACGAGCCCTTGGGAAGAGCTTTGAACGACTTTTGTCGCCCTTTTTCGGTAGCCTTTCCGGATTGACACACCCCGCGAGCGCACTATCCGTAGGAGACGGATTGGCGCGGGGGTGCCCGCAGACGTGACAGGAACCGCACGATGACCAACAGAACGGCAGCTTCGATTGAACGCAGCTCGGAAACCACGGGCACCGGCCTTTGGATCGCCCTCATCGCCGGACTGACGGTGATCGGAAGCTACGCGCTCGCCTGCGTGGCGCCGCTCGCCGCCGTCGCCGCGCTGGCTGCCCTGACGCTGTCGCGGACCGAGGGTCTGATCCTCGTGGTGGCCGCTTGGCTCGTCAATCAGGCCGTCGGCTTCCTGCTGCTCAGCTACCCGCACACGGCGGAGACCTATGCCTGGGGCGCGGCCATCGGCGCGGCAGCTGTGCTCGGCTATTTCGCCGCTGCCAGCGTCGTCCCGCGCGTGAAATCGACGCTCGTCGCTGTCGTGGCGAGCTTTATCGCGGCCTTCGCGGTCTATCAGGCCGGACTCTATGCCTTCGGCGTCGCGACGTCGTATGCGGGGGATTCCTTCTCGCTCGCGGTGGTGGGCGAGGTGCTCATGATCAACGCCGTAGCCTATGTCGGCTTCCTGGCCATCCACCGCGCCGCCGTGGCGCTGGCGCTGGTGAAGCCGGCTGTGCACGCGGCCCCCGTCTCGGCCTGAGCGGCGCGCACCTTGCGGCGCTATCCGGCCGAGCGGATCGTCTGCCTCACGGAGGAGACGGTGGAGACGCTCTACCTGCTCGGCGAGCAGGACCGCATCGTCGGCGTCTCGGGCTATGCCGTGCGGCCACCGCAAGTGCGCAAGGAGAAGCCGCGCGTCTCGTCCTTCACCTCGGCGGACGTGGCGCGCATCGCCGCGCTCAAGCCCGACCTGGTGCTCGCCTTCTCCGACATCCAGGGACCGATCATCCCGGATCTCGCCCGTGCGGGCCTCTCGGTCTACCTCTTCAATCAGCGCGACCTCGCCGGCATCTTCGCCATGATCCGCACTCTCGGCGCGCTCATCGGCTGCCCCGAGAAGGCGGACGCGCTCGCCCGCCGGCTCGAAGCGCGCCTCGACGAGGTGGCGGCCGAGACCAAAGGCATAGCCGTGCGCCCGCGCGTCTATTTCGAGGAATGGGACAACCCGATGATCTCAGGCATCGGCTGGGTGTCGGAGCTGGTCGAGATCGCGGGCGGCATCGACATCTTCGCCGAGCTCAGCACGAAGGCGGAGGCGAAGGAGCGCATCGTCACCTCCGAAGAGGTCATCGCACGCAGCCCCGAGGTAGTGCTCGCCTCCTGGTGCGGAAAGAAGGTGCGCCTCGACAGCTTCAAGGCGCGGGAGGGCTGGGGCGCCGTGCCGGCGGTGCAAGCGGGTCGCATCGTCGAGATCAAGTCGCCGTTGATCCTGCAGCCTGGCCCCGCCGCCTTGACCGACGGCCTCGACGCCATCCGCGCAGCTCTGCGTTAGGCCTCCCCGGTCGTTACCGACACAAGGCTTTTCTCTTTCGCGACCGGATCAGTGCAGTGTCTGCGAGCGGCTTTCGGTTACGACGTTGCGCTCGAAGGTGTCGTCGTCCACGCTCGACTGGTAGCCCTCGACGGTGCGTTTCAGGATGGACTGCACGGCGGACTTGTCGCGTATCTCCATCGCCTGCTTGAGCAGGCCGAGCTCATGGTAGAGATCGGTTTTCGTGTGGAAGGGCTCGTCCGACTTGAAGATGCGCGGGTGCTCGGTGGTCTCGGTGTGCACCCCGATCAAGAGCTCCTCGTAGAGCTTCTCGCCGGGCCTCAGACCGATGTAGGTGATCTCGATGTCGCCGTGCGGATTGGCCTCGTCGCGCACCTCGAGGTTGGACAGGCGCACCATCAGCCGCGCCAGATCATCGATGCGCACCGGATCGCCCATGTGCAGCACGAACACCTCGCCGCCCTTCGCCATAGCGCCGGCCTGGATGACCAGCTCCGCGGCCTCGGGAATCGACATGAAGAAGCGCGTCACGTTGGGGTGCGTGACGGTGATCGGGCCGCCGCTGCGGATCTGCTCGCGGAATAGCGGCACGACGGAGCCGGAGCTCTCGAGCACATTGCCGAAGCGCACCATGGTGAAGACCGTCGCCCTGTCACTGCCGGCCGCCTCCGCCTGCAGCACGAGCTCGGCGAGTCTCTTGCTCGCCCCCATGATGTTCGTGGGCCGCACGGCCTTGTCGGTCGACACCAGAACGAAGCGCTCCACGCCGTGCTTGCGGGCGGCCTGCGCTGCCACCACTGTGCCGAAGACGTTGTTCTCAAGGCCGGAGAACGGGTTCAGCTCCACCATCGGCACGTGCTTGTAAGCCGCCGCGTGATAGATCGCCTCGATACCGTTCTCGACGATCACCTGGTCCAAGAGGCGCGCGTCGGTGACGGAGCCGAGCACGACCTTGATCTCGGGCGGCTTGAGGTCATTGCGAAGGCGCCGGCGAAGCTCGATCTCGATGTTGTAGAGGGCGCTTTCCGAGATATCGAGAAGCACGAGGCGGCGCGGCGAGCGGCCGGAAATCTGGCGGACGAGCTCGGAGCCGATCGACCCCCCCGCGCCGGTGACGAGGATCGACTTGCCAGCCGTATGGCGCTCCATCAGCCCGATGTCGGGCACCACCGCATCGCGCCCCAGAATGTCGCCGACCTCGACGGCGCGCAGGCTGTTCATGCTCACGTGCCCCGATGCGACGTCCTCGTAGGTCGGAAGGATCTTGACCGCGACCGGGTACCGCTCCAGCTCCTGCAGCACGCGCCTGCGCTCCTGGCGGCGGTTGCCCGGCAATGCGATCAGGACCTCGCGCACCTTCTCGCGCTCGATGAGACGGCCGATGCGATGCGGCGGGTAGACCTTGAGGTCGCTCACGTACTGGCGCCAGAGATTTGGCGACGAATCCACGAAGCCGACGACGTGGCGATCGCGCGCCTTGCGGATGGCGCGCAGCAAGGCGATGCCGAGCTGGTCGGCGCCGTAGATCAGCGTTGCGGTGCGGGCTCGCGCAGCGTTGGCGTCCGGAAAGGTGATGCCGGCGCTCTCGAGCAGCAGCTTGATGCCGGCGCGCGACGCCATGATCGCGGCCGCGCCAAACACGCCGTAGGAGATGATGACGCTGCGCGGAATGCCGTACTGGCCGATCATGAACAGCGCGAGCGCCCAGATCAGCACCGACAAAGCGACGGCGGCGAGCACTTGCGTGTTGCCGCGATAGCCGATGAAGCGGGTCACCATGCGGTAGATGCCGAAGTGCCACAAGGTGGCGACGGTGATCACCGGACCGGCCGTGATCAGGGCGACGGCGATAAGATCGGGAGGAATAAACGGTGTGCCGTAGCGGAGCGACAATGCGATCCAGAGAACGATGAGGAGAAGAAGGAGGTCAGCGACGACCAGGACGGCTCGCTTGGTGTAGCGCGGCAGCGCCAGCATCCAATCGCGCAAGCGCGTCAGATTCCACCACTCGGCCCCCGAACTGCCCAATTTCGCACCCCGACCCGTTTGCCGACACGCGTCATCCTCTCGGGATGAGCCGTGGAGTGAGGCTACAGTATGACCCGCCGCCGGGGACAACAATCAACAATTGCCGGTTGCAGGCAAAGAGCGGGGTCAAAATGTCACTTCATTGAAACAAATGGTCGGAGCGGGGAGATTTGAACTCCCGACCCCCAGTCCCCCAGACTGGTGCGCTAACCAGGCTGCGCTACGCTCCGACTTCGGCCCCCCTTATGTCCGGCAACGGCCCTTCGGTCAACGGCTCGTTCCCTCATCGGCCTCGAGAAGTGCGTCAATAGCGGCTGTCGTCTCGGGCAACAGGCAAAGTGGGGGCAGCGATCGACCCGGCGCCATGGCCACGGCCGCGAACACGTCCGCGGATACCGGCACGTCGTGGACCACGAGGGGACGCGCGAGCGGGGCACGCCGCCCCGGCCGCAGGCGCTCGAGAAGGGGGCCGACGCCGCTCCCCTCAGCCTTCGCGGCTGCCTCGATGCGAACCCAGGCGTTGAGGAAGCGCGCGTCGCGATCGCGGCCGGCCAGAGGGGCATCTTGCGCGAGGGCCACGGCCTCCCTCTCGATCGGCTCGCGGCGCTCCTCCGGAATACGGACGGGGCGCAGATGCTCGATGTCGACCCCGAGCGGGTCGCCGTCGCCGAGCGCGATCAGCGCTACGCCCTCGGTATGAGCCAGACTGATGGCGACGTCGCTCCCGGCGAGCGACAGCTTGCCGGGAGCGCTCCTGACGAACGGGGTGCGACGGATGCAGGGACCAAGCCTTTTCTCAAGAAGGATGCGCAGCGCGATGTGCGCCAGCCGGCGCTCGCGGCGGGCTGCCTCGTCGCTCATCTCGTGAAGGCGGTGGCGGATGTCGTCCGAGAGGCGCGGCGTCGCGGCCTCGATGGCTTCGAGGGCCGCCGCCGTTTTGCCGAGATCAACGAGCCAGAGCTCCGTCTCTGCCATGGTTACCACCCGTGCGCCTCACGAGGGCACACGTGGTGCCGGGTGCCTCCGCCCTTCATCGCATGAGCGGAAGCATACCCCGCTTGCGGCCTACGCGCCGACGGCGCGTGCGCGACGCGGCACACGGACCGGCGCGGTCTTGCCCAGCGACTCAAGCAGAATAGCTCGGCACTGCTCCAGTTCCTTGATCGCAGCCTCGACGGTCGCCAAATGCTCGATGGTGCTGCTGCGGCTACGCGAGCCTCCACGGCGCGCCGGCGGCACGGCGACCGGGCCGCGGCCCTGCGCGTTTGCCCCGCCGATGGCCGGGACGTTCGCCGGCAAAGCGCGTGCGTCGGGCTGAAGCCCACGCGCGCTCGGAGCGCGGCCGTGCTGCTTCACCTGATCGATGCCCTGCTCGCGCAGAATCTTCTGCACGCCCTTGATGGTGTAGCCCTCGGCGTGGAGCAGATGGCGGATGCCGCGCAGGAGTTCCATGTCCTCCGGCCGATAATACCGGCGTCCGCCGCCCCGCTTCATGGGCCGGACCTGCGGGAAGCGTGCTTCCCAGAACCTCAGCACGTGCTTCTGCACATCGAGCTCCTCAGCGACCTCGCTGATGGTTCGAAAAGCTTCCGCTGCCTTGCCCATCGTTACCCCTCGATGCCTTGGCCATGAACGATCCGGACCGCGCCGGTTTGCACTTCGCTGCCGCGCGGCGCCAACCCGCCAAGTCCTTGCGGGCAGTGCCGTACTCACACTGGCATCCCGAATTGCTTGAAGATGCGCAAACGCCCACGCCACAGCTTGCTTCGACAAGCATACCGCCAACGTCGCGCGCCGTCTCGATCAATCGGATCAGAAGATCACAGCTTTTTTCAACAGCGGCGCGCGCGACTCACCGCATCGCGACATCACAGACTTGTCGACGGTTTGTTGGTTTTTTTCGCGGCACGCTCAGCGCACGAGCACATCTCGTCCCGAGTGCTCACGCGATGCGCATCACGCACGCCGCACACGCATCAAAAAAAATCGGGGCACACCCGCACGCGTGCTGACGCGCGTCATTCGCGCGCAGAACTCCGGCTCACCAGACCGCGAGGCTACTCAGCAGCCTTGGTCCGCCGCGAGCGGCCGGAGTTGATACGGTCCTTCATGATGTTGCTCGGACGGAACACCAGCACGCGGCGCGGCGTGATCGGCACTTCCTTGCCCGTCTTGGGATTGCGACCGATGCGCTCACCCTTCTGGCGAATGCCAAATGAGCCGAATGACGAGAGCTTTACCTGCTCTCCGCGCGCCAAACTGTCCGAAATCTCGTTCAGCACGAGTTCGACAAGCTCCTGAGACTCATTCCTCGGCAGGCCGACCTTCCGGACCACTGCCTCGGCCAGATCGGCACGTGTCAGTGTCTTCCCGCTCATCACGCAGCGCCTCCCCGTAGTTAGGTATTATTCCTGATGCTACCGAGACGCGAGCGCGCGGTCAATGACAGATCGCAACAAGCAACTGAAATCGCACACATAATTAGCGATCGTTTCGACGGCGCGATTCTTAACCTTCAGCGGGCGGATTTGTGCGGCGCACTCCCGCTCGCTCTCGCAATTGCGAGATCACCAGCGGGCCAGCGCCGCACCCCACGTAAACCCGCCTCCCATGGCCTCCATGAGGACCAGGCTGCCCTCTCCGAGACGATGCTCCTCGAAGGCTTGGTTAAGGGCTAGCGGGATCGACGCAGCAGACGTATTGCCGTGCTTTTCGAGCGTCTTGACGATCTTCCCCTGGTCGATGCCAAGCTTCTTAGCGATGCCGTCAAGGATGCGGACATTGGCCTGGTGAGGAACGAACAGGTCGATCTCGTCCGCCGCGTAGCCGGTGGCCACCAGAGTCTCCTCGATGACGCCCGAAATCTTTTGCACTGCATGGCGGAACACTTCGCGTCCGTTCATGCGCAGGTGCCCCACGGTTTTGGTCGAGCCCGGGCCGCCATCCACATAAAGCAGATCCTCGAACCGGCCGTCGGAGCGGATCAGCGTCGCAAGAATGCCGCGATCCTCGCGTGTGCCGTGCTGCGGCTGGGCCTCAAGCACGACGGCGCCGGCGCCGTCGCCGAACAACACGCACGTGGCGCGGTCGGTCCAGTCGAGAATGCGGGAGAAGGTCTCGGCGCCGACCACGAGCGCGCGGTTGGATTGTCCCGTCCTGATGAAATTGTCGGCAATCGACAGCGCATAGACAAATCCTGAGCATACCGCCTGCACGTCGAAGGCGGCGCCCTTGGTGACGCCGAGCGCGGACTGGATGCGCACGGCCGTGGACGGGAAGGTTCGGTCCGGGGTGGCGGTCGCGCAAACGATGAGGTCGATGTCCACGGGATCGATGCCGGCCCGCACCAGCGCCTGGTGGGCGGCGGCGGTCCCCAATGTCGAGGTCAGCTCGTCGTCGGCGGCGATGTAGCGCTGGCGGATGCCGCTTCTCTCGACGATCCATTCGTCGGACGTGTCGACGATCTTTGCCAGATCGGCGTTGGTCATGACGCGCTTCGGCAGATTGGCGCCCACACCGCGGATGACCGATCGAATGACTGCCAAGGTGTATCCTCTTCGTTCGTGATTATTGGGGCTTCGCGGAGCCCAGGGCGCTCGTGGAAACCGGCTGCTCCGTGCCGAGCCGGTGATGGAAAGCCTCGAGATCGGCGGCCAGGCGGCCGAGCAGGCCGCTTTCGGCCATTTCGTAGCCGAGATCCACGGCGCTCGCAAAGCCGAGCGCGTCCGTGCCGCCGTGGCTCTTCACCGCAATGCCGTTGAGGCCCAGGAACGTGCCGCCATTGACGCGCCTCGGGTCCATCTTCTCCTTGAGCACCCGGAAGCCGCCGCGGGCCAGGAACGCGCCGATGCGCGACAAAAGGGTGCGCATCATGGCGTCCTTCAGATACTGGCCGATCTGCCTGGCCGTTCCTTCGGCGGTCTTGAGCGCGATGTTGCCGGCAAAGCCCTCGACCACGACCACATCCACCTTGCCGTGCCCGATCTCGTCGCCCTCGATGAAGCCGCGGTATTCGAGCGGCAGCTCGACCTCTTTGAGAAGGGCATGGGCTTCCCTGACCTCCTCGGCTCCCTTGATCTCCTCGACGCCGACGTTCAGCAGACCGACGGTCGGGCGCTCGACGTGGAACAGCGCGCGCGCCATGGCGGCGCCCATGAGCGCGAAATCGGTGAGCTGGCGGGCGGTGGCGCCGATGTTGGCGCCGACGTCCAGCACGATGCATTCGGCGGTGACCGTCGGCCAGAGGGCCGCGATCGCCGGGCGCTCGATGCCTTTCATCGGGCGCAGGATGAGCTTGGCCATGGCCATCAGCGCGCCGGTATTGCCCGCAGAGACGGCCGCATGTGCCTCGCCCTTCTGCACAGCCTCGAGGGCGAGCCACATGCTCGAGCCCTTGCCGCGGCGGAGCGCCTGGCTCGGCTTCTCGTGCATGGCGACGACCTGGGTGGTGTGAACGACGCGCGCGCGCGCGGCAAGCGCCGGATGGGCGGCGAGGACCGGCGCGATACGCGCCTCGTCGCCGAAGAAGATGAACTGCAACGCCGGATAGCGCTCAAGGGAGATCGCGGCTCCCGGGACCACCACCTCGGGACCGTGATCGCCGCCCATGGCGTCGAGCGCTAATGTCCGCGGCTGAGCCATCTGGCGCTTCTTGATCCTGTCGACCGAGCCCGCCAGCTTTCCGTCCCCCGGAAGCAGGGCCAGCGGGAAAATACTCGTTTGCATGTGCGAAACAACTCATTTCCGCCGGCCGGGAGCGGATCGCGCATCCCCGGAGTAGAAACCCCCTTGCAGACGAAAGTCTCTTGCGGAATCCAGCGTGCCGCAAGCCGAAGGTTTAGGACTGCGGTTTGAGCTTCGCCAATGCGGCAAACGGACTTGCCCCGCCCGGATCGGCCGCGATCTTGGGATCAACCCAGTCGAATGTCGCCCCGGACGCGCGCGGATAGGGCGGAAGCGCTGCCGACAGAATACCGAAGACCATGGTGCCGACCTCGATGCGGCCGTCCTCGATCGGCTCGATGTCCGGGATGCTCAACACCTCGCGCTCGCCCGACGCCGGCTGCTCGTCCTCCAGCGAATCGGCCGGCCCGAGCTCGATCGCGAACGCCTCCGACAGGCGGGCCGGAACCGGATCGAGCGTGACGACACAGGCCTGCGTCACCTCCGCTTCGAGCGTGCCGGAAAACGTGTAACGCCCCGCGCCGCGCGGCTCGATACGATAGGCCACGCTCAGGCTCTCGCAGGACAGGATATCGAGCTCACGCGCGAGCTCGATGCGCTCCTCGTCAGTCGCCGTGCGCGTGCGGCTCAAGCCGCGCTCGCCGATGTCGGCCACGAAATGGGTCCAGTCGCGGAGGGCGGTCATGCTGCGCCTCTTGGAGGTTCTGCGAGCGCGGCCATATCCGCAGGCTCGGGAAGGGCGATCGCGCCAGCGAGCAGCCTCTCGGCCGCGACGGCACGCAGATCGGCGACGGCTTTCAGCGTCAGGCGGGCGAGCGCCTCGGCGCCTTCCGGATCCGCGTCCAGGCCAGGGACGGTGGCTGCCAGCTCGCGTGCCACCGCCGGCATGGGCTCGCGGGATGCGGCCGCGCGGCGGTAGGCAAGGCACCGCTCGCCGAGCGCCTGGGCGGCGCGCTTGACCTTCTTCGGCACCGAAAGGTCGCCAACCCCCATCTCGCGCAGGCAGTCGTCGATGTCAGTGATGAAGGTCTCGGTCAGGAGGCGGGCGATGCGACGCTCCTGCGCGCCGCCGCTTTGTAGCCGTTCCAGCAGCGGAAACATCAGCAGGATGATCATGGCGGTGCGCCCTTCCGGGGTGTCGAGGACACCATGGCGCGCAAAAAACACGGGATGGCGGGCATGGGCCACGATCGCGCCATAAAGGTCGATTGCTGTGCGCCGATCTTGGGCTCTGCTTCTAAACCATGAGAGCACGCGGTTTTTTCAACCTCTTGCTGAAGGGTGTCAGGCCTTCGATAGGACCGATCTTGGTCCGTGAAGACCCGCCGTTGCCTTGCGGCCTCCTTTTAGCTAAGGGCGGGACGTGAGCACAGGGGTTACATGAGTCTCCCAAGGGGTCGTTGCACTATGCGCCGTGAGGACGCACCGGGTCAAAGCGCTGAGCGCAGCAGGGCCAGAGATCTGGCCTTGCGCGCGCTGATGCCGGTGCTGCTGGCGGCCATGGTCGTCATCTCGGCCTGCAGCGAGCAAATCACCAAGCACGGCCACCTGTTCCGCGAATCCGACATCGCCCAGGTGCAGCCCGGCATGGGCCAGGAGCAGGTGAAGCTCGTCCTTGGCACGCCGACGACGACCACCACCTACGGCAACGGCTCGGCCTACTACTACATCTCGAGCACCGAGAAGCGGACCGCGTTCATGAAGGGCAACGAGGTGGACCGGCAGGTGCTCGCCGTCTACTTCACGCCGAATGCGACCGTCGACCGCGTGGCCAACTACGGGCTCAAGGACGGCAAGGTTTTCGACTTCGTCTCGCGCACGACGCCGGCGCCGGGCGGCAACGAGGACGGGCTCTTGAAGCAGCTCTTCCGCAACCTCGGCACGAAGCAGATCTTCGGGGATTGAGCAGCGCTCCGCGGCAGCTCGTTCGGGCCGCGCCGCAACGTGGGCTGAAGGACGCACGATGGACGAACCCGGCGAAGCAGCGCTCGTTGCGCAGGTCCACGGATTCGTCCGTACGGCGGTCGCGCGCGGCGACCGGACATTCGCGGACGTTCTGGAGGAGGCCGTCGAATACGTCCTCGACGAGCACGAGGACGCGGATGCGGAAACGGTTGAACGCATCTGCGAGGCGGAGATCGACAAGGCATTCGCCGCCCACCTCGCCGCGCAGGCAACGTGGCCCGAGATCACCGATTGCGATCGCCTCGACCGCGCGTTCGAGGCGCTGAACGACGGCGGCATCGTCGCCCGGCACGACTTCTCCTGCTGCCAGAACTGCGGACTCGCCGAGATCGGCGAGGAGATCCAGGGCGCCATCGACGCCGGCTTCGACGTCTCGGGCTTCGCCTTCTACCACACGCAGGATACGGACAACGCGGCGGAGGGGCACGGCCTCTACCTCACCTACGGCCACGTGGACGGCGGCGAGGACAACAGCGTCGCCGTCGGGCGCGTGATCGTCGATGCGCTGCGCAAGGCAGGCCTCGACACCGAGTGGGACGGCACGCTCAGAAAGCGCATCGGCGTGCGCCTTGACTGGCGGCGGCGCATTCCGGCCACGGCGGTTGTCCGGCTGGTCAGCAAGTAGGATCACCGTACTTCGACATCGCGCGTCCGGACAAGGTCCGGCAAGCCTTGTGGCAATTCGAGGCGTGTCTGGATCCCGGCCTGCGCCGGGATGACGAGGCTTGCTGTGAAGCCGAGCCAAGCACGCGGAGATGTACTGCACTCAGCGCACGCTCCAGCGCTGCGATCCCACAATGCGGAAGCCCCGGAACGGAAGCCGATCCGGGGCTTGCTTCTCCCGCTCTTGCTTTTATTGCTTCAAGATCTCGGCCGTCGGCCGAGGCGTGTTCTGTGTCTCCGGCGGCAGCACCGGATAGTCGATGCGCGGCACGTCGCCGGTGAGCGTGTGCAGGAACTCGACAAGGGCGTCGACCTCGTTGGGCGCGAGCTCGGTGCCGAGCTGCGAGCTGCTCATGACGGCGACCGCCTGCTTCAAGTCCCAGACCTTTCCGGAATGGAAGTAGGGTGCAGTGACCGCGACGTTGCGCAGCGGAGCGGCGCGGAACACATACTGGTCGTCGGCCGTCTTGGTGACTGCGAACCGGCCCTGGTCACCCTCGGGTAGCACCTCGGCGCCCGGCTTCTCGATGACGCCGAAGGGGAAGTATCCGTTGCCGCCGACGTTGATGCCGTTGTGACAGGCGGCGCAGCCCTTATCCATGAAGAGGTTGAGGCCGGTCTTCTGCACATCGGAGAGCGCCCCGTCGTCGCCGTTCAAAAACTTGTCGAACGGCGCCGGCGTGAGCAGCGTCGCCTCGAAGGCCTCGATCGCCTTGGCCATGTTGTCGAAGGTCACGGGATCCTTCTCGCCCGGGAAG